>JAFUDC010000139.1 GCA_017459345.1 Eubacterium sp.
CCTGTCATGGCTATACCGACCACAGCAGGGACTGGTTCGGAAGTTACGGCTGGAGCTGTTTTAAGCGATCCGGTAAAACAGATAAAGGCGGCAATTTTCAGTCCTGAGATATTTCCTAAAGTTGCTCTGGTCGATCCTGTTCTGACCTGGACCATGCCGGAAAAAGTGACGGCTGCCTGTGGGCTTGATGTACTTGCCCATTCCTTTGATGCCATGGCAAGTGTGAAAGCAACTAAAGCAACAGATGCACTGGCACTTTGTGCTGCAAAGTTGGCGATAGCATCTCTTACCAAAGCTGTCAGGGATGGAAGTAATAAAGAAGCAAGAGCAGCGATGGCAAAGGCCAGCCTGATTGCCGGACTGGCTTTCTCTCAGACTGGAACAACCGGCTCCCATGCATGTTCTTACATTCTGACAGCGAAGTATCACATGCCTCATGGAGAAGCCTGTGCATTTACTCTTGATGCCTGGTTGGAAGAAAATGCCAGAGTGAAACCAGAGCTTAACGGTTATGCAGCTGAACTTGGATTCTCTGATATCCATGCACTTTCCAGTTGGTTGAATGACACAAAAAAGGCTTTTGGTATGAGAACCAGATTGTCTGAGCTCGGTGTCAGCGAGAAGGATTTGGATGAGATTGTGGATTCTTCTATGACCTCCGCTAATATGGCTAATAATATTGCCCATATCGGAAGAGAGGACCTAAAGAAGCTTTTTATGAACAAACTGTGATGTGAAGGGAGGATGACCAATGAATCTTGTGAGAAATCATGATACAAATACTGTCCTTAAGACACCGGAAATCTCTCGGAAATATCTGGATATCCCGTATGGGACAGCACATAAAGAGGAACTCCTGGATATCTATCTGCCCGAAACTGGAGATGGTCCCTTTCCGGTTCTTATGGATATTCACGGCGGAGGATGGTTCTGCGGTGTGAAAAGTTCTCTGAAATTCGCTCCTGTTCTGGAGGGACTGAAAAGAGGATATGCTGTTGTTTCTGTAGAATTTGCCAAGAGTCCGGAGTGGAAGTTTCCCCAGCAGGTTTTTGACATCAAAGCAGCCATCCGGTTTCTTAAGGCAAATGCTGGGAAGTACTCTCTTGATGGAGATAGAATCGGATTGTGGGGAGTGTCTTCGGGAGGTCATCTGGCAGCGATGACAGCTGTTTCAGAAGGAATTCCTGAATTGGAGGATGCCGCAGGGGAGTATCTCCAATATTCATCAACAGTACAATGCGCAGCGGTATTATATCCTGTAATCAATATTCAAAAATGGCAGAAACAGATTATGCAGTATGGAATGGATCCACAGGAAATCTGTACAAACAAAGGATCTATGGCAGGATTGCTGCTGGGGGATGCACCGAACAATATCCCGGATGCATGTGCATTTGCCAATCCGGAAACATATATCAGAAAACAATGCCCACCATTTCTTATTCAGCATGGACTGGCAGATGATAATGTTCCCTTTCAGCAGAGCATCTTATTTGCAGATAGGCTGGAAAAGGTCATTGGAGAAGAAAAGGTCATCCTGGAACTTTTCCCGGGACTGGGACATGCTGTAGACGAATTTCGCACACCAGAAAATACAAACCATATTCTGGATTTCTTTGACCGGTATCTCAGAGAGGGGGAAGCCCATGAAGAAAATGTATGAAGGACGGATCATCTATGATAAAAACTGCAGTCTCCCTGTTTACGATCACGTAGAGGTTCTTGTTTGCGGAGGAGGGCCATCGGGGGTAGCAGCGGCTGAGACAAGTGCAAGACGGGGAAGGAAAACTCTTGTGCTGGAACGACATGGTTTCCTGGGTGGAGCGGCTGTAGCCGGTTACTCCGGAACAATCTGTGGTTTATTTTTCTGCAGCAATCATCCGGAATCAGATATGCCCAGACAGGCTGTGTTTGGATGGGCGGATCGATTTTACCGTCAGATGAAAAAAAGAGGCCATGTTACTTTGCCACAGTTATATGGGAAAACCTGGCTGGTTCCTTTCGATCCGCAGGGATGGAAGGAGACAGCAGAGGATATGCTGATTGCTTCAGGGGCAAAAATACTTTATCATGTGTCAATTCTGGGAGTGATCATGGATGGAGATGAATTTCTTGGAGTCGTGATTGATACAAAACAGGGTCTGGCTCAGATACGGGCTGACATGCTGATTGATGCCACTGGAGATGCAGATCTGATCTATCGGGCCGGTCTGCCCTACACCCTTGGAGATGGGGGGGATATTCAGAATCCTACTATGATATTTCGCCTGGGTAATGTAGATATTGATGCTTTTTTATCTTTCTGGGGAGTAGATACCATTTCTCCGGATGCGGTCGGGGATCTTATGCTGCGGGCAAGAGCAGAAAAGGGATATTCTCTTCCCCGGCTCAAGGTCTGGGTGTACCCCACTAATCGTCCACATGAACTATTTATGAATGTAACCGCTATCACTGGTCTGGATGGCAGATCTCTCAATGCTTTAGACCCCGAAGATCACAGTGAGGCGGAGCGGGCAGCCAGGCAGCAGGTTCGGGAATATGCCGCATTTTTTAAGGAATACATTCCGGGATGCCAGAACAGCTTCGTGGAAGATCTCTCGGCAGATGTGGGTGTCCGCCAGACCCGTTCCATTGTCGGTATTGATCGCCTGAAAGATGAAGACGTGGCAGAGGGCAGGAAGCGGACGGATGGAATTGCAGCCTGTCCCTGGCCTATTGAGCTTCATAATGGAGAAAAGCCATTTATGCACTGGCTGATTAATGATTACTATGAGGTGCCGTATGGGGCATTGGTGCCGGTTCGGGGGGAGCATATCATCTGTGCCGGGAGAAATATTTCAGCAGAGCATAAGGCTATGGCCAGTTGCCGGGTTACTGCCCAGTGCTTTGGATATGGACAGGCGGCAGCAATCGCCTGTGATATGGCACTTAGTCAAAACAGGAGATTACGGGAGATTCCCGGAGAAAGTGTACGCCAGGAACTGAATCGTGAAGGGGCAGGACTTGATATATGAATCGAAGAAAGGAAGGAATATGGCAATGAAGAATCTTAGAAGTAATTTTGAACCTGGAACAACCAGATGGGCTGTAAGAAGAACACAGTGGAAGGAAATGGGGATGTCTGATGAAGATATGTTAAAACCCAAAATTGCCGTGGTAAATACATCGAATCGTCTTTCCAGCTGCTTTCAGCATGTGGATAAGATATCTGTAGCTGTGCAGAATGCAATCAGGGCACACGGTGGCTATCCCTTTGAGGTTCGCACGGTTGCCACCTCTGACTTTGTTACCTCTGCCGGGAAAAAAGCCCGTTATCTTATGCCAACCAGGGATCTAATGGTCAATGAAGTAGAATGCATGGTAGAGGGCGCTGTGCTGGATGGAATTGTATTTCTTTCATCCTGTGATAAAACAACACCTGCTCACTTGATGGCAGCAGCAAGATTAAATGTTCCATCTATTGTGCTTAGCTGCGGTTATCAGTTAGGGGGACAGTGTCTGGCAGGTAACTATGTGGATATCGATGATGTCTACGAGGCGATTGGTTCTGTTGCCAGTGGCTCCAAGACTTTTGAAGAACTGGTAGACATGACAAATCACGCTATTTCTACTCCAGGTGTCTGTGCCGGACTGGGGACAGCCAATTCCATGCAGATTGTAGCAGAAGCACTGGGAATGGCTTTACCGGGAAATGCACCAATTCTTGCAGACAGTGCAAAACTGTACCGCTATTGTGAACTGGTTGGTAAACGGATTGTAGAGATGGTTGAAAATGATGAAAATCCGAGGGCTATTATCACTCAGAAGGCAATAGAGAATGCAATCATGGTTGTACTTGCCATTGGAGGTTCCGTAAACACCGTACGTCACCTCTCTGCCATTGCCACAGAAGCAGAAATCAATATGGACGTAGTAAAAACTTATGAGAAATATGCGGATACTATTCATTTGCTGACAGCCGTCCGCCCCAATGGGCCATATCGGACCGAGGACCTGGAAGCTGCCGGTGGATGCAGAGCTGTCATGAAACGTCTTGAAAGTTTCCTTCATTTAGATGCACTGACTGTTTCAGGGAAAACTGTAGGGGAGAATATCATAGATGCGCAGGTAAAACGAGACGAGGTGATTCGTTTTATGGAAGATCCCCAGAGCTACAGACCGGGTGTGGCAATCCTGCGGGGCAATCTATGCCCTAATGGAGCCATTGTCAAACTCTCTGCTGTTCCCAATGAAATGCCTGGTTTTGAAGGAAGAGCAGTCATATTTGACAGCGAAGATGAGGCAATCAAAGTTGGTATTGGTGAAGGAAAGATCCAGGCAGGAGACGTTGTAATTCTCAGAAATATGGGCCCCAAAGGTGGTCCGGGCACGGTGTTTGCCTGCTCTTTTGTAGCTGCTTTAAATGGGGCAAATCTGGGTTCTAATGTAGCTGTTGTGACGGATGGGGAGCTGTCCGGTTTGAACAGAGGCATCATCATAGGTCAGGTAATGCCTGAAGCTGCAGTTGGTGGACCACTTGCTGTCGTTCAGGAAGGCGACCGGATTTGTATTGATTTTATCAAAAGAACCATGAATATTGATATTCCGGAATCAGAGCTCCTTGAACGGCTGAGAGAATGGCAGCCTGCAAAGAGAGAATTGCCCCCTGGATACCTTGCTCAGTACTGGGAACTGGTACAACCCATTGAACAGGGGGCTGTACTTGGATATCGAGCTTTCAGGGATCGGTAAAGGTTTAAAATCAATAATTAAGTATCATAAAGCATTCCCAGGAGATTTTTTTGCCCTTATGGCATAGCTCCTGGGTTTTTAGTTTAATTATTGTGCCTTCCCCTCTTCCTCACCGGAGCCTTCAGCTTCTTAGATTTGCTGAAGGCTTTCATCAACACCTTGAACTCTTCTGGTGTAAGTGATTTATAATTAATCCCCAGCTGGGAACACAGAAAAGCAATTTGCTTCTGCTGGTAGCTTCCTTCAAAATCAACAGCTTCTTTTATACTGTCCTTCACCTCCTGCAGGGGATTGATATCCTGGGCACTGGAGGTATCTGATATGTGAGCCTCTTTTAAATCTGCCATAATACCGTCTATATCAACATGGATCCGATTCTTAAAGTATTCATCCTCACTAATCTGAGCTGCTTCCAGCAGACGCATATGAGGATCATTTTCAGAAGGATGATATTTTTCTATGATGCTCTGCCTTGCTGCGTCTACGTAGGCATTCAGATTGTTGATCTGCATGGAAGCAATGTTATCGATATAGATTTCCGCATCTGCCAGGAACTTTTGAAAATCCGGATGCTTTACCATCTCGCATAATAACCGGTTGTTAATATTACCGCTTTTTAATAAACGGATGGTATCATCATCTAAATGGAGTTCTTCAACAGGTGTATTTTTTTCCTTCCGGTTCTCTGTAAGTCCCAGGATATAGTCTGCAGAAACACCAAAGTACTTTGCCAGAATGATGATGCTATAATGAGTGATATCTTTGTATTCGTTCGATTCATAATTTCCAAGGGTGGATCTGGAGATTCCTGTTTCTTTGGCAAGTTCCTCTAAAGTGAGCCTGCGTTCTACCCGCATGTCTTTTAATTTTTCAGATATTGTTAATTTCACATTCATAAGAAATCTCCTGATAACTATTAAAACAACTTGAATTAATGGTAGCTTATAACCACTTCAATAAAAGAACTGATGTTCGATATAATCTTATCATATGGCGTTGTAAACGTAAAGAACAATTTTTATAATCATCTCACTAAAATCATCATGAAATTTCCGTTTCGTATTATGGAAATCTTATCTAATCTGTCTCTCCAAATTGAGATAAAATCAAATAAAGAAAACCCTGGAAAGGGCATTTCCAAAAGCGTGGAAATGCCCTTTATTACTGCTCGTTTCCAACCTCTTGGATATACGGGAAAACAATCTTTTTTCTGTTATTGTATCTATGTCCTAAAGGACGGGAAACAGGAAAGGGGTCCAGGGGATAGCATGTCCCCTGGCGGTGTCAAGAGGCAGAGCCTTTTGGCAGGTCAAGGGCGGCAGCCTTGCCCAGGGAAAGTGATGCCTGCGTCACTTTATACTGGGTATTACCTGACGCATTTTGAGAAAAAAGAGGAGGCCATGAAGTCAGGTTGCCTAAAAAAAGAAAGCCAAGAAAGGAGGAGACGAATTAAACTTACAAGACATAATGGAAGGTCCGGCAGGAACGGAGTTTATAATCCCAAGCACAATGACCGCCAGTTCAATCTTGAGAACAGTGAGCACATCGACAGTGAGCGTGCAGCCAGAAACATCTACTGGGACTGGCTAGGCGGGTTCCGGGCTTTAGCTGAGCAGAAGGAAGATTATGTGGAGGACAGTTTTGAGGAAGTGGAAAAACTGTTTTACGACTACCGGTATGGGGATCATGTAAATGCCCAGAATGCCAGAAACGCAAAAACCAGGCACACGGAAAGAAACCGGAGTACGGCAGATCTTCTGAAAAATAAAAAGACCTGTCCGGAGGAAACGATCTATCAGATCGGAACCATGGAGGACCACGCTTCAGCGGAAGTGCTGTTTTCCATCGTGACAGAATTTATGGATGAAATGGAAAAACGGTTCGGGGAACATTTTCACATCCTGGACTTTGCCCTTCATTTAGATGAAGGATCGCCCCATATCCATGAACGCCATGTGTTCGACTGTGAGAACAAGTATGGTGAGGTCTGTCCCCAGCAGGAAAAGGCATTGGAAGCCCTGGGTTTTGAACTGCCTGACCCGTCAAAAAGGATGAGCCGCAGTAATAACCGCAAGATTGCTTTTGATGCCGCCTGTAGGGTGCTTCTGTTCGATATCTGTAAAAAGCATGGATTACATCTGGAAGAAGAACCGGAATACGGGGGACGGAAATATCTGGAGAAGCAGGATTATATACGGATGAAACAGCAGGAAGAGATCAGACAGAAAGAAAAGGTTTTAGAGAGGCAGGAGGAAGAACTGGCCAGACAGGAGCAGACCATGAAAAGCCAATCTGTACACATGAAGATCCAGCGGAACACACTTGAAAACATGAACCAGCTGATCCGGGAGAAAAATGAAACTCTGGACGGCCAGGAAAAGAAGATGAGGGACAATGATGGCTATATCGAGTTTCAGGACAAAGTCCTTAAGTCTGTAGAATCCGATGTCAGCAGGCAGAAAGATAAACTGGAACAACTGAACATGCAGATAGAAGATGTGGAAGAGCTGATCAGTGAGGTCTCGGAGATCGCATATGACAAAGCGGTAGAAGTGGTGACGGAAGCGGTACAGGACCAGACACGGAGGGAAGACATTGCCATCATACAGGCTCATCAGGACTGGTTGAATTACGGGGAAAAGAAGTTTTCAAAGGAACATTTGAAATACTCCAACATGACACTGGACCGGATCAGGCAGAAGCTTATGAACGCCGCCGGAAGAGTTTTGGAAAAGGTAAACACTGCTCTTAAAAATCCAGATGTGAAGATGGAAAAAACAGAGGAGATCAGGAAGAAAGTCCGACCATCTGTCCTGGCCAGGCTGAATGAAAAGAAGAGGGCTGTCTCTGGACGGGATGGGGATAGAAAGCAGGTAGGAAAGAAGAGATACTTTGGTATGGATGAATTATAAAAAGGAGACTGATATGGATGTATTTCACGCTGTTAAAGCAAACATATCAACAAACCAGGCGGCAGAATTCTATGGTTTTAAACCAGACAGAAGCAGCCTGATCAGATGTCCGTTCCACAAAGACAGGACACCCAGCATGAAAGTAGACAGACGTTACTATTGTTTTGGATGCGGTGCGACAGGAGATGTGATTGATTTTACTGCCCACCTATATGGATTAGATCTGAAAGATGCCGCCTTAAAGCTGGCGAAGGATTTTAACATTTCTTATGAGTATCATGGGAAGTCTCCGCCTGATCAGAAAACCAAAAAGATGCAAACAGCATCGGTATGTGCAGAGGTCGGTCCGGAACAAAAAAGAAACTGTTACATTAAAAAGCTGCTGGATTGCAGAGATTACCTGAATAAACAAAAAGAGAGATATAAGCCTGAAAAGATGGGGAGCGGGTGGAGTAGCAACTTTGTGAAAACACTGCAGGAGTTGGCTGTCGTAGAAGGTCTGGCGGACACTTTATTGTTTGAGAGTAAAGGTTACTTAAAACGTTATATTGACGATATTGGGAGGGAGGTGAGAAAGATTGAAGACAGAAACATATGGAGGACAGGGGCAAAGCACCATGGAGACGCTGGGAAGGATGAGGCAGATGACACCCCGGAAAGAGGTGGAGGATATCCACAAGGTACTGCAGCACAACCAGAATGGCATAGTGAAGAACAGCGTCCGGAATTACCTTACCGCATTTCGGTTTGATCCATTAATAAGGAATGCACTTGCGTATAATCAACTGACCGAAAGGGTTGATGTCATGAAAAAACTATGGTGGGATAAGGACTCCATGATCATGACAGATGCGGATGAAAATTATTTTTATGCGTATTTTGAAGTGAATTATGGGCTTACCAGTGAAAAGCTGATGCGGAAGGCCATAGAGATAACCGCAAGGGATAACAGTTACCATCCCATCCGGGATTACCTGAACACCCTCATTTGGGATGGGAAGGAGAGGATACGCTATTTACTGAAAAAATATATGGGGAGCGATGATACGGAGCTTACTTACCAGTGTGTCTTGCATTTTATGCTTGGATGTATTATGAGGGTTTTCCGTCCGGGCTGCAAGTATGAGGAAATGCTCTGCCTGGTAGGAGGGCAGGGAGCAGGTAAATCTACATTTTTCCGTTTCCTGGCGGTCAGGGATGAATGGTTCCAGGACGATCTGGAGAAGATCGGGGACAGCAAGGTATATGAGAAGCTGGCAGGTCATTGGATCATCGAATTGTCAGAGATGATAGGAGCGATCAACGCAAAAAGCATTGAGGAACTGAAATCATTCCTGAGCAGGCAGAGGGAGAATTATCGTATCGCATACCACCAGTATTCGAATGACAGGCCCAGACAGTGTGTTTTCGCAGGAACAACCAATACAAAGCAGTTCCTGCCTTTCGACCGGACAGGTGCCCGCAGATTTCTTCCCGTGGAGGTCCATCCGGAACTGGCGGAAGTACATATCCTTGAGAATGAATCTGAATCAAGAGCTTATATTAATCAGGCTTGGGCCGAGGCTATGCATATTTACAGAACCGGTAATGTATCCATGCAATTTAATAAAGAGATACAGAAGGAACTGGACACTTATCGCAAACAGTTTATGCAGGAAGACACTATGGCAGGCATTATACAGCAATGGCTGGATGAGTACACAGGGAACCATGTGTGTACTCTGATGATCTGGGAACAGGCACTTGGCCGATATGTTCAGGATATGAAACGGTTTAATTCTCTGGAAATCAATGAGATCATGCATAATTCTGTGAAAGGCTGGGAATCCGGCCCCATTCATCGGTTTTCTAAATACGGCAGCCAGAGATCTTTTGTCCGAAAGCAGGATGTAAACAGAGATTCGCAAGAGGGTTTCCGACCCTTAACTGTAGAGCAGCAGTTGACGCTGCCTTTTGAGAAAAGCCTGACAGAGGGAAGGTAATCGCAGCATTTTCTGCTCATTTTTGCAGATTTGTTTACAGTCTTGTTTACACACAAAAAGCCTTTATTTAAAGGGATATCTAAAGGTTTTCTTATTTGTAAACAATAACAGATAAAAAAGTATTAAAAGATATCAGACTGAAATGGACATCTAAAATAACATGATAAATATTTTCAGAGGGTTCGTTTACATTTATGGATTTAATACAAGATTTCATAACAATAAAAAGAGTTAGCCAAAATTCTATATTCTCTCTTGTCAGGCTCTTACAGGAGAAACAAAAAGCAAACAGAATATTAAGAAAACGAAGAAAATGAAAGGAAGGTGACCGCCTATATGTTAAAATACACAGTCCCCTTATGGGAGAAGGCGAATCTCAGTCTGGAGGAAGCAGCCGCTTACTCCGGAATCGGGATAAACAAGCTGCGTGAAATCAGCAATGATGAAAAATGCAAGTTTGTCCTGTGGGTTGGCAACAAACGTCTGATCAAACGGAAACTGTTTGACCAGTACATAGAACAGATGTATTCAATCTGAGGTAGAAAGATCAGCCTTGTTGTGATAAAATGAGAACGTCACTCAAGGCTCTTTCCATATCGGAAAGGAGTTAGGAGATGTCCGGAAAAAGAAAAGACAAAAAAGGGAGGATCCTGCGGACAGGGGAGAGCCAGAGAAAAGACCTGATCTATCAATATCGTTTTACAGATATATATGGAAAGAGAAGAACCATATATGCTTCTGACCTGAAGGAACTCAGGAAAAGGGAAAAAGAGATACAGATTCAGTTGGAACAGGGCATAGATTATGCCGCAGGCCAGATTACGGTTAATGAATTGCTGGAGCGTTATACAGGCTTAAAGACAGGGGTCCGTTATAATACCAGGGTTGGATACGATTTTGTAAAAAATCTTGTTCGTCAGGAGGAATTTGGCCAGCGAAAGATTGCTGATATCAAGGTATCAGACGCAAAGCAGTGGATGCTGAAGCTTTATAATGATGGCAGAGGATACAGCACCCTTACCAGTGTAAGGGGCGTCATAAAGCCTGCCTTCCAGATGGCCTTTGATGAAGATGTGATTCGTAAAAATCCATTTGTATTTAAGTTGACCGATGTGGTTCCTAATAATTCTAAGAAGCGGATCGCCATGACACTTGCGCAGCAGGAAACCTGGATGGAGTTCATCCGTACAGACAGCACCTACTGCAAGTATTATGATGAATTTGTCGTACTGTTGAATACAGGGATGCGGGTCAGTGAGTTTTGTGGTCTAACCAGGAAGGATCTGGATTTTGAAAATAGAAGGATCCGTGTGGACCACCAGCTGGTCCGTGAACGTGGCGGCAGGTATTATGTGGAGAAGACCAAAACGAAAAGCGGTATCCGCTTTATCCCTATGACAGACGAGGTTTACGACAGCCTTAAGAACATTCTGAAAAAACGTCCGAAGTTGAGACCGGAGCCGGTTGTGGATGGCTACAGGGGGTTCATCCTCATTGATAAGAACCTGAATCCTAAAGTGGCGCTTCACATCGAGAATGAAATGCGGTGGGCTCTTAAGAAATATCACAAGCTTCATCCGGATAATCCTCTGCCCAATATCACTCCCCATGTGTTCCGCCATACCTTCTGTACAAATATGGCAAATGCGGGGATGGATATCAAAACTCTCCAGTATCTTATGGGACATTCTGATGTGGGGGTCACCTTGAATGTCTACACCCATGAGACATATGACCATGCGGCAAAACAGATGGCAGAGATCATTGATTTTAAGGTATTGCAGGAGCAGAAGAAAGCGAGAAAGTCAGGTTGATTTTTTATTATCTACTACACCATTTACTACACCATTTTCGCGTAGAATTTGGTGTAGTTATATAGATTTACGTAGATAAGAGCCAAATACAAGAAAAAGTTAAAAATGCTGTAGAGCCACTGTTTATGCGGTTATAAAGAATTTTGAAGGGATATATAAGAACATGATAAACGTACTATTTATCTGCCACGGCAATATCTGCCGCAGCCCTATGGGCGAGTTTATTTTAAAAGACATGGTAAAGAAAAGAGGCGCGGCTGATGACTTCATCATCGCCTCCTGCGCCACCAGCACGGAGGAGATTGGCCGGGACCTGCATCCAGGGGCTAAGAGGAAGTTAAAGGAGATGGGAATCCCATTTTCCAGGAGGCAGGCCCGTCAGATTACCCGGCGGGATTATGAGGATTATGATTATCTCCTCTGTATGGACCGGGCCAACATCAGGAACACCCTGCGCAGAATTAAGGATGACCCGGAGGATAAGCTTCATATGCTGCTGGAGTATGCCGGCAAGAACCGGGATATCGCAGATCCCTGGTATACGGGGGATTTTGACCCCACTTACGAGGATCTTGTGGAGGGCTGCCAGGCATTTCTTGAATATCTGGGATATTGAATACTAAAATATATGATGGAGATATGAATTATGCAGAACGAAAAATGGCTGCAGTGGGCTCTTGACCTGCAGGGGATTGCCCAGACAGGATTATATTACGGAAGCGGCAGCTTTGACAAGGAGCGTTATGAGAAGATTCGGCAGATTGCTGCGGAGATGATCAGCTATAAGACGGAGATTCCGGAGGATAAGGTGAAGGAGATGTTCTGCTCTGATGTGGGATATCTGACTCCCAAACTTGATACCAGAGCTGCAATCTTCAAAGAGGACAAGATTCTGCTGGTCAGGGAAAAAAGCGGGGGCTGGTCTATGCCCGGAGGCTGGGTGGATGCCAATAAATCCATCATGGAGAATACCGTAAAGGAGGCCTGGGAGGAGGCAGGGCTTGTGGTGACTGCCGACCGGCTGATTGCCTTATATGATCTGGATAAGAATAATCTTAAGCTCCATCCTTTTAAGGTGATTAAGGCCTTTGTCCTGTGTTCGGTGGTGGGCGGTTACTTTCATGAGAACCTTGAGACAGTGGACAGCGGATATTTCGGAATTGATGAGCTGCCGGACCTGACTGAGGATAAGAATACCAGGGACCAGGTCGCTCTCTGTTTCCAGGCGAAAGATGCAGAGCACTGGGAGACGGTCTTTGATTAGGGAGAATGGATTATCATGAAGAAACAGTATTTGAATAAGATTATGACCTGTATCTGCTGTCTGGTCCTCCTGCTTGCACTTGCGGCATGCAAGTCCGGCTCAGGAACAGGTGCAAGCAATGATAAGACGTCAGCGGATACTGACACTGCCGGTGAGGAGAATCAGGGGCAGGACTTTATCTTCTGGAACCGGTCCGGGGAAGAGGGTACCCTTGCCTTTGCCACGGAGGATATGGAAGGAAATGAGGTGACCAGCGAGGACTATCAGGATGCGAAGCTGATTCTTGTGAATTACTGGGAACCCTGGTGCGGCCCCTGCGTGTCTGAGATGCCGGATCTCGAAAAGCTCTATGAGAAGTATAAAGATCAGGGATTCCTGGTTCTGGGCGTGTTTTCCAGCAGGGATATGGATGAGGATGCAAGAAGTATCCTGGCTGACAGCGGTACATCTTATCCGATTCTGCGGGCCAACAGACAGTTTATGACCTTTATGACAGGCTATTATCCCACTTCATTTTTTACTGATGGCAGCGGCAGGGTCCTATCAAAGGAGCCGATTATCGGTGCCCAGGCCTATGATGACTGGGAGAAGCTGATCCTTGAATATCTGGAGCAATAACTGTTATGAAAAAAGAAAATGTCTATAGTATCTTAAGGTATATATCCTTTGGCCTGTCAGCCTTGCTCATTATCGCAGGCATGGCTCTGGGTCAGCCGGATACCGTCCTTTACAAGGCCATCAATATTTGTCTGGAGTGTGTGGGAATTGGATAAGAGAAGAAGAACTGCCATCCAGGGTATGGCCGCCCTGCTGCAGAATGCCAATATCAAAGGCTTTTTTACGGGAAGGATCTACCAGGGCCCCCTGAAGCGGGTCTGCGTTCCGGGTCTTAACTGCTATTCCTGCCCGGGAGCGGTGGGCTCCTGTCCCATCGGCTCTCTGCAGAACGGCCTTTCGGGCTACCGCTTTCGTTTTCCTTATTATGTGGTGGGACTTCTGCTTTTCTTCGGAGCCCTATTCGGCAGGGCAGTCTGCGGCTTTCTCTGCCCCTTCGGCTTCCTCCAGGACCTTCTGTTCCGGATTCCATTTTTTAAGAAAATGCACACCTTTCCCGGAGATAAGGCTTTGAGGAAGCTCAAATACCTGGTTTTGCTTGTCATGGTCATTATCCTGCCGGTTTCTGTGAAGCTGACTCCTTTTTTCTGTAAGTATCTCTGCCCCTCCGGGACCTTGTCCGGCCTGCTGCTGATTCTGTCAGATTCCGGTCTTATAAGGGTTCTGGGCAGAATCTTTAGCTGGAAGCTGATCGTGCTTATCGGGGTGGTTCTTATTGCGGTGGTCATCTGCAGACCATTCTGCAGGTATCTCTGTCCCCTGGGTGCTGTCTATGCACCCTTTAATAAAATCTCATTTATTCATATGGGTCTGGATCAGGAAGCCTGCATTCACTGCGGCAGCTGCCGGAAAGTATGCTGTATGAACGTGGATCCTTCTGAAGATCCAAACAGCCTGGAGTGCATCCGCTGCGGCTCATGCATCAGCAATTGTCCCAAAGGGGCGCTGGGATATAAATTTGGAGATAAGAGACGGTTCTCCGTCTCCTCAATGAAAAAGGAGACAGAGAACCGCCCGTCTGTTTCCTGAAAATCGAAAGGAATAATTGAAAATTATGCTTGTATACCATACCGGATACCAGATTATCAAAGAACCGGATGTCCATTACGGAAGGAAGAATGCGGATTTCGGCCAGGGCTTTTATATGACCGGAAACATGGAATTCTCTGAGCGCTGGGCCAGGGAAAGGAAAGGTTATGATACCTGTCTCAATACCTATGAGCTTGATTTAACCGGACTTAGCATCCATCGTTTCAGCCGGGATGAGGCCTGGTTTGATTATATCTATGACAATCGGCGAGGGAAACCTGATGCATTGCCGGAGGCTGATGTGATCATCGGACCCATTGCCAACGATACCATCTATGATACCATGGGGATCTTTACCAGCGGCTTCCTGAGCAAAGACCAGGTCATGGAGATGCTGCTGGCCGGCCCTGCCTATGAGCAGATCGTGCTCAAAACCGAGGCGGCCGCCGGGAAGCTAAGCTGGCAGTCAGTAAAGATACTGACACCGGAGGATATTCTTAAGTACAGAGATGTGGTTAAAAGAGAAGAGGCCGAGTATCAGAGGGAGATTGGGAGGATACTGGGAGGTTAAACAGATATGAATACAGACAGCAATTTGAAGAATGAATTAAACCGAATCCACCGAAAGGGCTACCCGGCCTACAAGGATCTCAAGGGCAGCTACCGGTTTCCGGCCTATATCCTGCATATTGACCATGTCCAGGGAGATCCTTTTGCGGCACCCTCAAAGCTGAGCGTGGAGGTTCCGCAGAAACAGGCCGCCTTTCCGGAGGGCCTTTTTGATGCGTCCTATAAAAGGATTGCCCTTCAGGATCATCTGACCAGGACCTTCGGCAGGGCCTTATCTGCTCATATGTTTGAGGCGAAGGGATCCGGAAAGAGCGGGCTGATGTCCATATCAAGGCCCGGCCAGCAGGTGCTGGAGCGGACTGCTCTTCAGATGGATAAGGACAGAATTATTGCCAGGTTTGAGGTGGGCTTTCCCGCCAACGGCCGGACCATCAACGCGGTGGAGCTGGAAAAAATACTGTTCCGTTTTCTGTCGGATGCAGTAAAGCGGGCTCTCTATTATAGAAGCTATGATAAGAAAGACTTATATAATGTCGTACATCTTGCAGAGGACCAGCATTTTATCAGAGAGGAGCTTATCCGGCGTAATCTCACTGCCTTCGTGGCAAATGGCTCCGTTCTGCCCAGGGAGTCCGGTGTGTCAGACCGGCCCATGCGGGGGGCCGTTGCATTTACCAGTCCAAAGAGTATGGAGATTGAGATGGATCTTCCCCATAAAGGCTCCATCAGAGGCATGGGAATCCCACGGGGGATAACTCTCATCGTGGGAGGGGGCTACCATGGCAAGTCCACCCTGCTGAAGGCCCTGGAGCTGGGAGTTTACAACCACATCGAGGGAGATGGCAGGGAGTACGTGATCACCGATGAGACGGCCATGAAGATTCGGGCAGAGGACGGCCGGGCGGTCTCCCATGTAAACATTTCCCCGTTTATTAACCATCTGCCCAATGGGAAAGACACGGTGGATTTCTCCACGGAGGATGCCAGCGGATCCACCTCCCAGGCGGCGAATGTGGTGGAGGCGGTGGATTCCGGTGCAAAAGCCCTCCTGATCGATGAGGATACCTCCGCCACCAACTTCATGGTCCGGGACACCCTCATGCAGTCGGTGATTGCCAAAGACAAGGAGCCCATCACCCCATTTCTTGACCGGGCAAGAGACCTCTATGAGAAGCAGGGCGTGTCCGTGATTTTGGTGGCAGGAAGCTCGGGAGCCTTCTTCTATATTGCAGACCATATCCTTCAGATGGATACCTACCGGGCTCTGGATATCACAGAGAAAGTCAGGGAGATCTGCCCGCACGGAGAAAGTCAGGGTGTTCTGAAGGAAAGCACATTCTCCGAAAGAATGACAAAGTCTAAAGCCAATGCCCCGAACCTGTTGATTCCTGAAAGCCCAGAGGAGATATCTGATGAGTCTGAAAGTATTGCCAGTATAGCCTGGAAACAGACGGACAGAACCCTTCGTGTGGGAAAAATCGATAAGAAGCATGACCAGATCAGGATCAAGCAGTTTGGTAAAGACAGCTTCTCTGTCGGCCGGGACACGGTGGACCTGAAATATGTGGAGCAAATTGCCGATGCTGAGCAGACCACGACGTTAAGCTACATTATGAGGTATGTGATCGAACAGCTGGAGAAGAAGCCCGGGCAGGAGATTGGGCCCTTGCTGGAAGCTATCTGTAAGGAAATGCGTGAAAATGGACCGGGAATTCCCGGACGATTCGGCAGAAAGCCAGGCCAGGGACAGTCCAGAGGAACCATCCCAGGTAATCTGGCGGCAGTCCGTCCCCAGGAGATTTACGCATGCGTAAATCGGTATCGGGGGTTTAAACGCTGACCGGGAATTATCATGACTCTTATGAGGTTAATGTCGAATCTATCTTCTGATTATCGGAGTTCTGCTTGCCATCCCGGTGGTATCGATGTTACTGGATCCGGAGCACGACAGCCTTCTGCCCTATCTGGAGAGCAGCGAAGCAATCCGTAGGACTTATTCACGTGATTAACTTTTTCGAAGCCTTCAGGCAGCCGAAACCTGAAGATCGTGCCAAAGTGACAGCCCGCAGGGCTGATGCAAGTTCAATTAAAGCTACCGAAATGGGGAAAAAGAGCTGAGGTAACAGCTCGGGAAGCGTATGAAGCTGATAGAAAGGGAATTCAAGCGGTTCTATCTGCTTCAATCGCCTCCCGTTAGCTCTTCATGGCAGATAGAACTGAGAGTTTCTTTCTTCTATCAGCTTAAATTGCATTCTTTAAGCATTTCATAGCTGATAGAATTGATGAATTCCCATTTTCTATCAGCTTCAATTGTATTCTTCTAGCTTTTTCATAGCGGATAGAATTGACCGATTCCTGTTTTCTATCAGCTTCACTCAATTTCTTCAAGCTTTTCATGACAGATAGAATTGACTGATTCCCGTTTTCTATCAGCTTCATTCACTTCCTTAAGGCTTATTATGGCAGATAGAATTGAAGGATTCTCATTTCTATCCGCTTTTCTCACATTGCTTTAACTTTTCAGAGATAGAACCCACAAATATTTGTTTTCATACTCCAGGTGAATCTCGTGAAATGTTACTTTAGCTCATTCTTCCCATTTAAGTTGCTTTAATTGAACTGACCTACAGCCCTACGGGCTGTCACTTTGGCTTAATCTTCTGATTTCGGCTGCCCAGCATCTGCTCTCAGCGATTCGTCGAGCTGTTACCCTAGCTCTATTTCCCCATTACGGCAGCTTTAATTGAATCGGCATCAGCCCTGCGGGCTGTCACTTTGGCCCAATCTTTTGATTTCGGCTGCTCAGAATCTGCCCCCAGCGATTCGTCGAGCTGTTACTCTAGCTCTTTTTCCCTATTTCGGCAGCTTTAATTGAATCGGCGTCAGCCCTGCGGGCTGTCACTTTGGTGAAATCTTCTGATTTCGGCAGCTCAGGATCTACTCTCAGCGATTTGTTGAGCTGACACCTCAGTTCTTTTTCCCCATTTCGGTTGCTCAAATTGAACTGGTCACAGCCCTGCGGGCTGTCACTTTGGCATGATCTTCTGGTTTCGTCAGCCAGAAGACATTGAAAAAGTTAACTGAACAAATATAAAGTTATCGCAACTCCCCTGGCAAGCTCGCAGCCAGAGGCTGCTCGCTATCGGGCAGTCGACCGATAGCCTTGACAGATAGAGCATACGTCCCAGCCCGTGCAAGCACGGCTATTTCTGGCTCGCTAATGGCGTGAATAAGTCCCACGCACGGCTCCGCTGCTTATCGCAGCTCCCGCCGTGCTAACAGTATCTCGATTCCACACTAACCGTGCTTCATCTCAATACTGTTTGTCGTGCGCAATGTCTGAGCAGTCTTGCATGCAAGCATGCCGCCTTGCTCAGCCGCTGCACACTGGACTTATTCACTGATATAGTTACTACCCCAGTATCTCAATCACCGTATCATGTATCTGTTTTTTCATAAATATCTCTTTGAATGCCTTATCATAAGGCGGATAGGCAATCCCGTACTCGGTGATGATGCCGGTGATCAGGTCGGCGTCGGTCACATCGAAGGCGGTATTGTATACTTTTACCCCCTTCGGAGCCATGGGCTTCTCATACCACATGCTGGTGACTTCCTCGGGCTTGCGCTGCTCGATCACGATGCCGGCTCCGGTTTCTATGGACATATCGATGGTGGAGGTAGGAGCGCATACATAGAAGGGTATCCCGTATCTTTTTGCTGCCAGGGCAGCCATGGAGGTTCCGATCTTGTTGGCGGTGTCGCCGTTGGCGGCCACCCTGTCACATCCTACAAAGACGGCATTGATGGCTCCGGTCCGCATGAGGGAGGCAGACATATTGTCGCAGAGTACGGTGACGTCCATCCCCGCACTGGACAGCTCGAAGCTGGTAAGCCGTGCTCCCTGAAGGAGGGGTCTGGTCTCATCGCAGTATATCTTAAAGTTGTAGCCCTGTTCATGGCCCAGATACATGGGGGCAGTAGCAGTGCCGTAGCGGATTGTGGCCAGCTGACCGGCGTTACAGTGGGTGAGCAGACCATCCCCGGGATTAACAAGAGACAGACCATAGGTTCCGATAGCATGGCAGACCTTAATATCCTCCTCCCGGATGGCCAGAGCCTCATCATGAAGGGCGGCGACGATATCCTTTACCGGCTGATCCCTATTGGCGATGACCACCTGCTCCATCCTTTTTAGTGCCCAGGAAAGATTTACGGCTGTGGGGCGGGAAGAATTGAGATAATCGGAAGCCTTCCTGAATTTCTCATAAAATGTATCATAATCAGTCGCGGTTATCTCTCTGGCAGCCAGGTAGATGCCGATGGCAGCGGCCACGCCGATGGCGGGGGCTCCCCGAACCTTAAGAAGATAGATGGCATCCCAGATCTCTGTCTGCTTTGTCAGGGACAGGATCTCAATCTTGTTGGGCAGTTGGGTCTGGTCGATAATGACCATGGCATGGCTTTTGTCGTCGAGGGTGACGGTGTCATAGTCAAGTATAGTAGCCTTTAACATTGATTTTGTATCATTATTTATAGATGACTGTTTATAATCGGACATGAGTGCGTTCTCCTTTCCTTTTACAATAAACCCCTATATAATATTTATTGTATCAAACTAAGGCTGGTTTCGCAATCTTGTGCATACTTATTTTTGATGTATAATGTTGGTTCAGGCGTCAAAACTACATCCCCACGTCATAGTGTCACGTTAGTGACGGATGAAATTTATGACAGGATGTAAAATACCTATGATTTCTTCGCAGAGCCAGTATTTCTGCCCCTTTTATATTGACACAAAAGAGGATGCGTGCTAATATTTTTTCATATTGTAGTATTTTTTAAAGAGGAGGTAAAACTACATGAAGAGGTTAACGAAGAAACTTTTAGCAACACTTCTTGCAGCTGTTATGGTGCTGTCTCTGGCAGCCTGCGGCGGCTCATCAGGCGGCGACAGCGGTTCTGCCGAATCATCTGATTCCGGAGCAGCAACCATCAAGATCGGCGGTACCGGCCCTCTTACAGGCGGTGCATCCATCTATGGTACAGCTGTTAAGCAGGGTGCAGAGCTTGCAGTAGAAGAGATCAACGCAGCTAATTCCGATCTTCAGATCGAGTTCAAGATGGAAGATGACGAGGCTGACGGTGAGAAGGGTGTCAATGCCTACAACAAGCTGAAGGACTGGGGCGTACAGATGATCATGGGTTCCGTTACAACCGGTTCCTGTATTGCTGTATCTGCTGAGGCCAATACGGACAGAGTATTCCTGATGACTCCATCCGCTTCATCCGCAGATGTTACTGCAGGCAAGGATAATGCTTTCCAGATCTGCTTCACAGATCCTAACCAGGGTGTGAAGGCTGCAGATAACATTGCCGAGACATTTGCTGACAAGAAGGTAGCCTGTATCTATAATAACTCCGATGCTTATTCCACAGGTATCTTTAATGCATTCAAGACAGAGCTTGAAGCCAAGGGTATGCAGCTTGTAGCCGAGGAGACCTACCCGGATGATACCAATGCAGATTACAGTGCTCAGCTGACATCCTGCAAGTCCGCAGGCGCTGACCTGATCTTCCTTCCCATCTACTACACACCTGCTTCCGTTATCCTGAAACAGGCTAAGGATATGAACTATGATACCACCTTCTTCGGAGTAGACGGTATGGACGGTATCCTTGATATGGAAGGTTTTGACACAAGCCTTGCTGAGGGCGTTTATCTTCAGACACCGGTTAACCCATGGTCCGAAGAGCAGAACGTGGCAGACTTTGTAAGCAAGTATCAGGAGAAGTATGGCGAGATCCCGAACCAGTTTGCTGCAGACGGTTATGATGGCATCTATGTTCTGTATAATGCCTTCAAGGAGGCAGGACTTTCTGCTGACCAGAGCAACGAAGAGATCTGTGATGCTATGATTTCAACTGTAACAGGCGGATTCACCTATGATGGTATCACCGGCAGCGGCATGACCTGGAATGAGAACGGTGAAGTATCCAAGACTCCTGCTGTATGTATCATCCAGGATGCCAAGTACGTGGATGTTCAGTAGTCAGTGTTGATTGCGAACTGATTCGCGTACCCAGATAGTACGCTATAACAGGTCTTTACGCTCTTAATTGACTTTATAGCTCTATCATTTAATTTAAGTGACTTGAGATTATTCGGGGTGCTGCATTTTGCAGCACCCTCTTGTGGATAGAGGGAAAACCTTATGATTTTTTTATCGAACTTAGTGAACGGCCTGAGCCTGGGCAGTGTCTATGCCATCATTGCCCTGGGTTATACCATGGTTTACTGTATATCCAAGATGCTCAATTTTGCCCACGGTGATGTCATCATGATTGGCGCTTATATCTCTTTTTGTGCCACATCTTATCTTCATTTGAACCCGTGGCTGGCCCTCCTGATGGCGGTTGCCGTATGTACGGTTATGGGTATCCTGATTGAGGGGCTGGCTTATAAGCCGCTGCGGGGGACCAGCTCCCTGGCAGTTCTGATCACAGCGATCGGTGTGTCCTATTTTCTGCAGAACAGCGCCCTGCTGATCTGGGGAAGCGCCCCCAAGGTATTTACTTCCATCGTCAGCGGTTCCAAGGGGATCCGTCTTTTTGATGGTCAGCTTACCATCACGGCGGAGGCAATTCTTACCATGATTGCCGCCATCATCATTATGGTCTGTATGACCCTTTTTACATCAGGGACCAAGATGGGTAAGGCTATGCGGGCTGTATCGGAGGATAACGGAGCTGCCCAGCTTATGGGTATTAATGTGAACTCAACTATCTCCATGACATTTGCCATCGGATCCGGACTGGCTGCCATCGCCGGAGTGCTTCTGTGCTCCTCCTATCCGGCCCTGATGCCGACCACCGGTGCCATGCCCGGTATCAAGGCGTTTACGGCTGCCGTTTTTGGCGGGATCGGATCCATTCCCGGTGCTATGCTGGGCGGTATCCTTCTGGGCATTATAGAAATCTTCGGCAGGGCTTACATTTCCTCCGAACTATCCGATGCTATTGTATTCGGCGTTTTGATTATCGTACTTCTTGTTAAGCCGACCGGACTGCTCGGCAAGACAAGGATGGAGAAAGTGTAGGGTGTGCATATGGATAATAAGATAAAAGAGAAAAAAAAGATATCACCATACACGAAGAATGCGGCAATCTCATATATTCTTGTGACTGCCGGCTTTATCATTGTTACACTGCTGAATATGATGGGGGCAGTATCCAGCTCCCTGCAGGGCCAGCTGGTGCCGATCTGCGCCTATATCATCATGGCTGTGTCCCTGAACCTTGTTGTAGGTATCTCGGGTGAGCTGTCCCTGGGACATGCAGGATTCATGTCGGTGGGGGCATTCTCCGGAATCGTCGTATCAGGCATGCTGGAGAATTCCTCCATGCCGGATGCTGCCCGTCTGGCCTGTGCCGTGATTGTCGGTGCTGTGATTGCCGGAATCGCCGGATTTCTTATTGGCATTCCCGTTCTCAGACTTCGGGGAGATTATCTGGCCATCGTAACCCTGGCCTTTGGTGAGATCATCAAGAATATTATGAATATCGTATATGTCTGCAAGGATAATGCGGGATTGCATATCTCGACCAGTCCGGATATCGGACAGGGAGAGGGTGCCAGAATGCTTTTAAATGGCCCTATGGGAGCTACGGCAGTCCAGAGGATCTCCACCTTCACCTCAGGCTTTGTTCTGATTCTGATCACCCTCTTTGTGGTCCAGAATATCATGAATTCCAGACAGGGAAGGGCCATTATGGCCTGCCGGGACAACCGGATTGCGGCGGAGTCCATCGGACTGAATGTCATGAAGTACAAGCTGATGGCCTTTACCATCTCCGCATCCCTTGCCGGTATGGGCGGAGCCCTCTTCGGCCTGAATTATTCCTCCCTGCTGCCGATCAAGTTCAATTTCAATACCTCGGTTCTGATCCTGGTATTTGTGGTCCTTGGAGGTATCGGTAATATCTGGGGTTCCATCATAGCCGCAACCATTCTGACTATTCTGCCGGAAGCACTTAGACAGTTTGCTGACTACAGAATGCTTACCTATGCGGTTGTTCTGATTCTGGTTATGATCGGGACCAATAACCTGAAGATGCGGGCCTGGTTCGCCAACCTGTGGGATCAGATCAAACCGGGGAAGAAAACCGGTCCGGATACGGAAGGAGGGTCGGCAGCATGAGTGAGATGAATAATGTAAATGATACGGTTCGCGACGTGATCTATGATGTGACCGAGAATTATGATGAGTCCAAACCGACTATCGACTATACCGTGATTCCCGACCATGACCAGGGCAAGGCCCCGATTCTGGAAATCAAGGGACTGGGCATAGATTTCGGCGGCCTGACAGCGGTAGATGAGTTCACCCTGTCCATCGGCCCTACCGAGATTGCAGGAATCATCGGTCCCAACGGAGCCGGCAAGACAACGGTCTTTAACCTTCTGACCAAGGTATACCAGCCGACCAGGGGTACCTTCTTCTTTGACGGGAAGGATACCGCAGGGATGAGTACGACTCAGATCAGCCGGATGGGCATCGCCAGGACTTTCCAGAACATCCGCCTCTTTGATAAACTGACTGTGGAGGAGAATGTTAAGACGGCCATGCATGACGAATTGGATTATGGCCTCTTTAGCGGTATCTTCCATGTGGGCAAATATAAGAAACAGGAGAGGGCAGCACATGAGCGTGCCCTGGAGCTTCTCTCCATCTTTGACATGCAGGATCTGGCAGATTATCAGGCCAGTTCCCTCCCCTACGGGGCTCAGAGGCGGCTGGAAATTATCCGGGCTCTGGCATCCTCACCCAAGGTGCTGCTTTTAGATGAGCCTGCAGCCGGCATGAACCCCAGTGAAACTGCAGATCTTATGAAAAATATCCGCAAGATCAGAGATACCTTCGGTATCGCTATCATTCTGATCGAACATGATATGAGTCTTGTCATGAATGTATGTGAAGACCTGGCAGTATTGAATTTCGGACGAATCATAGCCAAGGGCAGACCGGAAGAGATACAGGCCAATCCTGCGGTTATTGAGGCATATCTCGGAAAGCAGGAGGATAAGGCATAATGGCAGATAAACTATTAAGTGTTAATGATATTAATGTATATTATGGCGCCATCCATGCAATCAAGGGGATCAGCTTCGAAGTATATAACGGTGAGATCGTCACCCTGATCGGAGCTAACGGCGCCGGCAAATCGACTTCTCTGAACACCATATCCGGACTGCTGCGGTCCAAAACCGGTTCCATCGAGTTTGAAGGGAGGGATATCTCAAGGATTCCTGCCCATAAACTGGTTAAGATGGGTCTGTCCCAGGTGCCGGAGGGACGGCGGGTTTTCCTGCAGATGACGGTACAGGAGAATCTGGAGATGGGGGCATATACAGCTCCGGCAGGGTCTGTAAGCTCCAGTCTTGATAAGGTATATGAGCTCTTTCCACGTCTTAAGGAGAGGTATAAGCAGATTGCAGGGACCCTCTCCGGAGGAGAACAGCAGATGCTTGCCATGGGCAGGGCTCTCATGAGCCAGCCCAAGCTGATGATGCTGGATGAGCCCTCCATGGGCCTGGCCCCCATTCTGGTGGAGCAGATTTTTGATATCATCCGGAACCTGCATGCAGCCGGAACAACCATTCTGCTGGTGGAGCAGAATGCCCGCATGGCTCTATCTGTGGCCGACCGGGCATATGTCCTTGAGACCGGTAAGATTTCCTTATCCGGTGACGCAAAGGATCTGCTGCATGATGACAGTGTCAGGAAGGCATATCTGGGAGAATAATTATATATCCGGGAGATTAATATGAAAAAAAGAATCATAACAATCAGCAGGACCTACGGCTCCGGCGGAAGACAGGTCGCCAAGGCCATCGCTGCCGAGCTGGGAATCCATTATTATGACAAGGAACTGATCAATATGGCATCCTTAAAGCATGGGGTAAATGTATCCCTGCTTAAGAAGGTCGATGAGAAGCCTGAGACCGGACGGTTTAAGAAGTATTCTGACTCCGAAGTGTCCTCTCCATCCAGCAGGGACTACCTGTCTAAGGACAATCTGTACAAGATGACCAGGGGTGTCATCGAGGACATCGCGGATAAGGATGAGAGTGCTGTGATCTTAGGGCGATGCGCCCATCACATCTTAAAGGATCGCAAGGAGGTGGTCCGGGTCGTAATCTATGCAGACCATGAGACACTGGTTAAGAATGCCATGCATTACGATCAGATCAGCCAGGAGGAGGCTCTTCGCCGGATTGATAAAATCAATAAGGAAAGAGACTCTTATAACAGATATTATACGGGGAGCAGCTGGCTCGATGCCAGCCAGTATGATATCTGCTTAAATACCAGTAAGCTCACCATGAAACAGTGTACTCAGATTATCAAAGAGTATATCAGGATCATGGATATGGAGGCTGGGGAATAACCTGTTTTGAATTTGGTGGATACAACTGGTAGGTTGTATCCACTTTTTTCAGTTGCGGCAGGATTCTCTCTGCTGATAAACACAATTATCTGTGCAAGAATCTATCAATGACTTGCAGTAAAATCTGATATTATAGATATGTGTTAATAGGACATCAGATCCGATTGAATTCATGAAAGGCAGAGCACTTAAGATCCGGGAGGGCGCGTCATGTTGTCTCAGTTTAACCAGATGTGGGCTGATTACAAGAAAAAGAATAAGGTCAACTCTGATATCATGCTGGATGAGGTGCGCTTTGATGCTGCCCATGGTGTGGAGGCATCTTTTGATCTTATGGAGATGCTTGATGGAAAGTATATCCTTCATGTGACGAAAAAGATTCACCTCTACAGCGGGGATTATGTCAAGTTCCTCCTGAATCATGAGTTTACCCATCTGAGTGATTTTATCGCCTACCCATATGAGAAACCGGCCCTCTACTATTTCAATGAGCGGCAGGCCCTGGAAGACCGGACCAATACAGCCGCTGACCGGGATATATTCGGAGAGTACGGTCAGATTCGTCTGCCCAAGCCCAAAAAAGTGACTGAGTCAGGCCTGCTGAAGGATGACATTGGCAAGATGCTGTTCAATTATATGAATACCTACTCAGAGTTTCATGCCTGCCAGACGGCCATCAAGGCAGTTCTGGGCCATCCCCTGCCCGGTACGGCGGTGGATGTGGATAAGAATCAGATTCCGGCACCCTTCAGAGCCATCTCCATCAAGCGGATGCTTGCTGATTATCTGCGTAAGGCCCATCTTGCCTATCAGAAGTTCGGCACCATGCTGGTGCCTCAGGTCTTTATCATGTATTTCCGCCAGGTGATGTATCTTTTTGGGTATATTTCCTTCTTTGGCAATGATACCAGAACCTTAAAGCAGACCTTTGAGGTCCTGGGAGTATCGGATAAGGAAGAACTGTACCTGGCCATGTACCAGGCTCTGAAATCCAGGGATATTGATGCCATTCTAACTTATACGGAGAAGATTTATCAGGATTCCTACCTTCCCTTTGTGAAGGAGTATATCCGCAGACATTATGATTCCAGCCTGTATACGGAAGAGGAACTGGATGAGATAACACCGGATAATTATCATGACTATGTGGAGACTCTCACAAACCGCAAGGGCGGCCGCCTTTGGAGCGGCAGAGTAAGCCCGGTATATGGGGTGAATGATGTGAAGAAGGCTTACGGCGGCATGGAAGTGGAAGAGATGATGGAGATTCTTAAGAAGAACCGGCTGCCCAATCAGTGAGCCGGATTTTGTCTCGATTGCGTTGCAAGAGAGGTACAAAATCGGGCATCCGACAATTAAGTCAGAAAATAGCTTATGCTATTAGAGGAGTTTGACGAAGAAGTAAAGAAAGATATAAAATGGGGCTGTAACTAAAACAGCCCCAAATTTATTTCTGTGTAAAGAATTCCTCCGCCTCAGCGAGACTGGCAAAGCCGTGAGCCTTCATGAGGTTATCCAGACTCTCATAGTAGCGGTTCCTGTCGGGGAAAGCTACAAGAGAGGAATAAAGCATGGTCAGTGTCTTCTTGGAATAGGTCCTGAGTTCGCAGGACAGATAGTGGGCATAGCTGGTATCCTCTCCCTCAATTAAGTTATCCATGGGGAGGGCAACCCTGGCAATGACCGGGTAATCTTTCGTGACTTCTTCTTCCCACTCAGCATAGATCTTCACAATGGCTTCAATCAGCTCACAGCTGGTAGGATCCAGAATAGGAAGGAAAGCTCTGGCCTTTAAGTAGGATTCGGGATCTGTCTTCTCGATCATGTGATAATACTTTTCAACGAAAAGATTCCGGCTGCTGTCAGCCGCAACCCGGAGATCGTTCAGGTAACTGTCCAATGTAAACTTCTCCCAGGTTGAGAACATGGAAAGGCGCATGATGGCAAAAGACCTGCGGTCCGCCTCGGAAAATACCCTTCCATTGCCGCCGTGTACAGCGGTAAACATCATCCACTCTATATCAAGAATATCTCTCTGTGTCTCCAGGGTTTTCTCCCTGATGGTATCTTCTGCTGCCATATTACCTCTCCCTTTCTACAGAATCCGGAAAGCCAGCCAATCTGTCATATATGTTATCCTAAATCTATCATAAGCAGATAACCTGCTTACGATACCCGGACGAGATTCAAGTAAATATAGATATATCTATACTACTATGATTCAGACAGATTTGTTTGGAGTATCTGGTTTTATTCCCGGTAACTATCTGAAGTATGACAGACTTCCGTTTTTAAGAGTTTTTTCACATAATCACATCAAACAAAAAAAGTACTTGTGCTATCTTACATAACGAGTTATAATCTATAACTGAACTGAATAAGGTCTTCGGGGCAGGGTGTGATTCCCGACCGGCGGTGTGTATAAGGTAACCTTATATGAGCCCGCGAGCCGCATGGCATGATCCGGTGTGATTCCGGAGCCGACAGTACAGTCTGGATGAGAGAAGAGAGATTGGATACTTGATGTATTAGATAAGTGCGCATGCCCTGAGATTTATGATAGATAAGTTTCAGGGCTTTTTTTACTTATAATTGGGAAGGATAATATTATGCCGGAAGAGAAATATATGAGACGGGCCATCGAGCTGGCTAAGAAGGGCAGCGGGCGCGTGAATCCCAATCCTCTGGTAGGTGCTGTGATTGTGAAGGATGGACAGGTTCTGGCTGAGGGCTATCATGAGTGCTACGGTAAACTCCATGCCGAGCGCAATGCCATCGCCCATGCCAGGGAGGCCGGAGTGGATATAAAAGGATCCACGATATATGTTACCCTGGAGCCCTGCAGTCATTATGGCAAGCAGCCGCCTTGTGCCCTGGCCTTGATTGAGGAAGGGATAGCCAGGGTGGTTGTGGGGTCGGATGACCCCAATCCCCTCGTTTCCGGAAGAGGATACCAGATGTTAAGGGACCAGGGGGTGGAGGTAATCACACATTTCCTTAAGGAGGAGTGTGATGCCATCAATGATGTCTTCTTTCATTATATCCAGACAAAGACCCCCTATGTTGCCATGAAGTATGCCATGACCATGGATGGGAAGATTGCCTGCCATACCGGTGACTCCAGATGGGTGACCGGTGAAGAGTCGAGAGCATATGTTCAGAAGCTGCGAAACCATTATAAGGGCATTATGGCAGGAATCGGGACGGTGCTGGCGGATGACCCCATGCTTAACTGCCGAATAGAGGGAGGCAGGGACCCTGTCCGTATCATCTGTGATGACCATCTGAGGATACCCATGGAATCGCAGTTGGTGAGTACGGCGAAAAAGCAGCTTCTGATCATTGCCTGTCTGCCGGATGCAGATGCGGAGAAGGAGAAGGCTCTTACGGATGCCGGGGCGGTAGTTCTCCGGATTCCGGCAGCGCAAGCGGCTGATGATTGCCGTGACAGAAAGACTCTTGACTTGAAGATTCTGATGAAGGAACTTGGCGCCAGAAGCATTGACGGGATTCTTCTGGAGGGCGGCGGTACTTTAAATGAGAGTGCCGTAAGAGCCGGTATAGTACAGCGGGCCTACTGTTTTATTGCCCCCAAGATTTTCGGGGGCAGCCTGGCCAAGACTCCGGTGGAGGGCCAGGGGGTATCCCTGGCCAGAGATGCCTGGCATTTTACCCGGGTGGGTATGGAGTCCTTCGGACAGGATATCATGCTGGAGTTTAAACTGGACACCATGTAATACCGTGTATGACTGCATACAGCCCTGATACGTTAATCTCAAAGATGGAAATGAAACAGAGTGTGAGTTTTTCGTAAAAAAAGAGGGATACTTGTTTCGAATAATGTAAAAAAGAAGGAAAGAGAATGTTTACAGGAATTATTGAAGAGGTCGGTGTGATTAAAAGCATCAGGATGGGTGCCAAATCCGCCGTGATTACCATAGAAGCAGATACGATTATGGAGGATATCCATCTGGGAGACAGTATCGCCATGAATGGGGTCTGCCTGACGGTGACTTCCTTTGATAAGCACAGCTACAGTGTGGATATCATGCATGAGTCTTTAAGGAGAACCAACCTGGGCCAGATGAAGGCCGGCAGCAAGGTTAATCTGGAGAGGGCCATGCCGGCAAACGGCCGCTTCGGAGGCCATATTGTGGCAGGCCATGTGGATGACACCGGAACCATCACGTCAATGACCAGGGATGACAATGCGGTCTGGATTGAAGTTCAGACGACACCGGAGGTCTTAAAATATATCGTGGAGAAGGGTTCCATCACCATAGATGGAATCAGCCTGACAGTGGCCAGGGTAGATGCTAAAAGCTTTGCCGTTTCCGTCATTCCCCACACAGGCACCCACACCACTTTGCTGGATAAGAAGCCCGGTGACACGGTCAATCTGGAGACGGATATGATCGGAAAATATGTGGAGAAGCTCATGGGCTATGCTGCTGAGGAGGAAAAAACTTCTTCCTCCGGGATTACCATGGAGTTTCTGGCGGAACATGGATTTTAAGAGGAGGTAATCATAGATGAGCAACTATAAGTTTCACACGATTGAGGAGGCCATCGAGGACTTTAAACTCGGGAAAATGGTTATCATCGTGGATGACGAGGATGAGGAGAACGATGGTGCTCTGGCGGCGGCCGGGGTCTTTGCCACACCGGAGATAGTCAACTTTATGCTAAGCTATGGCAAGGGCCTGCTGACCATGCCCATCTCTGAGGAGGTGGCTCGTCAGATCGGTGTGGAGGAACTGATCTGGGAGAACAGGGAGAAGTCTCCCTCTGTTTCTACCGTTTCCATCGACAGCCTGGAAGCTTCTATCGGGGTTTCTGCGGCAGACCGGTCAAGGACCGTGATGACGGCCGCTTCGGCGACTGCCTCTCCGGCCAGCTTTAAGAGACCAGGCAGCATGTTCCCCAAAGTTGCCCTTAAGGGCGGCGTCATGAAGCGTGCCGGCTTTACCGAGGCGACGGTGGACCTTGCAGTTATGGCCGGACTTCGGCCTGTGGGGATCCGCTGCGGGATTCTGGATGAGGAGGGGGCTGTGGCCAAGGTGCCTAAACTTGCCGAATTTGCCAGAGATCACGAGCTAAAGATCATCACCATCGCAGACATGATCAAGTACCGCAGAAAGACGGAAAGCTTTGTCAGCTGTGAGGCGGATACCATCTTCCCCACCAAATACGGCCAGTTCCGCATCCGTGGCTATGTCAATAAGCTTAACGGGGAGCACCACGTGGCAGTCTATAAGGGGGATATCTTTGATGGAAAGCCGGTTTTATGCAGAATCCACTCGGAGTGCCTGACCGGGGATGCCCTGGGGTCCAGACGCTGTGACTGCGGCCAGCAGTATGCGGCAGCCATGAGGATGATTGAGGAAGAGGGCAGAGGACTCCTCCTCTACATGAGGCAGGAAGGCCGGGGTATCGGCCTGATCAACAAGCTCAAGGCCTATGTTCTCCAGGAACGTGGTATGGACACCGTGGAGGCTAATATCGCTCTGGGCTTTCCGGAGGATCTGAGGGATTACGGGATCGGTGCCCAGATCCTGGCAGATATGGGTGTTAAGGAGCTCCGGCTGATGACCAACAATCCGGCCAAAGTTGTGGGCCTGTCCGGCTATGGCATTGAGATTGTGGAGCGGGTTCCCATCGTGATGGAGGCTCATGACGATGACCGCCGTTATCTCAAGACCAAGCAGGAGAAGATGGGACATTATACCTGGTACGAATAAAATGCATATCAATAAAGAATAAGAAATGTCATAAGGAGGATAATAATAATGGCAAATGTATTCGAAGGAAAAGTTGTAGGCGGCGAGGAGAGAATCGGTATCGTATGTGCGAGATTTAATGAGTTTATCGTATCCAAGCTTTTAGGCGGAGCCATCGACGGACTGGTTCGCCACGGTGTGAAGGATGAGAACATTGATGTTGCATGGGTTCCCGGTGCATTTGAGATTCCCCTGATCTGTGATAAGATGGTTCAGTCCGGCAAATATGATGCCGTGATTGCTTTAGGTACTGTAATCCGCGGATCAACCACCCACTATGATTATGTCTGCAACGAAGTATCAAAGGGTGTTGCTCAGGTCAGCCTCAAGTCCAGCATTCCGGTTATGTTCGGTATCGTGACGACAGAGAATATCGAGCAGGCCATCGAGCGCGCCGGCACCAAGGCTGGCAACAAGGGCTACGACTGTGCTCTTGGAGCAATCGAGATGATCAACCTGATTAAGGAAATTGAGAAATGATAATGAATATAATTATCAATAAGAAGCTTGCTCTTTTGGGGTAAATGTATTATACTCACCCTTAGCAAAAGGCATATGATTATTCAGGATGCTTGGGGCAATGCTTTTACGCATATCTGGGTAAAGGCTTTTAAATTAAAATAAATGTCTATCGAATATGGAGGTAATATTATGGCAGCACAGGTTACAAAGGATACATTGATTGGTGAGATGCTTCAGCAGGATATGGGAATTGCAGCTATCCTGATGGCAGCTGGCATGCATTGCGTTGGATGTCCTTCATCCGCCATGGAGAGTCTTGAAGAAGCATGCATGGTTCATGGCATGAACTCTGAGGAAGTTCTGTCTGCAATCAATGATTATCTTGCAGGAAAATAAATAATAATCAGATTAGAAAAAGCACTGAAGTCCTGAATATGTCCATGTACACATATCTCAGGATAACAGTGCTTTTTTTTATCCGTTCAACTGATTCAATATCTTCAGCGCATCCTTTTCAAACATCAGCTGGAAGTGTTCCAGGAAGTAGGAAGGTGATGCATAGGAAACCGTGGTTTTCAGACCATACTCGGAGGCAATCAGGCAGGCTCTCCTGTAAGTATCTTCCGGAGAATCCTCCTGGTCAAGGAGAAGGTAGTAGCAGGCCTGTTCTGGATCCTTATATAGAGTACTGGTTCCTTCGTAGAAGGGGTCAAGGAAGGCGGCCAGGCTGATAATCTGGTCAAGATCAGGAAATGCAAAAACCCTCCGCCCGGGACCGGACTGAGCTTCCTGCTTTTTATTCTTTTTTGCTGCTTCCTTCCTGGCCTCGGATATGGCCTGGGTTAAAGGAGCGATGAGTCCCAGGGGATCGAAATCACTCTCGGAGTAATCCGGGGATTCCTCCGCCTCGTCTGCCAGAGCACTGTAATCGTCCATATCCAGGTAGTCCTCATCATTTATATTATCCTGTCCGAAGGGAAGATCTCTGGAGAAATTTGAAAAACGGGAGAATCTGTTGTCCAGTTCTTCGGGGTTTTCAACCTTGGTCACAACCAGGATAAGGCAGTCGCTGGATATGGGAATTGCCTCGATCATCAGGGGAATATTCTCCGTCTCGAATCCCAGCTCGGATGCTGCCTGCTGGATCATATCCTGGAAGAGTTCCCGGGCCTTGGTAGAGCCGTAGGCCAGCTCAGAAAGCCGCAGATGTCTCTCGTCCAGATCTGACTTGGTCAGGGTACAGCGGATCTGATTCTCATTCAATCGTTCTAACTTCATTCATTCACTTCCTTTGATACTCTATCCTATGTTCTGATTTTATAGGGTGTGTATAGTATATACATAATTTCAGACACTGTCAATCCTTTGTCTTGAATTTGTCGTAAAAAATGTAATATAAATAGCGTATTGCCATATTATGACATATGTGATACTCTGGTAAAGGAAGCAGATCATATTAACTGAGGCAGGCCATCTGCTTATCGGGCAGGCTTTACGGGCAGCAGGCATAAAGGTATTGCATGATCCCCATTGCGATTCCGAAGGCTGCCTTATCCTGCACGTATTCTTCTGTGATCATCTCTGCTTCCCGGGGATTGGAGAGAAAGCAGACTTCCGTGATTACTGTGGGAACCGGATTGTCCCGCAGAAGATAATAATCAGAGTTGGCCTTGATTTCTCTCCGGTTCTCCTTGAAGGTTACGGTGCGGATCTGTTTTTGAATCAGGGAAGCGAGCTCCCTGGCCTGAGGATTGGCTGCCTGATAGAAGACCTGAGATCCTGCCTGTGAGGCATCCGGATAGCTGTTTTGATGAATGCTGACGGCACAGTCCGGTTTCTGGTCCCGGATAATCTGTCTGCGCTTTTTCAGGTCACCCGCCTTTTTTCCGTCTGCATCCGGATCCTCAATGCTCTGGTCCCGGTCCCTTGTCAATATAACCCGGATTCCGTTCTGTTCAAGAACTGACTTACATTTTAAAGTGATGGCCAGGTTGATATCTTTCTCCAACACCCCGGAGGCACTTACCTTCCCCGGATCGTCACCCCCATGGCCAGCGTCAAGAACCACGCAAAACTGCCGCAAGGGCTGAAAGATATCCCTGATGAGGAGGTGACGGGAGACAGCAGCGGCAAGCAGGGTGATGAAAAAAAGCAGGGCTGCTGCAGTGGTGATGGAGACTTTCTTCTTTACATTCATGGTATTTAAAGAGAACCTTATATGATATAAGTATATTTTATGTTTGCATTTTAAAAAAAGAAGGGAAACAATTTTGACTTTGCTATGGATTCATGTTATTCTTTATAACATACTGTAAAGAGATATTCATGACTGAGGTGTTTGTGTTTTGCAGACAGAGATGATTAAGATAGATAGAGAGGGTGAACTGGAGCAGCAGCTTGAAAAAGCTGCAGCTCTGATCCGGCGGGGAGAGCTGGTGGCTTTTCCCACAGAAACCGTGTACGGACTGGGAGCAGATGCCATGAATGAAAGCGCAGCTGCCAGAATCTACTCGGCTAAGGGCCGGCCGTCAGATAACCCTCTCATTGTACATATAGCGGATCTTTCACAGGTAGATGAAGTTGCCTCTTATGTACCGGAAGCCGCAAGAAGGGTTATGGAGCAGTTCTGGCCCGGCCCTCTGACGGTCATATTGAATAAGAAGGATGCGGTGCCGGATGGAACCACCGGAGGACTTAAGACTGTGGCTATCCGAATGCCCTCCCACCCTGTGGCAAGAGCCCTGATCCGGGAAAGCGGCAGGCTGATTGCAGCCCCAAGCGCTAATTTGTCGGGAAGGCCCAGTCCCACCACAGCTGACCATGTCTATGAAGATATGAAGGGCAGGATTCCCATGATCCTGGATGGCGGCCCGGTGGGTATCGGCATCGAGTCCACCATCATTGACATGTCAGGTCCCCTTCCGCTTATCCTGCGGCCCGGTTACATTTCCCGGGAACAGCTTATGGAGGTGGCCGGACAGGTGGAGATAGACCCGGCTGTGTCGGGTAAGGTCATGCCGGAGAAGGTGGTGGCCAAAGCTCCCGGTATGAAGTATCGTCATTATGCTCCAAGAGGACAGCTGGTTCTCATAGAGGGGCCGGAGGATAAGGTGATCGAGAAGATCAATGCCCTGGCAGCCGAGAAGGAGAAGGAAGGCCTGCGGGTGGGCGTGATTGCCTCCGATGAGATTGTCGACAGGTGCTCTGCCGGAGTATGTCTGCATATTGGCAGCCGCAGTAATCCGGAGACGATTGCAGCCCGGCTCTACGATGTGTTAAGAGAGACCGATAAATTGGGACTTGATTATATTTATTCTGAGAGCTTTTTTGAGAAGGGACTTCTGGATGCGGTCATGAACCGTATGCTGAAGGCAGCAGGTTATCGCCTGATCTCCCTGCAGCCTGATGTTGAAAGGAGAGCGGCAGAATGAGTTACAGGAAGATTATCATCGCAGGAGAGAATAATGTCTGCTCAAGCTTTATGGCAGAGGTCATCCTGCGGGGATTGTTGAAAAAGAAGGGCGTTACGGAGATTGATGTAGTGTCAAGAGGGCTTGTGGTTCTGTTCTCGGAACCTGTGGCACCGAATGCGGCAAAGCTGCTGATTGAGCGGGGATATCAGATTGAAGATTTCCGGTCGGCCCAGCTGACTGAGGAGGATATGGATCAGGCTGACCTGGTTCTTGCCCTGACCGATGAGCTGGCAGACCGGATCCATCAGGATTATTCCTCACAGACAGCCTGTATGTCCCTTGGTACATTTCTTGATGTAGATGCCTCAATTCCGGATGTTTCCGAGGGAACTCCGGAGGTATATCTGGACTGTTTTACTGCCATTGAGCAGCTGATGGAAGCGGTGGCTGACCGGGTGATCGGGGAGCTGACTCTTTAAGTCCGCAGAGGAGGGAGATATTCGTTAGAATGAACAGACAGGAAGTAAAGAAGGCCAGGGAGCGCAGGGCGCTGCGCATGGTCGTCCTGGTCACCCAGATTGGAATCTGCATGCTGGTGCCCATTTTCTTTTGCGTCTTTATCGGCAGATGGCTCAGCATGACTTTGAACAGGCCCCTCCTTTTCCCCCTGGTCCTGCTGGTCGGCATCCTGGCCGGTTTTCGGTCCTGCTGGCAGGTCATTGCAAGATTCTCCGGATTGAAACTTGACAGAAGAAAGGAATCAGAGGATGATAAAGTGGATAAGATGGATACAGGGGAAGAATGAAACCCTGCTGGATCTGATCCTGGGCTGTCTTTTGTTCGGCGGTTTTTTCGAGCTGGTGGGTCTGATTGTGGTCGCGGAAAAAGGCAGGTGGACCCTGGGCATGCTCCTGGGGACTCTTGCGGCTGTAGGCCTGTCCGTCAGTATGTATAAGGGACTTGCCGGCTGTCTTTCCATGGATCCTGCTGCCGCAAGAAGGTCCATGACGATTCAAAGTATTATAAGATTGATAGTTATGCTGGTCGTGGCATGGCTGGGACTGAGGCTCCCTTTCCTTAGTTTTCCTGCGGTAATCACGGGGATGCTGGGGCTGAAAGCTTCTGCTCACATGCACATGTACACCAACTTATATATAACTAAAAAATTACTAAGGAAAGGGGGGTGAGAACGATGATGCTTACTCAGGATGTGGATTTCTTTATTCATAGCTACTATGAGTTTCAATTGTTCGGCCAGACATTGTCCATCAATACGACCATGATATCCACAACCATCGTGAGCCTTGTGCTGCTTGGCCTGATCCTGTTTGCCAGACATGAGATCATGAAGGATTATGAGGAGCCCAATGCTGTACAGAATGCTGTTGAGATGATCGTGGAGACTCTTGACGGTATTGTTGTGAGTAATATGGGGCAGCATGCACCGAAATATAAAAACTATGTGGAGACCCTCATGGCTTTTATATTTCTGTCCAATATCTCAGGCCTGTTCGGATTGCGTCCGCCAACCGCGGATTTCGGTACGACATTTGCCCTGGCACTGATTACATTTGTGATGATCGAGTATGCCTGGATCAAAAGCAAGGGAATCCGGTTTGTCAAAGACTTATTTGAGCCGTTCTTTGTTTTTCTCCCTGTAAACATCATCAGTGAGTTTGCCACACCGGTATCCATGTCGCTGCGTCTTTTCGGCAACGTTCTGGCCGGAACCATCATGATGGGACTCTGGTACGGGCTGATGCCCTGGTTTGCCAAGATAGGAATTCCGGCATTTCTGCATACCTACTTTGATCTGTTTTCCGGAGCGATACAGACCTATGTTTTCGGTATGCTGACCATGACATTTGTTACGGATAAATATGGAGATTAAGATAAGGTAAAGTATTTTAAGGAGCCGGATTTTGTCTCGATTGCGTAGCAAGAGAGGTACAAAATCGGGCATCCGACAATTTAAGTCAGAAAAAAACAAGTGTTTTTAGAGGAGGAATATATTATGACAGGAATCACAAACGAAGGTTTAGTATTGATGGGATCAGCTATCGGTGCAGGTCTTGCGGTTATCGCCGGTATCGGACCTGGTGTCGGCCAGGGTATTGCAGCCGGTTACGGTGCCTCTGCCGTAGGACGCAACCCGGGAGCAAGAGGTGAGATCATGTCCACCATGCTTTTAGGACAGGCCGTTGCGGAGACGACAGGTCTTTACGGACTGGTTGTTGCTCTGATCCTGATGTATGCTAACCCGCTGATCGGAAGACTGTAAAAAGCAGGACATGTGAAAGGAGGCCCTACGAAGTGTTACTGACACTGGATAACAGAATATTTGGGCTGGATCCGCAGCTTCTCTTCAACCTCCTGTTTCAGGGCATCGCTATCTTCCTGCTATTTATGGCAGCCAGCCGTCTTCTGCTGGATCCGGTCAGAAAAATCCTGAATGACCGCAAAGAGCGGGTCATGAAGGAAATGCGTGAGGCCGCCGAGAGCAAGGAGGCAGCCGACCGTCTGAAGGAAGAATATGATGTGCGGATGAAGCACGTAGACAGAACTGCAGAACAAATCTTAAGCGATACAAAGAAGAAAGCTTTGCAGAGGGAGAATGAAATCATTGCGGATGCCAAGAGTGAGGCAGCCAGGATCATCGAGAGTGCCCGTCAGGAAGCGGAGCTTGAAAAGAAGCGGGTGAAGGATGAGGTAAAGCAGGAGATGATTTCCGTGGCAGCGCTGATGTCCGAAAAGATCATTGGTGCTTCCGTCGATGCGGATAAGCAGGATGAACTGATTGCGCAGACTCTGAATGAGATAGGTGAGGATACATGGCTAAATTAGTAAGCTCTACCTACGGCGATGCTCTCTTTGACCTGGCCCTGGAAGAAAACCGTCTTACAGAAACCGGAGAGGAGATCACCGCTTTAAAAGAGACATTTCTGGATAATGAAGAACTGCTGAAACTGCTGAATCATCCCAAGATTGTCAAGGAAGAGAAGCTCGCCTTCATCGAGCAGGTATTTTCCGGCAGGATATCGGATGAGGTCCTGGGATTTCTGCACATTATCGTGGAGAAAGACCGCCATAACGATATTTTTGGCATATTTGATTATTTTCTGCATAAGGTCAGGGAGTACCAGGGAATCGGAACAGCCTATGTGGCTTCCGCCGTCCCCCTCACGGACATTCAGAAGCAGGCAGTGAAAAAGCGGCTCTTAGAGACCACCAGGTATGAGTCCTTTGAGATTGATTATGAGGTGAAGCCGGAGCTTCTCGGCGGCCTGGTCATCCGGATCGAGGACCGGGTGGTGGACAGCAGCTTAAAGACACAGATTGACATATTAAGTAAGAAGCTTAGTAGTGTTCAATTATCATAAATGAGTAGTAAGGAGGTGCATGAAGCATTGGTTAGTTTAAGACCGGAAGAGATCAGCTCCGTGATTAAGGAGCAGATTAAGAGATATGCGGCCAGTCTGGAAACATCAGAGGTGGGAACCGTCATCCAGGTTGCGGACGGCATCGCACGTATTCATGGTCTGGAGAATGCAATGCAGGGTGAGCTTCTTGAATTTCCCGGCGAAGTGTACGGTATGGTGATGAACCTGGAAGAGGATAACGTGGGTGCCGTACTGCTGGGTGATAAAAAGAATATTAATGAAGGAGACACTGTAAAGACAACCGGGCGGGTCGTGGAAGTTCCGGTAGGGGACGGGATGACCGGACGTGTTGTCAATGCATTGGGACAGCCTATCGATGGGAAGGGTCCCATCGAATCAGATAAAACCCGTGCCATTGAGCGTGTGGCTCATGGCGTAATTGACCGTCAGCCCGTAGATACCCCGGTTCAGACCGGGATCAAGGCCATTGACTCCATGGTTCCCATCGGAAGAGGCCAGCGTGAGCTGATTATCGGTGACCGTCAGACAGGAAAAACCGCCATCGCCATAGATACCATCATCAATCAGAAGGGACAGAACATGCACTGTATCTATGTGGCGATCGGCCAGAAGGCTTCCACGGTTGCCAATATTGTAAAGACACTAACCGAGTATGGAGCCATGGATTATACTACCGTGGTGGCTTCTACTGCCAGTGAGCTGGCTCCCCTCCAGTACATTGCCCCTTATACGGGCTGTGCCATCGGAGAAGAGTGGATGGAGAATGGAGAAGATGTCCTGGTCATCTATGATGATTTAAGTAAGCATGCTGTGGCTTACCGTACCCTCTCCCTCCTGCTTAGAAGGCCCCCGGGGCGTGAAGCTTATCCCGGAGATGTCTTCTATCTGCATTCCAGACTTTTAGAGAGAGCTTCCAGATTAGCGGATGAGATAGGGGGCGGGTCCCTCACGGCGATTCCCATCATTGAAACCCAGGCAGGTGATGTGTCGGCCTACATCCCCACCAATGTCATCTCCATCACCGACGGTCAGATCTATCTGGAGACGGAGATGTTTAACGCCGGGTTCCGACCAGCTATCAATGCGGGTCTTTCCGTATCCCGTGTCGGCGGCTCGGCCCAGATTAAGGCCATGAAGAAGATTGCCGGCCCCATCCGTACGGAGCTGGCTCAGTACAGAGAGCTGGCATCCTTTGCCCAGTTTGGCTCGGAGCTGGATGATGATACCAAGGAGAGGCTGGCCCAGGGCGAGCGTATCCGCGAGATCCTTAAGCAGCCTCAGTATAAGCCCCTTCCAGTGGAAAGGCAGATCATCACAATCTATGCGGTGACAAAGAAGTACCTGCTGGATATCCCGGTGGACAGGGCTCTGGAGTTTGAGCAGGGTCTGCTGGATTTTGTGGATACCAAGTATCCGGAAGTTTATTCTGCAATCCGTGACACCCATGAGATCAACACAGAGACGGATGCTCTCATTGTCAAGGCAATCACGGAATATAAGGCACAGTTTTAGAGGTGGTGAAGCAGTATGGCATCCATGAGAGATATAAAGAGGCGTAAGGAGAGTATCCAAAGTACGCAGCAGATCACCAAGGCCATGAAACTGGTTTCCACCGTCAAGCTTCAGAGAGCCAGAAGCAGAGCAGAAAGCGCCAAACCGTATTTTAACAAGATGATTGAGACGGTACAGTCCATCCTTGCAAGAACCCACGGAATAGACCACCCGTATCTGAAGGATAACGGATCTGACCGAAAGGCAGTGATCGTGGTCACTTCCAACCGGGGACTGGCCGGAGGATATAATAATAATGTCGTAAAGATGATTGTTGACAGCGGCTTGAAAAAGGAGGATGTGGATATCTACGGTATCGGCAAGAAGGGTATCGAGACCCTGACAAGGAGAGGCTATAGAATCGTGGCTGATGATTCCGATATGATCAATGAGCCCCTCTTTGCTGACGCTGCCGAAGTCGGGGAGAAGGTCCTTAAGGCCTACCGGGCCGGCCAGATCGGAGAGATTTATCTTGCCTATACCAGTTTTAAGAAC
>JAFUDC010000140.1 GCA_017459345.1 Eubacterium sp.
ATCAGCGCCACCGCTGCGCTGCATAAGCTCCGGCGTCCCGCCTTAAGTCGTTTTACGTCTCTCATATCTCTCCTCCTTCATCAATGTCAGTTTCTGTCTGACTGGAATTGTCGGATGCCCGTTTTTGCAGCTCTCTTGCTGCGCAATCGAGGCAAAATCCGGCTCCTTCATCATACTTAACTCTATAATCCAATAACTCCCGGGCCCGGCTGGCGGGCCCTGTCATCATTCATCTTCCGGCGGATCGTGTCCTGCATCCGGCTGTCCTCTTCGGGATCTCTCCCTCAGCTGACGACGTCTTGCTCTCTGTTCGCGGCTTCTCTCAGTTACAACCGCCCGAACCAGAGCCTCTCTGTCTCTTCTTCGTCTTCTGCTGCTGGTGTTGGTCAGCATCATGATCAGCAGAACCAGCAGGATTGGTGCGGCTACCAGAGGTGCCACGATGATCGGTTCGAACTGCATGGCGTCTGCCACAACCCGGATACCGTCATTGTCGTTGGCCACCCTGTGTCCCCTAACCAGAAGACGGTGGGTATTTACACCGTAAGGTGTACAGGTAATCAGTGTTACATAGTCCTGTTTCTCATCGATCTCCAGATCCTGCAGCTCGCTTGGAAGAACGATACGGATCTGGTCAACCTCATAGGTCATGGTTCTGTCCAGGACCTGGATGACGAACCTGTCTCCCGACTCCAGCTGGTCGATATCAGAGAAGAGCTTCGCCGACGGTAGACCTCTGTGGCCGGACAGGACTGCGTGGGTTCCTATACCGCCGATTGGCAGCGAGGATCCTTCTATGTGACCGATGGCAATCTGTAAGACTGCCTCGTTGGTTCCGTGGTATATAGGCAGGCTGACATCGATCTTGGGGATGTCTATGTAGCCCATGATGCCGGTTCCTGTTACATCCAGAATACTGTTGTACTCCTTCTTATCCGCCTCCGACATCATAAAACGGTTGGACTTCTTCCTCAGTGCGGCGTTGTACCGCTCTGCCTCTGTCCACATCTTGTCGATATCCTGTTCATTCATCTCGGCTACTTTCTCAACGTAGCCTGCGATGGCTCTGGATTGGTGGAAGGAGTTCCACCAGTCGGAAAATGTGGGATAGGCCATGATCCCGACTCCGGTCAGCAGGATCAGCACCAGGATCAGGTTGGTGATGGAGAACTTCTTCTTTCTTCTGGCCCTCCGCCTCCTGGCCCGTCTCTTTCTGGCCTTCCGCTGAGCCTCAGGGTCAGCGGCTTCTGTTCCCTGGCCTTCTGCCTTAGGAGCTATCGTTTCTGATCCTTGCTGCTTAGCAGCTTCTGCTCCCTGGCCTTCCGGCCCCTGGGTTTTCAGCTCAGCTCCCTCAACCTTCGCGGCTTCTGCCTCCCGGCCTTCAATATTTAGATTATCTGTCTGGTGTTCCAGTATCTGATTATCCATGAAAACAACTTCTTACTAAAAACGTTACCATTATAATATGATAATAATCCTCATAAATTCTACCACCCCGGTTTACAAATTTCAATTTATTTCTTCTATTATAAAGACATTTCCAAACTATTGTCTATTGGATTATCGGCTCGAATTATAATACAAGTAAAACCCTATAAAATAAGGCTTTCTGATTCAGATTTTATCATCCATTCTGTCAATAGATACGTCAAAGCCAATACATTTGCCCGGTAATCATTGAGGTTCATCTTATGTATATTATGGTTTATATCCGGTTGAGAACAGGAATCTGATGTCTTATTGTCCAAATTCCGTAAAACGTTCCCAGTTCGAATATAGTCGATATAACGACCAGCCGTCTGTATAGGGGCAGGTCTTGTCGAATCAATCCGGCTGCCAGCTTGCTTCGGGCTGCTCATCCTCCCCATCAACCGTATCCAGGGCACTTTCGATCAGCTTAATCATCTCGAAGATAGACCGGAACTTTACCGTCTTATCCTCTTCCATCCATGTCACCCTGCCCTGCCAGCTGGAGTTCTGCCTGTGCTGTACCCGGATAATAAATGTTCCCAGGTCGCCATGCTTTTTTAACAATTCTTCATCTGTCATGATTCTTTTTATCTCCTGTCTCCTCCGGGGAGCCGCCGTCACATCAGAAAATGTACGGTTGTTGGTGGTCGGATGGGGAAAATTGATGGAGTCATAGAAGCTCTCCAGGGCAAAAACCATTTCCTCGATGGTGGTAAAGGTTCTTCCTTCCTTCTGGTAGGCGTGGTAGTAATGGCCCTCAAGCTGGTCCCCCTTCCGATGATCGACGCAAAGGACAACTCCGTTGGGGGTTCCGATATACCACTGGGTCTTCTCAGCTCTCATGCTTCTCTCCTGGTGTTCCGGTGCTTTCTTTATGCTTTAATCTCCCGGCGGTCTGCGCCTTTTCTCTACGAGCTAATCTCCTGACGCTTCAGTCTCTTCTCTATACTTTAAGCTCCCGGCGCTCCGGCGCGCAGATCACGGAGTTCACATGGTACTCAATGCCGGTTCTCTGCCGGCCGATGATAAAGTTATAATTGATACGGTTCTGAATGACCTTGCAGTTCTCCAGTGTGGTATTCACCAGGAGAACCAGGTACTGGCCTCGCCCGAATCTTGTGATGGTATCAGAGTGGCGGACTGTCCGCCGGATAGCATCGCCCAGCCTTGTGGATAACTCTTTCAGCCGGGGTCCCTCCTGCATGGGGTTGCCCTTGCTGTCCACCACGGTGCAGAGCATCAGGTAGACCGACTGTCCGCCGCGCTCTAAAAGCCTGGCAATCATCCTGTATATCCCCTGAAATATGGGATAGGTTACTTCGTAGCCTCCCGGTCCGACCCCCTCTTCCTCAGTCAGCCGTCTCTGGATGTCATCCAGCACGGCGTACTGGTGATTCATGGAATCTCCCAGCCGGTTCAGCAGCTCCATAAGCTGGGGGGAGGGTTTTAGCCCTTCCTCTGTCAGGTAGAGCTCTACGGTATCCTCATAGAGCTTGCGGGCGTCTTCATAGCGCCCCATGGAAACCATGGCCTCCATGGTCACGGTCTCCCAGTTGGATAAAGGATGGATTCCTGCGGCATATAAGCCGATCTCCTCCATCTGTATGTAATCCTGGGACTTTCTAAGCAGGGCTGTCAGCTTCTCCACACAGTCAAAGAACATCAGCCGGTACTTTCTGGCCTCTTTGGCGGTCCAGATCACGCCGATCTGATTCCCCAGGAACTCTCCGCTGTAGCAATGACAGGCTTCTATGTATAACTCCTGCTTAAGGTAAGGATCCTCTGCCTCCTCCGCCTCCCGGCAGAGACGTTCAAACTCGCTGGCATCCTCCAGGACCGGGATCTCCCTGGTCCAGTAGTAGATATCCTTTACTCTCTCTATATAATTGACCTTGGGCAGCCCCGCTGCCTCCAGTCTCTTCTTGGCGTTGTAGATCACGGTCCGCATGGCATGGTGCACATTGTTCAGGTCCCGGTCGCCGAAAAGGACTTTCTCCAGCTGATCACGGCTGATTCCCTCCTCCCGGTGGTGGAGGATCATCTGCATAAGCCACATAAACTGGGACTCCGTGGACTTGGACGTGCCGGTGATGGACATGCCGTTGTAAGTCATGGAAAAACGGCCGAACATCCTGACCCGCAGGATATTATCCCGGGGTACTCCTGCTCCATATGCCTTATCCGGATTGCTCATTCTTCCACTTCCTCATCCCGTTCTTCCCTCCTGGCCCGGCTTAGCCGCCCTGCCAGAAGGTTCAGCAATGCGCCGCTTAACGCGAAGCACAGCACATAAACCTTACCGATGCTGGTGGTAAATATCATCATGATCTCACCGACATAGGGGATATGGTTGACCACCTTGCCGATATACTGATTGTAGCCGATGTCGTTGAAATCCTCTTCATCGTTGGCATCACCCCTGGTGTTGAAGTAACCCTCAACAACCTGGTTTCTGGTCACCCGGTGAACCACCGTGGACTCCCCGCTGGCAAATGCGATGACATCCTTCTCCTTGATATCCTCAGGAGGAATCCTGGTGTTGATGTAAACCGCGCTTCCCACAGGAATCTCCGGCTCCATGCTGCCGCTGATGATGTGGTAGACATCAATGCCCCTGATCTGAGGAATCACGATGGAAGCCGTCACGGCAATGACGATCAGCAAAATAGCCGTCCCCAGCAGTCGGCAGAGAAACGCAGGGATCCATCTCCCCTTACGTTTCTTCCTTTTATCTGAATTACTCATGATCCTATCCTTAAGTTATTTGTTAAAAAGATATTTTTACATATCTATCATATCAAATCTGACGTCAATAATCAATTGTCTTTCGTGCGCTTTTTTGAAAGTTCGTGACGTTTTTACGGCTTAAAATCACAGCTTCGGGCATCCGTTATGTGCAATTTGCTGTTATTTGATGGTAAAACGTAACTTGTTTGCACATCAGAAAATGTGATGAAGCAGGCCCGAACAGCGAACATTTTCTTGTAAATATTAAAGAATATCCTTTCGAAGGAAAGCGATTTATCATACATTCAAAACACAGTCATTCCAGGACGGGAGAGGGCTTCTATTATGGGGAGAACTTTGTTAAATAAAACACATGATGGCGTGTGGGTGAGATGGGTTTGGCTCTTCTGCCAAAGTTACTTGTCACACTTAGATTTGGAGGAAAGCTAGCAGTTCTTTAGGATATGTTTGAAATAACACTCTTTGTAGGTTATTATGACTGAATCATATAATATTGGTTAATCAGTCATAAAAATTGAGCTCCTGGAAGATGAAAATCCGAATAATTCTGAGATATATTATGACTGAATCATGTAATAATGAAAAATTAGTTATAAAATGAGGGTACCAGAAAGATGAAACTCCAAGAAATCCAAAGAATTATTATGATTTAATTGTATATAATATGAGTTTAGTCATAACATGCTAAACAGCAGTTCATAAATCTCATTGGCTTTCATGTTGACTGAAATGGTTAAATTATTATATTATATTTGTGGTTTATTAATTGATAGTAGAGGAGTCATATAGAATGATGAAAAAACACAATCACAGACTTCTGGCC
>JAFUDC010000141.1 GCA_017459345.1 Eubacterium sp.
GATAGAATCAACTGATATAATTTTACCATAAAGCAAGGACCCTGTTCAAGTTCCTTCATGTGCATTTTCCTATAGATACTTATCTTTGGCACGAAATCAGATACCAATAAATTACCTTCCGTCAAGCCAGGAGATTCCACTGATTTACCTGTTCATCAAGAAAGACCTATCCGGCATGCCTCTGCCGGTCAGGAGATACCCATGAAGAACATGAGGGCCGCCCAGGTATAGAGGGGATAGTAGATTCCGTTCTCATCCCTGCCTCTGACCAGATAGTCCTCGGCCTCCTTTTTGCTAAGAAGCTTAAAGCCCTGGAATTTCTCTGCTCCTTCCGCCCCGGACTGGCTTAAGACAGGCATTTCCTCCCTGTTGATGGACATATATACAAGGGCATTACCCTCATCTGTCATACCGGGCGTGGAGAATACAAAGGGATTGATGATCTTGACCTCGTCCCTGCCGGAGATCTCAATCCCTGTCTCCTCTTTGAGCTCCCGGATAGCCGTTTTGAGGAGAGCGGCATCACTGCCCTTATCTCCCTCGTCAATGAGACCGGCAGGCACACTTAAGAGATACTGTCCCGCCGGATAACGGTACTCCCAGTTAAGGAGCAGCTTAGGCTCCTGCCCCCTGACCTTAATCACCACAAAGCAGCTCACTGCATCCGGTAAAAGCCGGGCATAATCATCAGAGGATGCCAGGGCGGGAAGGCCATCCTTATCCCGGCGGCTGGCCACATAATAGTGTCTGCCTTCCTCATACTGCATATCATATAACTTGATGAAACGGGAATCGTAGATTGTTTTAATCTGGTCTTTATTCATCTTTTCTATCTCCCTCCAGAGCATCTGATCATTTTTTCTCTTATATTTAATATTATCGTAACTACTCAGAACCCCATCTCGATTCCGCTACGCTTCATCTCGATGCGGCCTCTCGCCATACATTAGTTTATCTCTTTTTTTTAAGCATTGCAATCGTTATCTCACAAATAGTATAATAATTCAAAAAACCTGATCATTCCAACCGAAAATCATCCGGAGGTTCTATGTTAAGCTACTCATTCAGCAACCGAAGAGGCCGCCCGCTATATGAGCACCTCTATCAATGTCTCAAACAGGATATCATCGAGGGCAAGCTCCCCGCTTCATCCAGACTCCCTTCCAAGAGGAGCTTTGCCGCCAACCTGGGCGTGAGCACGATCACAGTGGAGAATGCCTACGCCCAGCTTGTTTCGGAGGGCTACATCTATGCCCTGCCCAAGAAGGGCTATTATGTCTCGGATATCAGCGAGCTGATGGCCTTCTCTGATATCCCTTCAACCGAAATTGCACATGCAAAGTCCCGGACCCCGGAAGAAGCTGTCTCCGGGATAAACCCTGATTCCCGGGATAGTTATGATCCTGAGGAAGACAATCTCCATCCATCTCCTCCTGTTTTCGCCGATTTCTCCAGCAACCAGACCAGGCCGGAAAACTTTCCCTTCTCGGTCTGGGCCAGGCTGCTTCGGCAGATTCTCTCCGGGGATGACCATGCCCTCATGACAAAGACACCCAGCGGAGGGATCATGGGCCTTAGGGAGGCCATCGCCGGCCACCTTCGCCAGTTTCGGGGAATGCAGGTTCAACCGGAGCAGATCTTCTTAGGAGCGGGAACGGAGTACCTCTACGGCCTTCTCATCCAGCTGCTGGGTTTTGACAAGACCTACGCCATCGAGAATCCCGGCTATGAGAAGATTTCCCAGATCTACGACAGCTACCATGTGCACAAGATCAATGTGGATATGGACGAAAGGGGAATCCGGGTAGACCAGCTGGACCGGTCCGGGGCGGATGTGGTTCACATTTCCCCATCCCACCACTTTCCCACAGGCATCATCACCCCCATCAGCAGGCGCTACGAGCTCCTCTTCTGGGCTGACCGGTCAGAAAAGAGGTATATCATTGAGGACGATTTCGACAGCGAGTTCCGCCTGACCGGAAAACCCATACCGGCCCTGCAAAGCATTGATAAGAACCAGAAAGTCATCTACATCAATACATTTTCCAAGAGCCTGGCCTCCACCATGCGTATCTCCTACATGGTTCTGCCTGTGAAGCTTGCCAGACGGTTCCGGTCAGAGATGGGCTTCTACTCCTGCACTGTGTCAAGCTTTGAACAGCATACCCTCATGCATTTTATCAGGGAGGGCTACTTTGAAAAGCACATCAACCGCATGCGCAATTACTATCACAAGCAGAGGGACAGGCTGCTGGGAGCCATAAAAAACAGTCCCCTGGCCTCCATCACCACAATCCGGGAAGAAGACGCCGGCCTGCACTTCCTCCTGAAGATCGATACCGGACTTCCTGACCATATCATAACAAAAAGGGCATCGGACCAGGGAATCATCCTTAAGAGTCTCTCGGACTACTATGACCATGCCCCGGCCGATGCCGCACATACATTTATTATCAATTATTCCTACATCGAACCCCACCGCATAGAGGAGGCGGTGGAGAGGCTTTACCGGTGTGTCAGGCCGTAGCCTTCTTGCCGGTATAAAGCTGATAGTACCTTCCTTTGGCGGCCAGCAGCTCCTCATGGCTGCCCCGCTCAATGATCCTGCCCTGCTCTAAGACCATGATGCAGTCACTGTTCATGATGGTGGACAGGCGGTGGGCAATGACAAAGGTGGTTCTGCCGCTCATCAGCTTATCCATGCCCTCCTGGACGATCTTCTCGGTACGGGTATCGATGGAGCTGGTGGCCTCATCCAGGATCAGAGCAGGCGGGTCGGCTATGGCCGCCCGAGCTATGGACAGAAGCTGTCTCTGTCCCTGACTCAGGTTGGCTCCGTCTCCGGTCAGCACCGTATCATAGCCCTCCGGAAGCCGGCGGATGAAGTCATCAGCGTTGGCAAGCTTAGCCGCTGCCTCCACTTCCTCGTCTGTGGCATCCAGCTTACCGTAGCGGATATTCTCCCGGACGGTATCGGTAAAGAGGTGGGTATCCTGGAGCACCATGCCCAGAGACCGGCGCAGGTCCCCCTTCTTAATCTTGTTGATGTTGATATTGTCATAGCGGATCTTACCATCCTGGATATCATAGAAACGGTTGATCAGGTTGGTGATGGTGGTCTTCCCGGCACCGGTGGAACCAACAAAGGCGATCTTCTGTCCGGGATTGGCATACATCTTAATGTCATGAAGGACCATCTTGTCATCGGTATAGCCGAAGTCCACACCCAGGAATTCCACGGCGCCTTCAAGCTTCCGGTAGGTGGTGGTCCCTTCCGCCTTGTGGTAATGCTTCCAGGCCCAGGAACCGGTCCGGTAATCCACTTCCTCTATCGTTCCATCTTCCTTAATGTCCGCATTCACCAGCATGACATAGCCTTCATCCAGCTCCGGCTCCTCGTCAAGTAGGGCAAAGATACGCTGGGCTCCGGCCAGGGCCATGACGATGAAGTTGGCCTGCTGGCTGACCTGGTTGATGGGCATGTTAAAGCTCTTGTTGAAGGTCAGGAAGCTGGCCAGGGCACCCAGGGTGAAGCCGCCGAAGCCGTTAATGGCCAGGATGCCGCCCACGATGGCCACAATCACGTAGCTGATATTGCCAATCTGGGCATTGACCGGCATGGTGACATTGGCAAATTTGTTGGCGTTGTTGGCGCTGACGAAAAGTTCTTCATTCAGCTCCAGAAACTTCTCTGTATTCTCCTCCTCATGGTTAAATACCTTAACCACCTTCTGCCCGGTCATCATTTCCTCAATGAATCCGTTCACCCTTCCCAGGTCTTTCTGCTGGGCCACATAGTACTTTCCGCTGTTGCTGATCAGATACCGGGAAGCCATGAGCATGACGCCGACCATGGCAAATGTCACGATAGTCAGAGGGATGCTCAGCACAAACATGCAGGATGTCACGGAGACCAGGGTGATCACGGCGTTGATCATCTGGGGGATGGACTGGGAGATCATCTGCCGCAGGGCATCGATATCATTGGTATATACCGACATGATATCCCCATGGGAATGGGTATCAAAGTACCTGATGGGGAGGTCCTCCATGTGATTATAGATCTCCTTACGGAGCGACCGCAGGGTTCCCTGGGTCACGACAACCATGATCTGAGACTGGGCCAGGGCACAGACAACGCCTAAGGCATAGAATCCGGCGACCCGGAGGATGGCATGGTTGAGTCCGGTAAAGTCATGGCTGGAGCTCTGCAGCAGCGGGGTGATATAATCATCAATCAGGGTCTGCATGAACATGGTTCCCTGCACATTGCAGAGGACGCTGGCGATGATGCAGACGAGGACGATCAGGCATAATATCCCGTACTGTCTGGTCACGTAACCGAAAACCCGCTTAAGCAGCTTTCCCGGATTTTCAACCTTGGGACGGGGTCCCATATTCCTTCTTCCCCCTACAGTCTTACCTTCTTTAGCCATTATGCCTCACCCCCTCTCTCATCAAAATCTGCCCCGTTGGTCTGGGATTCATAGACCTCACGGTAAATGTCATTCTCTTTAAGCAGCAGTTCGTGGGTACCGAACCCGGTAATCTCACCATTTTCAAGGACGATGATCCGGTCTGCGTCCTGGACACTGCTGATCCTCTGGGCGATGATCAGCTTGGTGGTATCCGGAATCTCACTGGCAAATGCTTCCCGGATCCTTGCGTCCGTGGCGGTATCCACGGCGGAAGTGGAGTCGTCCAGAATCAGAACCCTGGGGTCCTTAAGCAGGGCTCTTGCGATACAGAGACGCTGTCTCTGGCCGCCGGATACATTGGCCCCGCCCTGCTCGATATATGTATCATAGCCATCCGGCATCTTTTCGATGAACTCATCGGCGCAGGCCAGACGGCATACTCGTTTGCACTCCTCCAGGGTGGCGTCTTTCTTACCCCAGCGGAGATTCTCCAGAATAGTTCCGGAGAAGAGGACATTCTTCTGTAATACCACAGCCACCTTATCCCTGAGGGTTTCGATATCGTACTCCCTCACATCAATGCCGCCCACCTTGACAGACCCCTCAGATACATCATAGAGTCGGCTGATCAGGTTGGCCATGGTGGACTTGGAACTTCCGGTCCCGCCCAGGATGCCGATGGTTTCCCCGGACTGAATCGATATATTTACATTATTCAGAACCGGTTTTTCGCTTTTCTCATCATAGCGGAAGGTGACATGGTCAAATGTAATGCTTCCATCCTTAACCTCGTAAACCGGATTGACCGGATTCACGATGTCCGCCTTCTCGTTCAGGACTTCGCTGACACGGCGGGCGCTGGCAATGGACATGGAGACCATGACAAAGATCATGGAAAGCATCATAAGACTCATCAGGATGTTCATACAGTAGGTAAGAAGCATCATGAGCTGGCCGGTGGTCAGCTGGTCCTGAATGATGAACTTGGCACCAATCCAGGAAATTCCCAGGATGCAGGAGTAAACGGTGAACATCATGACGGGCATGTTCATGGATACGATCCGCTCCGCGCGGACAGCCAGATTATATAAGCCATTGTTGGCCCTGGCAAAGCGGTCCTTCTCATAATCCTCCCGGACAAAAGCCTTGACTACCCGGATGGCGGTGACATTCTCCTGGACAGAGTTATTGAGCTCATCGTATTTGTCAAACATCTGAGTAAAGTACTTCATGGCCCGCCTTACGAAAAAGCCCAGAATACAGCCTAAAATCAGCACCGCCACCAGATAGATCGAGGCCAGTCTGGCATTGACCATGAAGGACATGGCCATGGCAATAATCAGGGAAAACGGCGCCCGAAAGCACATGCGAAGGATCATCTGGTAGGCATTCTGCAGGTTGGTCACATCCGTGGTCATGCGGGTGACCAGGCTGGCTGTGGAAAAGCGGTCAATATTGGAAAAGGAGAAGGTCTGAATATTCTCAAACATGGACCTGCGCAGGTTCCTGGCAAAGCCTGTGGAGGCCTCCGCTCCGTACTTACCTCCCATGATACCGCAAAAGAGAGCGAAGGCAGCAGCTGCCACCATCAATACACCGACGCGGAATATGTGATTGATGTCCCCCACCTCCACACCTTTATCGATGATGGAGGCCATCAGCAGAGGGATCACCATGTCCATGATCACCTCTAAGATCATAAATAGCGGAGTCAGAATGGAGGCCTTCTTAAACTCTCCCACCTGGGCTCCCAATGTTTTCAGCATAGTCATTATCCTTTCTGCTCTATCTTAGATTAGGTATTGCAAAATCTATTATAATCCATCTCAATGATATGTCAAGGGAGACAGACCTGTTCTTTCTCCCACAAAAAAGAAGGCAGGATTCCATCAATTAAACATGAAACCTGCCGATTGGGGACGGGCTGCTTTAGTGCGACAGCCCCTTTAAACAACAACACCGTTAATATTCATATCATCATCGCCGGCGCCCTTACCGTACTCCAGCTTATCATACTGGGCCTTGACCACCTCCCAGGGCAGGGTCTCATGCTCCTCCTTCAGGTAGGATATGATATCCGCGATACCTTCTCCGGTAAATGCGGAGGTATAAAAGATCTTCTTACAGCCGGCTAATTTAAGCCACTCCGCTGCCTGCTCCGGATCTCCGGCCCAATGGTCGCATTTGGTCACAATGCCCACCACCTCCCGGTTGCTCTGGGCAGTACAGTTTGGGGGATAAAGGGAAAATGGCTCCGTGGCACTGATCAGGAGGCCGATGATATCCGATTCAGCACTGTAGACTGCCAGGGAGCCTGCCAGCTGTTTGGTCTCGGCATACTCTCCCGGCGTATCAATGATCACATCATAGTGATTAATATACTGGGTCTTATGATAGACAATCTTCTTCCCCTTCATGGCCTGGGTAAGCGTGGTCTTTCCGGCCTCGCTCCTCCCGATAAACATGATCTTGCGCATAGCTCTCTCCGTTACAAATTAAACCCCTGCAGCATACAGCATGCCCATGTTATTTATTCAGCCAGCGCAGCTGGGGCTTCTTACTCCTGCGCAGCTTATATTCCGCATATGCCGCCGCAATCCGGGAAACACCGCTGTTATAAACCAGCTCCCAGCAGAGGTAGGACATGGCCAGGGCAATAGTCACATCCACGATGGAATGCTGCTTGATAAACATGGTCGATAATATAATCAGCACAGTGACCAGGGTTGACAGTCCCTGAACCGCCCTGTGCTTCTCAAGCTTCCTGCTGGAGTGAATGGCACAGCAGACACCTACCGAGTTGAACACATGGATACTTGGAAGTACATTAGTCGCGGTGTCCATGCTGTAAATCCACCGGACAAGATGAACAAATACATTATCCCTGGCAAATGTCTGCGGTCTTAAGGTAAGACCATTGGGATAGATCCAGGAGACAATCAGAAACAGGGTCATGCCGATGATTCCGAAAATCATCATCCGGCAGAAGGAATCCTTCTCCTTAAAGAAGAACCAGGCTCCGCTGATCCCGATATAGAAAAACCACATGATATATGGGACAATAAATATCTCCATAAATGGAATGCAATGATCGAAAGCTGTATCCAGTATATGAATCCGTTCGGGCCGCAGGGTTTCCAGCCAATGGAAAGCCGCCAGATACAGCGGGCCATACAGCAGCAGCAGATAATGCTTATATTTATTCCAAATAGTTTTCATCACGAACCCCTCCAGTTCTTAATTGCCCATTCCTCTCATGAAGTCACAGGAATCCTGCGTATGAGAATCAACCGCAATCGCTCAAGCCAGGCTTATGAAACGTCCTGTAATTTATAATAATATGATACAACAAATATATGTTCATTCTATGAAAAAAGTGCTCAGTTATACTGTTCCTTCTCCGCCCTCTGCAGCTTGATCTCGGGAATGTGATAAACAGCACAGAGAATCTTAAGCTGGGCCTCAAGTCTCTCCACGGCCTGGGGGATGCAAATGGTCTTATAGAGGCTCATCAGGCTCTCATTATCCATAACCTGGCCATCCGGCTCAGAGTCGGCAAAGCTTGCAATCTGTTCGATATACAGATAAAGGGGCTGAAGGGGAGAACCCAGCATGGCCTTGGTCAGAACCGTTCCCGCAGAGTCAATCCTGCCCTCCTTAGGCAGCTGAACCCTGTTGTTAACATTCACCTGCAGATTAATTTTCATGTTCGGTCCCATATCATTGCGAAACTCGCACCTTGTCAACCTGGTGCCCTTTAAATCAAGCTTCATATATCCTCCTACTCATCCTGATGATGACCAATCTCTAAAATCCTGTGCTTTACGGAATCCAGCGACAGCCGGTATCTTTCTGACATCATGGAAGGATTGCCCATAATCCTCAAACGGAAGCGGGGTAATCCACCAGTTCTGACCTGTTCTATTCTTCCCTTTATCTGACTGAACTTCTTCTGAAGCTCCTCCACCTCTGCCCTTTGTGCTTCACTCAGGGAGGAATAGCGGGAAACAGAGCCTTTCATCCGGTCAATCTGACCCTCAAGAGAACTGCGAAGCTCTGCCAGACGCTCAGCCGCAGGGTCCTTGACCTGGCTGTGCCACTCATCATCCAGCACTGCCATGACAACATCTGCCCTCTTCTTAAGAAGCTGCAGCTCATACCGCATATCTTCCAGATGAAGGAGCAGATTTCTCAAATCGGCAGCTTCTCTCACAGATACCAGGGCATCAATCAAAAAGGTAATCCCGATCAGGGCAAAAAGAATATCCCCTGTCTGATCAGGAATCTGTTCCAGACCATACAGTACTGCAGGATGCAGCCACTCATATAGCCCCACGGTGAAAAAGCCCCAGGTTATGGAAGATGACAAGCAGATATAGCCATGATAGTTAAGAAACTTGCCGGAATAATCCCAGTATCTCACCTTAAAAATCGCTTCGATGGCTGCACCGGTAGCAAGCTCTAAGAGGGTTGCCCCGATGATTCCTGCAAAGTAGGTCGCAAGCAGGTGCCCCTGAAATGGTCCGGCCACAAAAAGCATCATCACCGCTCCCGAGCCGTATATGGGAAGGCAGGGTCCCTTTAAGAAGCCTCTGTTGGTAAAATGTCTCACCTTAATGGAGACGTAGGCTGATTCGAAAACCCAGCCCATAAAGCTATATACAAAAAAGAATGATATCCACTGATATGCGCTGTACTCACTGATCATATAAAACTCCCGAATCATTCTTCTGATATATTGTCGCTTTTGTCATCAGCAATTCACAAGATGGCTGTCAAAATATCCCTATTATCATACACCGACTCCTGCTAAATAGCAACTAAAACTTCATGAACAACTTGCCTTTTTTCCTATGATATAATAAAATAAAGTTGTCAAAAATCAATAAATATTTCATTACGATTTTGTAACTATTCAAGACCGTGAGTTTTACATGCGTGAATATCCAGGCGGCTTAGTAGTTACCAAGTACTATTCATAAAGGGGGCTTCTTTCATGCAGACACCAAAATCTTCCTTCAGCAGCCAGAATATTCTCGACTGGCTCCAGTATTTTTCCAAAAAAGCAGGTCTGGACATTGAAAAGATCAAACTGATCGATATCAGTAAGAAGAAGAAGAATGTCATCGCAGCCATCGAGACCCACAAGCGTGTCCTTCTGCTGGCCGATGAAGGGAATCCCAACTTCTTCTTCAATCTCTGGGATTACGGCCTGGGCGATTGTGATATCTGGTTTAAAACCGGACTCTCTCCCGAGGGGAATGTAAATATATGTAAGCTCTCCGAGATGATCAACACAGAGATCACCGAACCCTCCGTGATGCTGATCATCAATCCCAATGCCCGCAGCTCCTACCGGATCGGCATCAAGAATGATAACTTCTCCCAGGGGTCTGTCCGCTATGTGGCAAGCGAGATCCGTTCCATCATTATCAACAAGCTGCACCTGGATGACCAGGATACCATCTGTATCATCAGCGGTGAGTCCATCGCCGTAGAGTCTGCCATGATTGCCAGCGAGGGAACCATCATCGCCGTAGAGTACCGCAAGCACGACCGGGCCGCCATGGAGGAGAATGTCACCAAGTTCGGACTGACCAACGTCGCCATCGTGGATGATACCAGCAGGGCCTCCATGAAGAATCTCCCGGTACCTTCCCTCTCCTTCATTGTAGCTACCGAGAAGTTTGAGGAGGAGGTTCAGAATCTTCTTAAACTGAATCCGGCCATGAAGTTTGTGGTCTACACCCTGGAGCTGGATGTCCTTTCCAATATCCTGGATGTATTTAAAAAGTACGATATCCTCCGGACCGAGGTGGTTCAGATCTCCATGTCCAAGCTCAACAACAAGAATGTCTTTGAGGCTAAGCCGGCTCCGTGGATCATCTCCGGTGAGATTACCAGCTGATCCAATTTAGGAGACAGTGGAAGAGGTCTTCGTCTGCTTTAAAAAAATCTTGATTTTTAATAAGAGGTTTGATAGAATTATTTTACATATGCGGGGAGCAGACCATCTGCCTCCCTGCATCCCTATTATTATACTTTGTGAGATCCGGTATATACCGGATACCATATTTATGGAGAAGTACCCAAGTGGCTGAAGGGTCCGCACTCGAAATGCGGTAGGTCGGGCAACCGGCGCGAGGGTTCAAATCCCTCCTTTTCCGTAATGAAAGCGGCATGAGCTTACCCTTTTGGAGGCTGTGCCGCTTTCTCTTTTTCCCGGGTCAGCAGCAGCGGCCCGGATAATTCAAGAGGATTGGATGAATAATATATGAACAAACTGGCCATCGGCATCCTGGCCCATGTGGATGCCGGAAAGACAACTTTATCAGAAGGACTCATGTATCTGACAGGACAGCTGCGCCGCTTAGGCCGGGTAGACCACGGAGATGCCTTTTTGGATACATTTGCTCTGGAAAGAAGCAGGGGAATCACAATCTTCTCAAAGCAGGCTGTCTTTACCGTGGGGGACAAGGAGTTTACCCTCCTTGATACCCCGGGGCATGTGGATTTTTCTGCCGAGATGGAAAGGACACTTTCAGTACTTGACTATGCCATCCTGGTCATCTCCGGGCCCGATGGGGTCCAGGGCCATACGGAAACCCTCTGGCGGCTGCTGCGTGAGTACCGGATTCCCACATTCATTTTTGTCAATAAGATGGACCAGGACGGAACTGACCGTGTTCTTATCCTGGAAAAGCTCAAAAACTATCTGGGAGAAGGCTGCATTCCTTTTGACCTGGACCCCGCCTCCGAAAAATATTCTGAGGACTTCCTGGAGGCAGTGGCCATGTGCGATGAGGCAGTACTTGACCGCTATCTGGAGGAGGGTGAGATTTCCGGGGAGGAGATTGCCGGGCTGATTGCCCGCAGAAAGGTCTACCCCTGCTATTTCGGTTCTGCTTTAAAGCTTGACGGGGTGGAGGATTTTCTGACCGGCCTTGACCGCTACACAAGGGTTCCCTCTTACGGGAAAGACTTTGCTGCCAGGGTCTACAAGATTACCCGGGATGATCAGGGTAACCGCCTGACCCACCTGAAGGTCACCGGCGGCAGCCTCAGGGTCAAGATGCCCTTAGACGATGATAAGATTGATCAGATCCGGATCTATTCCGGGACAAAATATACCATGACCGACCAGGCCGATGCAGGCACAGTATGCGCAGTGACCGGCCTCAGTTCTACTGCTGCTGGCCAGGGGCTGGGAGCTGAAACAGGTGAGACTCCCTCTCTCCTGACCCCGGTCCTCTCCTGCCAGATGATCCTGCCGGAGGGAACCGATGTAGTTAAGGCCCTTCGCAGGCTGCGGGAGCTGGAGGAGGAAGAGCCGGAACTCCATATCATGTGGAATCCGACCCTTCAGGAAATCCAGGTCCAGCTCATGGGGGAGGTCCAGACTGAGGTCTTAGCCGACATGATCGAAGAACGCTACCATATGCGGGTGACCTTCGGAGAAGAGCATATCATGTACCGGGAGACCATCCGGGGCAGTGTGTCCGGTGTGGGCCACTATGAGCCCTTACGTCATTATGCAGAAGTCCATCTGAGGCTGTCTGAAGGGGAGCAGGGCTCAGGCCTGGTCTTTGATTCCGAGTGCGGGGAGGATGACCTGGACCGGAACTGGCAGCGGCTGATCCTCACCCATCTTTACGAAAAAGACCATTTGGGCGTCCTGACCGGATCTCCCATAACCGATATGCGAATTACTCTGACTGCCGGCCGGGCTCATCTGAAGCATACCGAGGGGGGCGATTTCCGCCAGTCCACCTACCGGGCAGTCCGCCAGGGCCTGATGAATGCCCTCTACGGGGGCCAGGCAGTTCTCCTCGAACCCTGGTATGACTTCCGTCTGGAACTGCCGGCCGACCAGCTTGGCCGGGGCATGGCCGACATCCAGAAGATGTCCGGACATTTCGATGATCCGCTTATTGACATGGACCGGGCTGTCCTTACCGGCAAGGCACCTGCCTCAGAGATGAAGGACTACCAGAAAGAGGTCTGGTCCTACAGCGGCGGCCGGGGGAGACTGACTCTCAAGCTTGCCGGCTATGAACCCTGCCACAATGCCGAAGAGGTCATTGCGGCAAGGGGCTATGACCCGGAGGCAGACCTGGATAACCCATCAGGCTCCATCTTCTGTGCCCATGGGGCGGGATTCTTCGTCCCCTGGCATGAGGTTCCCGAATATATGCATATCAGGGAGGCTTCACAGGGAGATGAATGGGATGATGATGCACACTCTGATGATGCATCTTATGGACCAAATGGCCTGGTGAGGTCATCCCATGATGAATCAAATGTATCCATGAATTCATCCTATGATGAAACAAATGTACCCATGAATTCATCCTACGATAGGAAAGTCGAGCATGACAACCACCGCTACCGGGATATCTCCTATGCCGAGGAAAAGGAACTCATGGAGATCTTTGAGCGGGAGTTCGGAAAAAAGGAACGGAAGAAACCTGGCTACCAGACATCCGGCAAAGGTTCGGGATTTTACAGCGGGAATGGCAGAAACCCGTCCGGGTATTCAGGAAGCTCAACCAGAGATTTCAGCAGAACTTCCGGAGATGCCGGTGGTTCAGCCAGAGACCACATTTCCTCACCCAGAAGATTCAGAAAAGAGAAAGAATACCTTCTAGTAGATGGGTATAACATCATCTTCGCCTGGGAGGAGCTCAAAGGACTGGCCGGGGACAGCCTGGATGCTGCCAGAAGCAAGCTGACCGATATCCTATGCAACTACCAGGGCTATGTGGGCTGTGAGGTCATCCTGGTCTTTGACGCCTACAAGGTCAAGGGCAATCACAGGGAAGTCTACAAACACAACAACATACATATTGTCTACACTAAGGAAGCTGAAACAGCCGACCAGTATATCGAAAAGACCACCCACGAGCTGGGCCGCAAGCACAAGGTACGGGTGGCCACCTCCGACTCCTTAGAGCAGGTCATCGTCATGGGCCAGGGGGCTGAGCGGGTCTCCGCCAGAGATTTCTTTAAGGAAGTCGAGCTTGTAAACGAGGCCATCCGGGAGATCAACCGGGAGAAAAAAGCCCATGGAAAGAATTATCTCTTTGACCATATGGATGAAGAGATGGCTGAGGAGATGGAACAGGTCAGGCTGGGGGAGAAAGCCTTTGGAGAGAACACTGAAAATATAGAAAGGAATCAAACATGAGCGCAATCGAACAGGAAATCACAAGATATGAGAACAAGATAAAAAACTGCCAGTCCATGACAGAGCTGCTGACCGCCATGTCCTCCTGGCAGAGTTTCGCCCAGAGGAAGGGGCTTTCGGAGGAAGAAAAAAGGCCTGTGGACCATGCCTACATTGATGCTGAAGCCAAGCTGATCACCCAGGTAAAGAGCTCGCTGTGGTAAATTATAATCCTTTCCCCCACGATAATAACAAGGTAATATAACTTAAGGCGTTTTCTCGCTTTGGGCAGTAATTGAGAATCAATATATTCCCAGACAGCCTGTGTATTATTACAAGCATTTTTTGCAATTAATTGCTACTATTGGGAGTATAGAGTAAGTTCATATTCTATGCGTTTTTGAGTTGTCCGACTTCATCGCGGCGGACTCCTGTCATGAACTCCGAGCAGTAAAAGATTCCTGTCATAAGCGACAGGAAGGGAAACTGACAAATCCGCATGGAAGGATATATCGAAGAAGGTTATGAGAATTTGGAGGGGGACACATGTTAGAATTCTATATCTTGGACACAGGCTACCTTTTGACCGACAAGAATAACGTCGTTGCCGGCTCCACCATGGCAACCAGAAGCAATCCTGATGTGAAGCACACATTTTACCGGCTTCCGGTAATGAACATCCTGATCCACCATGATAATGGCTGGATTCTCTATGACGTAGGAAGCCATCCAGATGCCATGAAAGGGCACTGGCCCAATGACCTGCAGGAGGGCTACCAGCTCTTCCAGACCATCGAGCAGCGGCCGGAGGTTCAGCTGGCTCTATGCGGTATCACACCTAAGGACATTGATACGGTTATCCTGTCCCACATGCACTTCGACCATACGGGCAACATTCATCTTTACAAGGATGCCGATGTGTACGTGCCCAAGGCTGATTTCGAGTTTTCCCAGTCGACCGTACATCAGACCACGGATACGACAAAGTATGTAGGCTACTGCAAAAAGGACCTGGAGGTTCCGGTAAGACAGTATATTCTTGTTGAAGATGAGTTCGAGATCGTTCCCGGCGTGGAAGTGATCAATCTTCCGGGACATACACCAGGACTCCTGGGGCTGGTCATCCACTTAGAGCAGGAAGGCACTTATATCTTCCCCATGGATGCCGTATACACCTGCGAGATCTACGGACCGCCTGCCAAGGCTTCCGGACTTCTCCACAACCGCAGCGAGTACTTTAAGTCCATCGAGAAGGTTCGTATGCTGGAGAAGAAGTACAATGCTACCGTGATTCCGGCCCATGACTGGGATCTCTTCCAGACATTGAAAAAGGCACCGTTCTGCCACAGGTAATAGCTATATAAATCACTAAGAGACGAAACGAAAAGGGCCATATCGGCCCTTTTCATTTCGTCTCTTATTCACTTAAATAGTTACTATACCGCATAACTTAACATTTCTGCCGGCTCATCAATGATCAGCCTTGCACCGGAGGCAATGAGCTGGTCCACACTCCGAAATCCCCATGAACATAAGATAACATCCATGCCGCAGTTTTTGGCCGTCTCGATATCCACTTCGGAATCTCCCACATAGACCGCATCCTCCACAGAGGCATCCAGCAGCCTCAAAGCCTCAAATACGGTATCCGGGGCGGGTTTTTTCCGGATTCCCTCACTTTCTTTCTCTCCGATGGCCACAGGAATCCTCCCGTTAAAATAAATCTCAGCCAGCTCCTTTACGGCAAAGTCTGCCTTATTGGATACAATTGCCATTTTTATATTCTTCTCAAGCAGCTGGTCAATCAGGTCATCAATACCCGGATATGGGCCGGTCTGGTCATTGCAGTGAATTCCATAATGTTCTTTGAAAACTGCCTGGGTTTCCATTATCTTCTCATCAGATGTTCCTTCAGGAACTGCCCTTTTTATCAGCATCAGGATACCGTTGCCAACAAACTGCCGTACTTCTTCCTTTCTTCGGAGGGGATAATTCATCTTATCCAAGGCATAATTCAGGCTGTGATAAAGATCATCCAGAGTATCCAGCAAGGTTCCATCCAGGTCAAAGATATAGGTATTTTTCTTATTCATCGTCTCCGTCCTTTCTTCTCTGATAGGCAAATTATTATCTCCGTCCTTTTTTCTCTGATAGACAAATTATTTTACAACTCCTGATGCTCCCTGTCAGGATGATGCTTGATGATTACTAAAATCAGCATATACAATGAGATTGACATTACAGCTGCAAGTAGCCCCCACAGCAGATTCCCGGTAAGCAGACTTCCATCTGCAGCCTGAATCTCAGGGGTGAAAAGATGATAGGGCCCAATCCTTGCCGCAGCGATGACTCTTCCTATCATGGATTCACTCGAAACCCTCATCATAAGAAGATTATACAGATTAAACAGGAAATGTGTCAACATGCTGCAGATTAGATTATCTGTATAGACAGCGAGCAGCCCCAGCAGGATACCGGCCAGTAAGGCATAGCTCATCTGGTTGGGGTTGAGGTGCCAGAGGGCAAAAAGGAGTGCAGATACCACAATCCCTGTTTTAACATTCTTTATGCGTCGAAGAATCAGCCCCCGAAAGATCAGTTCCTCCGTTATCGCCGGAAGGACACAGAAGATCACCACTGATGCAGGTAAATGTCCGCCTGCCATGTTGAGGGTGGAAGTTATCCTGTTGCTGAAAAATATTTCTGAGCAGGCATTGACATAACCCGCCGCAATAATCAGAAGAACCGTGAGCGGCAGCAGAATGGGCAGCCCCTTCAGCCTGACCCTCTTTATGTGGCAGTATGGGACGATTTCAATTCTCTTTATCCGTGTAAAGACCAGAATCCCAGCCAGGAGAATTAATTCTACCAGCAGCTGGACCTTAAGGACATGGGGCAGAGTCAGGGTTGCTGTCATAATCAACAGGGCAATGAACAGGGCTTTTATTCCTTCATTATGCCTTTGAATCATTCCGCTCTCTACTCCCCTGCAAATCGGATTCCTTCAGGAGAAATGGTTATCTTCCTGTTTTTATATAGGCGGCCGATAGCTCTCTTGAATTCATTTTTGCTCATGCCGAACTCCTCCCGGATCTCATCAGGGTGGGATTTGTCATGATAAGGCAAAAAGCCGTCATTCTCTTTCAGCCTTAAAAGAATCTTCTCCGAATCGATATCCATCTGCATATAACTCTTTGCCCGGAGACTTAGGTTCATTTTCCCGTCCTCTCTCACCTCCAGGACTCTGGCATCTACTGTGTCACCGATCCGCAGGCGCCTGGTGACCTCCTTTGCAGGTATCATGGCATTATAGCGGTTATCCACAGCGACAAATACCCCGTATCTGGCATTCTTCCCGTAAACTGTTCCCTGCACTTCGTCCTCAGCCTTATAGGGAGAATCCGTGTGCAGGTACTCATAGACTTTCATGGTGGCACAGAGCCTGTCGCTCTTATCAATATAAAGGCTTACCAGGTACTTCTCTCCGGGCTTAACCTTAAGAGTCTGTTCGCTGTAGGGAAGGAGGAGATCCTTGGAAAGCCCCCATCTAAGAAAGGCTCCTACCTTATTGACTTCAGCTACCTCAAGAACTGCCAGCTGACCAATCGTCAGAGCCGGAATCTGAGTGGTTGCAATCAGCCGGTCATCCGAATCCCGGTAGATAAAGACCTCCACCGGATCCCCGATCTTCACACCCTGGGGTACCTGACGGCCCGGCAGCAGAACGCATACCGGCTTTTTACCCAATTCATCTTTCTCACAGAGATATACGCCGAAGTCTGTCTTGTGATCTATATATAATGTCTGCTTTTTTCCTAATTCAATCATATTTCCTCCTCTATAAGCGCCAGCTTTTTCTGACAAAACCGTCCGGATGCCCGATCTTACTCCTCTTCTGCCGGTTTTTTAGGGCTGCAGGACAATTCAACCAGAGCAATCAGCAAATCATCCTGGTTGACATATTTGATTCTCCGGGTTTGATCCTTCACTTCGCTGAAGACATGTATGGTATCTCCCCGCCGGCCCGACTGACGAAAATCCAGCTGAAAGCTGTCCACTTTCAAGTCCCGTGGAATCAGGCTTTCAGCCCACTGCATATAAAATGTATTATTCACATGGTGGTTCTGATCTACAAATATACTTGTAACCTCTATGGTTTCTATTTCCTCCCTGTTCCCTTTTTCCGGGAGCTTCCTTTTTATTGCAGGTTTTTCCTCCTCATGATCCGCCATGAAAGCTGCTCTCATTTCCTCCGGGATTCGTACCGGAAGCAGGTTGGTCAGGTCCATCAATACCCAGATTGAGTCAGCTAAAACCAGTGTTTCATCATTGGCATCCTTTATGTAAAAACGACGATAGCCATAGAATCCCTTCATCTTATAGGGCTCCGTGTAGGCCCTTATCTCCTCTCCAAGCCTGGGATAGCGGAAGACATTTACCCTGTAAGCCAGTACAAACCATCCCTGGTCGGGGTTATAGGCTCCCCCCATCAGCATCCCCAAGGAAATAGAATGAAAGGTTCCGGTATCCTGGAAATAATCCAGGAGCTGGTGAGGGCTGACAATACCCTCCGGGTCGGTCTCGCTATATCTCACTTTGATATCTATTCCAAACATAGGTCCTCCAAAAGAAAAAGCTCTGTCTAAACAAAGTAAACAGAGCTTAATATACATACTAATATTCTTTATGAATCATATTGGTCGTTCCGTTCACAAGAGGCACTCTCCCATGCCCTTAAATAAAGTAAAATAATATGGAAATCGTCCTATATCAGACGGCTCTTCTTCTCTCTCTCCTCAGTGATGATCATCCTCATGGCTGTCTCAACTGCTGTAGTCTCGCCAAAGAAAGCCAGTGTAGTTATATGCTGAGGACAGCTGCCATTGATCTCAACCGGCAATACATTACTGGTTTTTGCAACACGGTCTCCATAATATAGGATTCCGGATACACTGGTCTGGAACAGGCCGACTGCGTCAAACTTACGCTCTTTAAGCTCCTCCCTGGCCTCTGCACTCATCTTGCGATAGAACATCTTCATCGCATACTTCCCAGGATTATATATGATACGTCCTTCTGCCATTTCTATCCCCTCTTAACATTCTTAGAATTATTCTAACTAACCATGCATCTGCATGTCTCACACTTCTGTAATAAATATATCATAAATGTATTGTCAAGACAATGTTTTTTCTTGCTAATTAATATTCCAATTATCATCGAGGACTGCATTATAATATAGGTTCTGCCGGTGTGTCAAATCGGCCCCCATATAGAGGAGGAAGTATCATTCTTCCTGATGATGAACCATTGTTCCCATACAGCAAAAAAAAGAACACATACGTGTTCTTTTTAAAACAGCGCTACCAGGATTCGAACCTGGAAATGCTGGAATCAGAATCCAGTGCCTTACCATTTGGCGATAGCGCTATATATACAGGTTCTATATAATAGAACCTGGAACGTGGGCAAGAGGATTCGAACCCCCGACCTTCTGGTCCGTAGCCAGACGCTCTATCCAGCTGAGCTATGCCCACATATGAATTTGATGCCGGTGACCGGAATCGAACCGGTACGGGAGATTAGTCCCGCAGGATTTTAAGTCCTGTGCGTCTGCCAGTTCCGCCACACCGGCAAGTAAATGGGACCTATAGGGCTCGAACCTATGACCCTCTGCTTGTAAGGCAGATGCTCTCCCAGATGAGATAAGATCCCATTTAAAATACAATCAGACCTAAGTCTGAAAACGACCCGGATGGGATTCGAACCCACGACCTCCGCCGTGACAGGGCGGCGCTCTAACCAACTGAGCCACCAGGCCAGATAATGAGTGGACCTTCAGGGACTCGAACCCCGGACCGATCGGTTATGAGCCGACTGCTCTAACCAGCTGAGCTAAAGGTCCCCAAGTAATCCATAAAGATAATATTGACAAAGCCGATGAGCGGACTCGAACCGTTAACCTGCTGATTACAAATCAGCTGCTCTGCCAATTGAGCCACATCGGCATATGACTCCTACGGGATTTGAACCCATGTTACC
>JAFUDC010000142.1 GCA_017459345.1 Eubacterium sp.
CATAGTAAGAACCTCCTCCTACTATTATACCACATATATCCATATAAAGCTATATATAAATTACAAAATGTTGACAAAAATTTTCCGCATACCATAAGGGTTTGCGGATGATAGACTTTTATTTAAACTTCAAAACTCCGGTGATACTGCTTTGATACCATATTCCCATGAGAGAGCATGCAGAGGACATAGCAAGGCCTTTTTTAGCTGACAAATTAGTGCTTCTGCTGTATAATACTATTGGGTAACTATATTTTTCTGTACGGACATCATCATACAGGCATTCAGGGATTAAAGAAGAATTCCTTGATGTTTACAGTGTTAGCGTTTATAATTGATATAATATATATCAGTTTTGATAAATCTTTCCTCTGATTTGTAGGGGACATTGAATCATTTCCGCCGGTTGAAGGCGGAGGAATGGAGTTTTTATGAAAGGAATTATTCTTGCGGCGGGCAAGGGAACCCGCCTGTATCCGATAACCTATCCGGTTTGCAAGCCCTTGCTGCCGGTTTATGACAAGCCGCTTATTTACTATCCGCTTTCCGTGCTGATGAAGGCAGGAATCCGGGATGTCCTGGTCATCATCCCACCGGGGGAGGAGCATCCTTTTGTCAATCTTCTGGGCGATGGTGAGAAGTTCGGTATCCATATTGAGTACAGGGAGCAGCATGTTCAAAGGGGTATCGCCGATGCTTTTATCATTGGGGAGGATTTCATCGGAGATGACTCTGTCTGCCTGATTCTTGGAGATAATATCTTTTTCGGCCCGTCTTTCAGGATGAAGCTTAGGGAGGCAGCCCGCCATCAGGAGGGAGCCAAGATCTTCGGTTACTATGTGCAGGACCCCAGACCCTTTGGCGTGGTTGAGTTCGATGAGGATGGCAAGGCTCTTTCCATCGAAGAGAAGCCGGCTCATCCCAAGTCCAATTACATCGTGCCGGGACTGTATTTTTATGACAACAAGGTGGTGGAGATTGCCAAAAATATCAAGCCTTCCGCCCGGGGGGAACTGGAGATTACGGATGTAAACAACCGTTATCTTGAGATGGGCGAGCTGAGTGTCATTCCTCTTGGTGAGGAGTACACCTGGTTTGATGCCGGCACAGCAGACAGCCTCTATAAGGCTGCCGGCACCATCAAGATGGTACAGCGAAGCGGGCATATGATCGGCTGCCTGGAGGAGAAGGCGATAAGGAATGGATGGATTACCTTAGATCAGCTTAAAGAACAGGCTGCAGAGCTTAAGAAGACCAATTATGGAGAATATCTCTACGGACTGATCAGTGATATTGTATGTGAATAATTAATTGAAGGAAGTTATTGGGGAGAGTTATGACATTAACAGATATTAATAAAAAGTGGAATGCATATAAAAAGGAATACGGCCTGGATAGTCCCATAGAGATTGAAGATATCAGGTACGATGCCGCTAAGGGTGTGGAGTCCTCCTTTAATATAACGGAGTTATACTCTGATATTTATATACTTCATCTGGGGGAGAAGGTAGACCTGTACAGGAGTGATTACATTGATCTGATTCTCTGGCACGAGTTTACCCACCTTTATGATTATCTTACCCATCCCTATCAGGTTAAGGTGATGCGCAAGGTCTATACCTATATGCATACTTACTCAGAATACCACGCCAGCCGGCGTGTGATGGAGAAGGTTCTGAAATCTTCTTATGGCCGGGAGTTTGACCCGGAAAAAAGTGTGATTCCCATGGCATATAAGGATATCTCCATGCGCAATCTGGTGGATGATACCCTGCATAAGGCAGCTTTCTCGCTCCATTATTATAAGGAGCATCCGGGACAGCAGGCCTTTCATGTTTATTTCCGCTATGTGATGTACCTGATGGGCTATGTATCACATTTTCAGAATGCAGAGGATATCATAGGCTGGTGCCTGGAGAGTCTTGAGCTTGACAAAGAGCTCTATCTGACGCTTTACCATATCTTGAGTGAGAAGGATTTTCATGGAATTCTGAAGCATATGGATGATATCTATGAGGAAGCCGGGCTTGATTTACATGGAGATAACTAGAATCTCGGACATTACATTTACAAAAGGAGGTTGAGCTATGCAGGATATTCAAACAACAGGCGGTTTATTTACAGAAGAGAGTCGTCAGATTGTTATCTCAAATATCTGTCAGGTTTTCGACTGCGCTGAGTCCGAGATAGAGGAGCTTGTCCCGGTTCAGGCCGGCCTTACCAATGTGGTTCTGTCCTTTCGCCTGAACGGGGGAAAGTATGTATACAGGCATCCCGGTCTGGGCTCTGAGATATTGGTCGAGCGCGGCCGGGAGACAATCATGCAGAAGATTGTGGAGGATGCGGGGATTGATACAACCCTCATCGCCATGGATGTGGACGAGGGCTGGCGTATCGGACGTTTTATCGAACATCGGGATTTTGATTACAACAATCTCAATGATATGGTCCGCGCTGTTATGCTCTTTCGCCGCCTTCATGCTGCCCCCTGCCATGTGCGCTGGAATTTTGACGTGATCAAAAAGGCGGAGGGGATAAGAGACCAGATTGAACCGGATAAGTATGGACATTTTCCGGATTTTAAGAATATTCGTGGGCGTATCTATCAGCTTGCAGAGCTGGCCCGCCATGACGGGATTAAAAAGTGCAACATTCATGGCGACGCACGGGATGTGAACTTCCTGATCAATAAGGAAGAGATTCATCTCATTGACTGGGAGTACGGCGGCTATGGCGACCCGGGCTTTGACATTGGATCCTATGTATGTGGAGGCAAGCATAAGCTGGGAGACATTGACCGCATTCTTTTCACCTATTACAGACGGAAACCGAATGATAGACAGCGCCGCCATTTCTATGCCTATATCGCTATCTCCGGATGGTTTTTCATGCACTGGGCTATGTTGAAGCTGAGCAAGGGACAGGGCGTCGGCCCCCTCAAGGAGCAGTGGTACCACTTTGCGAAGAATATGAGCCTGATTGCTCTTCCCATGTATGGGGTTTCTGTGGATAAAGACCAGTATGATGCTGCCATGGAAGCCCTGATTGACTGCAATCTGGAAGATTTGAGCTTTCTGAATCATGAGATTGGCGTCTTTGAGGAGGTAAAATGATGATGACATATATTATTCTTGCCGCAGGAAAGGGAAATAATCTGGCGCCGCTGACGCTGAAATATGCCAAGACAAGCTTTAAGCTGGATGAGGAGACCACGGTTCTGCAGAGAATGGTGAGGAGTATCCGGAAGGCAGATAAAAATGCTGAGATTGCTGTCGTAGTTGGCTATAAAGCAGAGGAAATTAAGAAGGAGCTGGAAGGGGAGAATGTCAGATTTATCATGAATCCTTTCTATGAAGTGACCAATTCGATCTCCTCCGTATGGTTTGCCAGAGATTATCTGGAACGGGAAAATGTCACAATTGTCCATGGGGATGTTGTCTTCTCCGATGAGATTGTTGAGCGATATCTGACTGTACCCACAGAATATCCTTATGTTCTCGGGGACTCTTCCTGCGTCCGTCCCGGCGCATACAACATTGTTTCCAAGGATGATCAGGTTCTGGTCATGAGTAAAAAGCTGGAGAACTTCAGCGCCAAATATTGCTGTATGACCAAGCTTGATCCTGTATCTTCCCGTCTGTTGAAAGAAGAAATAGACAGCATGATCAACGGTAATATGTATGATCAGTATTTTGAAGACAGCCTTGTCCAGATGATTATGTTCCATGATTTCCAGCTTTTCTATGTAGATATTGCCGGGCAGAAGTGGTCAGAGGTGGACACGGTGGATGATCTTCTCTCAGCCCAGGAGATCCACAGAAGTAACCAGGCAGGCCTCCTGCAGCATTGAAAGATACAGACTTACATTAATGGAGGGAAAAAAGATGAACACAGCGATTATCCTTGCAGGTGGAGTGGGAAACCGTCTTGGAGCGGGTATCCCCAAACAGTTTATTAAGATACTGGGGAAACCGGTCCTGGCATATACAATAGAAGTCTTTCAGGAACATGAAGAAATCGATGCGGTGGAGGTTGTATGCCATAAGGAGTGGAAGGACTACCTGCAGGAGATGGTTGATGAGTATGGCCTTGATAAGGTGAGATGGGTTGCAGATGGGGGAAGCTCATTCCAGGAATCCGTGATGAACGGCGTCTATTATCTGGAGGACAAAATACAGCCGGATGATATTGTCCTGGTACACTTTGGCGCATCTCCCTTCCTGACCGAAGACTTGATTACCGACGCTATCCGGGTATGTAAGGACAAGGGGAATGCAATCGCAACCACTGATTTTCTGCTGCTTTCTGCCATCAAAAAACATACCGGCTCCGTTATGGAGCCGGATAATTATACAGACCAGTATATCGACAGAGAGAGTATCGCCGTGATGAACTCTCCCCATGCATTCCGATATGAGTTCATTCTGAATCTCTATAAAGATGCAGTGAGAACCGGGGCGATCTATGAGGTTGAGCCCCACACCACCACCCTGATGCAGAAGATGGGAAAACCCATCTATTTTTCAAAGGGATCCCAGCTTAATATCAAGATTACCAGAAAGGAAGATCTTGACCTTTTTGAAGGCTATGTTCTGATGAAACAGAAGCATGCGAATCAGCGGAGTACTTGATAAAAGTCTTCGTTAATTCTTATTATTCTACAAAAACAGGATAATTGGAAATCCATCCGTCTGACCGGCTATCCATCAAATACCTGACCTGTTTGGGACTTGTGACACCATAATTGAGGGTTCTAAGGCCCAGCTTGTGGCAGTAGCTGATCAGTCCTTTACTCATGGCGGATTCGGAGCGGAAAGGAAAGATTATGACAGAGCATTTGTACTTTACGAGTTTCTTTGCAACAGCTTTTCTTTTCGCCGCAGTAGGTGCTTTGGTCAGGTATCCGGTCTGCAGTCCGAAGGTTGATATATAATTCAGATCCCATACATTCGAGGTAAAGAACACTGCTTTCTTCTGCATTTTGTATTTTTTTATCAGTTTGGCTGTTTTCTTAAGTGCCGCTGCAGGATGATGGGATTGTTTTGTTCTATAATGAAGATATACATTCATTCCTGACTTGCTGGCATAACTAAGTACCTCTTCCAGACTGGGAAGATACTGGACAGGGTACTTTTCAGACATAGGAAGAATAATAGGATATTTTTTCCTAGTTGTTTTTGTCAGAGCGGTGACAGGCTTGTTAAGGCCGCATTGCCTCACCAGATCATAATCATGAGAAATAAGAAACTGTTTTGAATCTGTATACCAGACATCACATTCAAAGGCATTATACCCTTCTTCTTTTGCCTTTTTAAAAGCAATCATTGTGTTCTCCGGGGCAATATCCCTGGCTCCTCTGTGAGCAATATAGCATGTTTTGTCTGCACCTTGCCAGCTGGTTTTTGTCGCAGAGCTTTTGCTGATTGCGCCGTTTTTGCTTTTTGTATATTTTTTGATGGCATACTGCTGGGGATAATTGGCATTAACATTAGTGTCAGTATAGAAGTTGGTTTTGGAATTCTTTATCGTCTTTATCAGTCGAAAATTATTCCCGCTTTCGTTTAAGCGGTAGAGATAATATCCGTCACAGCTTGTATCTTTTGTCCACTTAAGTTGAATTGCAGATCCGTTGATTCTCGTAAGCTTCAGCTTACTGACAGATGTAAGGGCAGCCTGGGTACTAAGTGCAAAAATGTGCTGACTGAGTGCAAAAAGTAAACTGACGATAATAATCCGTTTCAGGTGTCTTAACGCATTGCTCATATTAAACCTCCCGTACTTTGAACAATAACATATTGTGCATAATTATCTCATTTGCATTTTTATGATCGGATATAAAAAAAGAAGTTTCGATCATGGTCTGAAACTTCTTCCTTAAAGCTCCCTGCCGGACTTGAACCGGCGGCCTACGCATTACGAATGCGTCGCTCTACCAACTGAGCCAAGGAAGCTTGCCAAAACTGACTATGATAGTTTACTATAATTTAATGTAAAAATCAATAGCAAATTCTAAGGAAAAAGCGAAAGCTCTTAATCCGGGCAGGAAGAAACAGGCCCGGAGATGGGCTGGGCTTTGATTGAATATTGACAAGATTTTGGACGTGGGTTATACTTTTTAAGCGTACACATAAATTAGATGAATTGCTATGTTTGATTATAAGGAGATAAATGCTATGTTTGATAAGATGAGAGAGATTATTGCCGAGCAGCTGGGCGTGGAAGAAGATGAGATTAGTCTGGATACTTCGTTTAAGGAGGATCTGGGTGCAGATTCCCTGGATCTTTTTGAGCTGACCATGGCTCTGGAAGATGAGTACGATATTGAGATTCCTGCAGAGGAGCTGGAATCCATCGAGACAATCGGCGATGTGATCAGATACCTGAATTCCAAGGGGATTGAGGATTGATATCTGCTCTTTATTCAGAAAGTGATTTAAGCCTCCGGCGCCGGGAATGCCGAGGTATTCTTATAAGAAAGGAGTTTCCTGATGGCAACTGATATTGGAATTGATTTGGGTACAGCGAGTATCCTGGTATATGTAAAGGGCAAGGGTGTTGTTTTAAAGGAGCCTTCTGTTGTTGCTTTTGATGAGGATACAAGGAAAATTAAGGCGATTGGGGAGGAAGCCCGGCTGATGATCGGTAGAACTCCTGGTAATATTGTTGCAGTCCGTCCTCTTCGCCAGGGCGTGATTTCCAACTATTCCGTGACGGAAAAAATGCTTAAGTACTTTGTTCATAAAGCAGTAGGAAAGAGTCTGTTCGGACGTAAACCCAGAATATCTGTGTGTGTCCCCAGCGGAGTCACAGAGGTAGAGAAGAAAGCTGTGGAGGATGCTACCTACGCAGCAGGAGCCAGGGATGTTAAGATTATCGAGGAGCCGGTGGCCGCGGCTATTGGGGCGGGAATCGATATCGCCAAGCCCTGCGGCAACATGATCGTCGATATCGGAGGCGGTACTTCGGATATCGCAGTAATTTCCCTGGGAGGAACTGTGGTCAGCACCTCTATCAAGGTGGCAGGGGATGATTTCGATGAAGCTATCGTCCGCTATATGAGAAAGAAGCATAATCTCCTGATTGGCGACCGCACGGCTGAGGATATCAAGATTCAGGTTGGCAGTGCCTATGCCAGAGCAGAAGAGTCTTCCATCGAGGTAAGGGGAAGGAATCTGGTAACCGGATTGCCCAAGTCCGTGACAGTGACCTCTGAGGAGACCAGGGAGGCACTGAAGGAAGCCACAGCTCAGATTGTTGAGGCAGTTCACAGCGTGCTGGAAAGAACTCCGCCGGAGCTTGCCGCTGATATATCAGACAGGGGTATTGTTCTTACTGGCGGCGGAAGTATGCTGCAGGGGCTGGAGCAGCTGATTGAGGAGAAAACCGGCATCACCACCATGACAGCGGATGACCCCATGACAGCGGTGGCAATCGGAACCGGTCAGTATATCGAGTATCTGGGCAGATGACAGGTGCCCTGAAGCAGGATTAGAACCAGCAGATTAATCTAATCAGAAGTTATGATGATGGATACAAACAAATTGGAAGGTTATGTCAGCCATATCCGCTATCACAATGAAGACAATGGCTATACTGTTCTTGAGCTTGAAACGACCCACGGGGATGAGATCCTCGTGGGGAATTTTCATTATATAGGAGAAGGCGAGTATCTGAGCTGCCAGGTGGAGTACAAGGAGCACCCTACCCACGGGCCTCAGTATCAGGTCCTTTCCTATGTGGTGAAGGAGCCTGAGGACAAGGAGGCCATGGAACGCTATCTGGCTTCCGGAGCAATCAAGGGAATCGGAGCTGCGCTGGCAAAACGAATAATTAAAAAATTTAAAAAAGATACTTTTCGTATCATGGAAGAGGAGCCTGAAAGGCTGGCAGAGATTAAGGGGATTTCCCTGCAGAAGGCCATGAATATTGCGGTCCAGTTCCAGGAAAAGCAGGAAATGCGCCATGTCATGATGTTTTTATCGGAATATGGCATCAGTAATCAGATGGCGGTGCGCATCTATGAGGAATATGGGGATGCGGTTTATGAGATATTAAAGACCAATCCTTACAGACTGGCGGAGGACATCCATGGGATCGGATTTAAGATTGCCGACGGAATTGCAGCCAGGGCCGGAATTGCGGCGGATTCAGAGTTTCGTGTCTGTGCAGCTATTCTATATGTTCTCCAGCAGGCTGTGGCAGCCGGCCATGTCTTCCTTCCCAGGCAGATTCTCTGCCGGAATACCGGTAATCTCCTGAATGTTCCCGGGGACTTTGTATCTGACCAGCTGATGGGACTGATCCTTGATAAGAAGCTGATCATCCGGACTGTGGAGGAGGAAGAACGGGTCTACTTAAGGAACTACTATTTTATGGAGCTTAACAGTGCCGGCATGCTCCTGGGACTTGATCTTACCTTTCCTGTCAACAAGGATGAACTTGATCAGAGAATTACCCAGCTGGAAGAAGAGGCAGACATGGAGCTTGATGTCATGCAGAAGTCTGCGGTACGAACGGCCATGTCGCAGGGCGTGCTGATCGTAACCGGAGGTCCAGGGACAGGAAAGACCACCACGATTAACCTGATGATCCGGTGCTTTGAGATGGAGGATATGGAGATTGTCCTGGCAGCGCCCACCGGAAGGGCAGCTAAAAGGATGACGGAAGCCACCGGCTACGAAGCCAGGACCATCCACCGCCTTCTGGAATTAACCGGGGGCATTGAGGGTAATGAACAGTATCATTTTGAGAAGAATGAGAAGAATCCCATAGAGGCAGATGTAATTATATTAGATGAGATGTCCATGGTGGATATCAGTCTGATGTATGCCCTTCTTAAGGCTGTCCTTCCGGGAACCAGACTGATCCTTGTGGGAGATTCCAATCAGCTGCCCAGTGTGGGACCTGGCAATGTGCTCAAGGATCTTATTGAGGCGGATACATTTCCTGTGGTGCGTCTGACCAGGATATACCGGCAGGAAGAGACCAGCCAGATTGTACGTAATGCCCACAGGATTAATCAAGGACTGCAGATTAGTCTGGATAATAAGAATAGAGACTTCTTCTTTTTTGAAAGAAATGATCTTCGGTCAGTAATTGGCGGGGTTGTCTATCTGGTCAGAGACCGGCTGCCGTCCTATCTCCATGTGGACCCCTTTGAAATTCAGGTTCTTACCCCCATGCGGAAAGGGGAACTGGGTGTGGAGCATCTGAATCAGGTTCTGCAGTACTATCTCAATCCGGCAGATCCGTCCAGGGCAGAGAGAGAAGTCCGGGGAGGCATCTTCCGGGAGGGGGATAAGGTGATGCAGATTCGCAATAACTATAAGCTCTCCTGGAAAATAACCAACCGGAAAGGCTTTACCGTGGAAGAAGGAATGGGGGTCTTTAACGGGGATCTGGGAATTATCCGGCAGATCAATACATTTACAGAAAGAATCACGGTGGTATTTGACGAAAACCGGCAGGCAGAGTACCCCTTCAGCAGCCTGGATGAGCTGGAGCTGGCCTATGCCATCACCATACATAAATCCCAGGGAAGTGAGTATCCTGCTGTTGTCCTTCCCCTCCTGTCCGGGCCTCCGGTCTTATGCAACCGGAATCTTCTCTATACGGCCGTGACCAGAGCCCAGAGGTGTGTTGCCATCATCGGCCGTGAAGCCATGGTAGACCAGATGATTCGCAATGAAACAGAACAGAGGAGATATACCGGCCTGAAAGAGTGCCTTTCAATCTCTGGATACACCGGTGCAGACTGTACAGATGCATACCCGTCCAACCCCTGCCGACAGAAGGGCTCTTGAGCAGATTTCCATGGTGGCACCTGTTGTATAGATGTCATCAATCAGGAGGACAGTACGAATGCCTTTGATTTTATCCAGATATGCAGGATTAACATGGAATACTCCTTCAAGATTATTCAGTCTTGCCTGGGGAGTCAGCTGCTTTTGGGGTATGGTGTCGACCGACCTGACCAGGAGCTGATTCAGACTTGGTATGCCGGTCAGGGCGGATAAGTCCCTGGCCAGCAGACCGGCCTGATTATAGCCTCGCTTACGGCGCTTGTTCTTATGTATGGGAACCGGAACGATAAGGTCTGGCTGAAGATCGGCAATCTCCAGCCGGTGACGGAGATAGATCTGCTCTGCAAAAAATTCTGAAAGCATCCTGCGGTTATGATACTTGAAAGCCACAAGAATCGGCTGAGTTTCTTCATTATATAATAGGATGCTCATTCCATAGTAAAATGATTTGGGAAACTGCCGGCAGTCATAGCATAATTCCTGTTCTTCGGATGTTACCGGCTTACCGCACCTGAAGCAAACGGGTCCCCTGATCCAAGGAAGGGAGTCCTGACAGGAAGGGCAGATTCTGGTGGAAAAAGGCAGAACCTTAGAGCATACCGGACAGCGCCTGGGATAGAGGATGGGAATCAGGTACTTCCTCATCATGCTTTGCCGGTACTTCCGAAACCGCCCCGGTCATGGTGCCCCAGATGATTCGTTTCCTCAAAAGAAAGAGGAGGCTGGTGCTTCATGATCCGAAACTGGCAGATGCGGTCGTTGACATGAATCTCTGTGTCCCGGACAGCGAGAGCCGGCATGAACCACTGGTCATTATCTCCGCAGTAGCTCTCGTCAACCACACCCATGTGGTTGGTCTGGATGATGCCGAAGTTTTTGAAGGTAGAGCTTCGGGGAACGATGTGAGCTTCATAACCTGCCGGAAGCTCCATAGCTACCCCCAAAGGTATCAAGGCGAACTCGCCCTTTTTCAGAACCATATCCTCAGCAGCCCGCAGATCAATCCAGTCGGATACTCCGTTGATATAGGTGAGTTTTTCTATTCTATCGTTCAAATAGCGAATGCGAATGGTTTCCATAGTGCATTTCCTTTCTTATTTATATAATAGATAATTTGTATTATTCTAATCAGGCTGAAACCCAGGCCGGAGCTTGTTTGCCTGACAAGGGACTTGTTCTAGTATATCCATAAATTGGTAATTCGTCAAGCTGATAAAAATATATTGACGAACCATCCTTTCTTATGGTATAGTATTGTGGCGATGGAATAGGTCTTTTTTTTATGCTCAAATTTACTGAATTAAGGCATAAGATACAGACCGCATGTTAATAACTTAATTGGAGGTGGAAGTTTTGCGCGTAAGAATTACATTGGCATGTACAGAGTGTAAGCAGCGTAACTACAATACTACGAAGGAGAAGAAGAACCATCCGGAGAGACTCGAGACTCGTAAGTATTGCAGGTTCTGCAAAAAGCATACTGTTCATAAAGAAACGAAGTAAGCTATCGCTTATAGAGGAGTGATAATATGAGCGACGGAACAAAGAAAACCAGTTTGAAGAGCTGGTACAAGGGTCTTCAGTCCGAGTTCAAAAAAATCAGCTGGCCTGACAGGGACACGCTTACTCGTGAGACCGCTACGGTCACAGTTGTAGCTATTGTTCTGGGTGTCATCATTGCGACGCTGGATATGATTCTGCAGTATGGGATCAGCTTTCTGGTTTAGTGAGGAAAAAAAGGAGCATATATGTCAGATTTACACTGGTATGTAGTCCATACTTACTCAGGCTACGAGAACAAAGTGAAGGCGAATATTGAGAAGACCATTGAAAACAGAAAGCTTCAGGATCAGATCTTTGAGGTTCGTGTTCCTCTTCAGGATGTTGTGGAGATGAAGAATGGCGTCAGAAAGAATGTTCAGAAAAAGATGTTTCCGGGCTATGTGCTTGTGAACATGGTGATGAACGATGACACCTGGTATGTGATCCGCAACACCAGAGGGGTGACAGGATTTGTAGGTCCGGGTTCTGAACCCATTCCTCTTACAGAGGCGGAGATGCGTAATCTCGGTATTGTAAGCAATGAGGAGAAGCAGATTGAAGTTGACTTTGAAGTCGGCGATCTGATTGAGGTTATATCCGGTGCCTGGGAAGGCAGGGTAAGTACTGTCAGAGAGATCAATATGAACAAGCAGACGGTTACCATCGAGGTAGAGATGTTTGGTCGGGAGACTTCTGTTGAGATTGAATTTTTAGATGTTAAAAAAGCATAGGATATGCAGACAGTGGGAGGGAATTCCCGTAATTACCACAATAGGAGGTTAGCTATCATGGCGAAAAAAGTAACAGGTTATATTAAATTACAGATTCCGGCAGGCAAGGCAACACCAGCACCGCCTGTAGGTCCTGCATTAGGACAGCACGGAGTGAATATTGTCCAGTTTACCAAGGAATTCAATGCGAGAACCGCAAGCCAGGGAGATACCATTATCCCGGTAGTAATTACTGTATACCAGGACAGAACATTCAGTTTTATCACAAAAACACCTCCGGCAGCAGTATTACTGAAGAAGTACTGTAATATCAAGTCCGGATCAGGCGAACCCAACAGAACTAAGGTTGCATCGATTTCCAAAGATAAGATCAAAGAAATCGCAGAGATTAAGATGCCTGATCTGAACGCAGCCAGTATCGAAGCAGCGATGAGCATGATTGCGGGTACCGCAAGAAGCATGGGCATCACTGTAGAAGACTGATCACAGAGTGATTTGATTATGTAGACGACGTGGGAGGGTTGCTCCCGATAATACCACAGGAGGTTATTTATAATGAAAAAAGGTAAAAGATATCAGGAGGCTGCAAAGCTTAGAGATAAAACAACATTATATGAGGCACCGGAAGCCATCGCCCTTGTAAAACAGGTTGCCAGTGCCAAGTTTGATGAGACAATCGAAGTACATCTGAAGATGGGTCTTGACGGACGTCATGCAGATCAGCAGATTCGTGGCGCAGTAGTATTACCTCATGGAACAGGTAAGAAGGTTCGCGTTCTTGTATTTGCTAAGGGAGAGAAGGCTGATGAAGCTGCAGCAGCAGGCGCTGAGTTTGTAGGAGCAGAGGAACTGGTTCCGAAGATTCAGAAGGAAGGCTGGCTGGACTTTGATAAAGTTGTTGCCACTCCCAACATGATGAGTGTTGTCGGACGTCTGGGACGTATCCTTGGACCGAAGGGTTTAATGCCGAACCCCAAAGCCGGTACTGTAACTATGGACATCGCAAAGGCTGTTCAGGAGTTAAAGGCTGGTAAGATTGAGTACAGATTGGATAAGACAAACATCGTTCACGTGCCAATCGGAAAGGCTTCCTTTACAGAGGAACAGCTTACCGAAAACTTCCAGACATTAATAGATGCTATTATTAAGGCTAAACCAGCGGCTGCAAAGGGACAGTATATCAGAAGCGCAACAATTGCTTCCACCATGGGCCCTGGAATCAAGCTTAATACAGCAAGACTCTGATTCGTTTAAGAACAGGAGAACCAACAGGCTGTCTTCAGTGAAGACAGCCTGTTCTTGCGTAAAGGGACATTATAAGTTATAATCTATTGTAAATAGACAAAACCTAGGAGATTCTTTTCGACAAAGGAGGATGACAATTGAGAAATCGGATAATCATGATCCTGCTTGCCCTTTCTTTTGCATTGACATGCCAGTTTGGAGTGAAAGCGGCATCGAAAGCGGCATCAACTGCAAAGCAGGAGGAGACAGCAGCTGCAGCAAAGAAGAAGACGACAAAAAAGAAGAAGGTGAGGACCGTATTCGTGGCAGCCGGACATCAGCAAAGGGGGATATCTTCCACAGAAAGATACGCTCCTAAAGGTTCCGGCACCAAGGCAAAGCTTACATCCGGTACTGCCGGAGTCAGCACCCATATTCCGGAGTATAAAACCAATCTTGCCATTGCCAAGGCCGTCCAGAAGGAATTGAAAAAGCGTGGTTATAAGGTGATTATGCTGAGAACCACCAATAACTGTCCGCTTTCCAATCAGCAGAGAACCAAAAAGGCAAACAAGAGCGGGGCAGATATCCATATCTGTATTCACTGTGATTCCGCGGGCTATGCATCCGGCCCTCATACCTGTGTGCCGGCAAGCTCCGTCTATGTAGGAAAGTCAGTATACAATAAGACCCTTCGGCTGGCAAGTCTTGTCCTGTCCTCTACAGCAAAGGCTGTCGGCAAGAAGAGCCATGGCACAATCCGCTCCAATTATTATACCACCATCAACTGGGCAAAGATTCCCACATTTATTCTGGAGTGCGGATATATGAGCAATCCGACAGAAGACCGGCAGCTGAATTCCTCCAGTTACCAGAAGAAGCTGGCAAAGGGGATAGCCAACGGAGTGGATAAATATTTCAAGTAAGTAAGAAAAAAATGTTGACAAAAGACCGGCAAGATGATAAGATAGCCGGGTATGAACGCCGAAGACAGCAGGTACTGCAAGGTATAATGCGTTAAGCGCCTGCCGAGGAAGTGATATTCGCTTAGAAGTTTTAGATTGTTGTTTTAAATCAAAGATTTAAGATCAGAAGTTTAAGACATTTCTTTGAATATTTCCGCCCTGTGCTTTGGCACGGGGCGTTTTTTTGGCGGTACAGACAAATAATACAGGAGGTGCACCTTAAGATGGCTAATGTCGAATTAAAACAACCTATCATTGACGAGATTAAGGCTCAGCTTGATGGCGCTCAGTCACTTGTAGTTGTTGATTATCGCGGAATTTCTGTGGCTGATGTTACAGAGCTTCGTAAGCAGTGCCGTGAAGCCGGTGTGGTTTATAAGGTTTATAAGAACACCATGGTGAAACGTGCTGTAGAAGGAACAGAATTTGAGGGCGTGATTAAGGATCTGGAAGGAACCAACGCTTTCGCAATTTCCAAAGATGATGCAACCTTAGCTGCAAGAACCATTGCCAACTTCATCAAGAAGGCTAAAGTCTGCAAGTTAAAGAGTGGTGTTGTTGAAGGAACATACTACGATGAGGCAGGTATCCAGACAATCGCTACTATCCCCGGAAGAGAAGAGCTTCTTGCAAAGTTCCTGGGAAGCATCCAGTCTCCCATTGCCAACTTTGCCCGCGTAATCAAGCAGATTGCGGAAAAGGATGGCGAGCCTGCAGCAGAAGAAGCAGCAGCAGAGTAATATGCATGCAGGACAGGATGACTGCATAACATTTACCATTTCAATCAATGAATTATATTATTAATGGAGGAAATTATCATGACAACTCAGGAAATTATTGAAGTTATCAAAGGGTTATCTGTATTAGAGTTAAACGAATTAGTAAAAGCTTGTGAAGAAGAGTTCGGCGTTTCTGCAGCAGCAGGTGTTGTAGTTGCAGCAGCAGGCCCGGCAGAAGAAGTAGAAGAGAAGACTGAATTTGACGTTGAGCTGACAGAAGTTGGCGGCCAGAAGGTTAAGGTTATCAAGGTCGTTCGTGAAATCACCGGTCTTGGACTTAAGGAAGCTAAAGCTGTTGTTGACGGTGCTCCCAAGGTTGTTAAGGAAGCCGTTTCCAAGGAAGAAGCAGAAGAACTCAAGAAGCAGTTCGAAGATGTTGGAGCTAAGGTTACAATCAAATAATTCTTGTGCCTGGTTTTGTTTCAGACCACCATTCCCCGGAAGGATTCTTCCGGGGTTTTTTGATGCAAAAAAAATAGAAAACGTTTGACATGTTGTTTTCGCTGTGTTATGATATTAAACTGATTCACAATGTGCGGATCTCCCTTGTGAGATTCGCAGTTTACCATTTCAGCCGGTGGAAACAGACTATTTGCTGGAATGTTTATCATATAAGCAACTGAAGTTACACTAAAACCATTTTCAAGGGGTGATCATCGATGGAAAAGAATAGAATGCGGCCTGTGCAGATTTCGGGAAGCAAGAATATCAGAATGAGCTATGCCAGACAAAAAGATGTCCTCGATATGCCTAATCTTATTGAAGTCCAGAAGGATTCCTACCAGTGGTTCCTCAAGGAAGGACTCAAAGAGGTGTTTGACGATATCTCTCCGATCACAGATTACAGCGGCCAGCTCAGTCTGGAGTTTGTGGACTACTACCAGGAAGACACCAAGTATTCGATTGAGAAGTGCAAGGAGCGAGATGCCACATATGCTGTTCCGTTAAAGGTTGTTGTAAGACTCCATAACAAGGAGACCAACGATTACAAGCAGACAGATATATTCATGGGTGATCTTCCATTGATGACCGAGACAGGGACTTTTGTGATCAATGGGGCAGAGCGTGTTATCGTCAGTCAGCTGGTTCGTTCTCCAGGTATCTATTATGGGATTAGCCATGATAAGACCGGAAAGCGGCTTTTTTCTTGTACCGTGATTCCAAACCGGGGTGCCTGGCTTGAGTATGAGACCGATTCCAACGATGTATTCTATGTAAGAGTCGACCGTACCCGGAAGGTTCCGATTACGGTTCTGATCCGGTCTCTTGGTATAGGTACCAATGCGGAGATCAAGGAACTCTTTGGTGAGGAACCCAAGATTTTAAAGACTCTGGAGAAGGATACCGCAACGAATTATCAGGAAGGTCTGAAGAAGCTCTATGAGAAGATTCGTCCTGGCGAGCCTCTTTCCGTTGACAGCGCCGAGAGTCTGATCAACAGCATGTTCTTTGATGCCAGAAGATATGATCTTGCCAAGGTTGGCCGCTATAAATTTAACAAGAAGCTTATGTTCAGGAACCGGATCGCCGGTCATAAACTGGCAGAGGATGCAGTGGATCCCACTACAGGAGAGATCCTTTTTGAAGCCGGAACCAAGCTCAGCAAGGAACAGGCAGACGAGATACAGAATGCAGCTGTTCCCTATGTCCTGATTGACACAGAGGAACGTGAAGTGAAGGTTCTGTCCAACATGATGGTGGACCTTCGCAATTTTGTTGATGTGGAGCCGAGGGAAGTCGGCATCACCGAATTAGTTTACTATCCGGCCCTTGAAAAGATACTGGAACAGTATGATGATATAGAAGATATCAAGGCGGAGATCCGCCGCAGTGTGCACGAGCTGATTCCCAAGCACATTACAAGAGAGGATATTCTGGCATCCATCAACTATAATATCCATCTGGAGTACGGCCTGGGCAATGATGACGATATTGACCACCTGGGCAATCGTCGTATCCGTGCCGTCGGCGAGCTTTTGCAAAACCAGTACCGGATTGGTCTCTCCCGTATGGAAAGAGTTGTCCGGGAACGTATGACTACACAGGATCTGGAGTCCATTTCTCCCCAGACCCTGATCAATATTAAGCCGATCACGGCAGCGGTCAAGGAGTTCTTCGGAAGCTCTCAGCTGTCTCAGTTTATGGATCAGCACAACCCCTTATCCGAGCTGACCCACAAGAGACGACTGTCGGCTTTGGGACCGGGCGGCTTATCCAGAGATCGTGCGGGATTTGAGGTCCGTGACGTACATTATTCCCATTATGGAAGAATGTGCCCCATTGAGACCCCTGAAGGACCCAACATCGGTCTGATCAACTCACTGGCTACCTATGCCCGCATTAACGAATACGGTTTCGTAGAAGCTCCGTATCGTAAAGTAGATAAAACTGATCCCAAGAATCCGGTGGTTACCGATGAGGTTATCTATCTGACCGCGGATGAGGAAGATAATTATACAGTAGCTCAGGCCAATGAGCCTGTGGATGAGGAAGGACATTTCCTTCATAATAATGTATCCGGCCGTTACAGAGAGGAGACATCCGAGTTTCCCAAGTCCAGGATTGACTTGATGGATGTTTCTCCCAAGATGGTATTCTCCGTGGCCACCTCCATGATTCCTTTCCTGGAGAATGACGATGCAAACCGTGCCCTCATGGGGTCCAATATGCAGCGTCAGGCCGTGCCTCTGCTTAAGACAGAGGTTCCGGTAGTCGGAACCGGTATGGAGGCCAAGGCAGCCAGAGACTCCGGTGTGTGCATCATTGCCCATCATGCCGGCGTGGTGGAGTACTCTACCAGCAAGGAGATTGTGGTTAAGAGAGATGACGGAATCCGGGATACCTACCATGTGATCAAGTTCTCCCGAAGCAACCAGGGCAACTGCATGAATCAGCGGCCTATCGTCAACAAGGGTGACCGTGTCGAGGAAGGCGATATTCTGGCAGATGGTGCTTCCACCTGCGGCGGTGAGATGGCTCTGGGCAAGAATCCCCTGATCGGATTCATGACCTGGGAGGGCTATAACTACGAGGATGCTGTCCTCTTAAGTGAGAAGCTGGTACAGAAAGATGTTTATACCTCCGTTCATATTGAAGAATATGAGGCGGAAGCCAGAGATACCAAGCTGGGTCAGGAGGAGATCACCAGAGATCTTGCCGGCTTAAGCGAAGACGTATTAAAGGATCTGGATGAGAATGGTATCATCCGCATTGGCGCCGAGGTTCATGCGGGAGATATCCTTGTGGGTAAGGTTACCCCCAAGGGAGAAACCGAGCTTACTGCGGAGGAGAGACTGCTCCGCGCAATCTTTGGCGAGAAGGCCAGAGAGGTCCGTGACACATCCCTGCGTGTTCCCCATGGAGCCTACGGTGTGGTCATGGATACAAAGGTGTTTACCAGAGAGAACGGAGACGAACTGCCTCCGACTGTCAATAAATCTGTCCGGGTATATATTGCCCAGAAGCGTAAGATTTCTGTAGGTGACAAGATGGCCGGACGTCATGGAAACAAGGGTGTTGTATCCCGGGTTCTTCCGGTGGAGGATATGCCATTCCTGCCTAACGGCCGCCCCCTGGATATCGTGCTTAATCCCCTGGGCGTACCATCCCGTATGAACATCGGTCAGGTTCTGGAGCTCCATCTGAGCCTGGCTGCCAAGGTGCTGGGATTCAACATCGCAACTCCTGTATTTAACGGTGCCAATGAGCACGACATCATGGATACCCTGGAGATGGCCAACGACTACGCCAACAAGTCCTGGGAGGAGTTTGAGGCTAACTGGGCTGATAAGGTCAATGATGAGATCATGCAGTTCCTCTGGGATAACCGTGACCACAGAGAAGAGTGGAAGGGCGTTCCCATCGACCGGACCGGCAAGGTGCGCCTGCGTGACGGACGGACCGGAGAAGAGTTTGACTCACCGGTGGCTATCGGATTCATGCACTATCTGAAGCTCCATCATCTGGTAGATGATAAGATTCATGCCCGTTCTACCGGCCCCTACGGCATGGTAACCCAGCAGCCCCTGGGTGGAAAGGCCCAGTTCGGCGGACAGCGTTTCGGTGAGATGGAGGTATGGGCTCTTGAGGCTTATGGTGCTTCCTATACACTGCAGGAGATCCTGACGGTGAAGTCCGACGATGTTGTGGGACGTGTAAAGACCTATGAGGCAATCATCAAGGGTGAGAACATCCCTGAACCAGGTATTCCGGAATCCTTTAAGGTGCTCCTGAAGGAGTTCCAGTCCCTGGCTCTTGACGTTCGTGTCCTCAAAGAGGATATGACAGAGGTGGAAATTCAGGAGAGCGGTGACGTGATCAACAAGTCTCTGACCTCTATCATCGAGTCCAGCCCCGGAGATAACCGGATCAAGGATGAGGAGAACTATGAAGAGTATGGTTATCAGGATCAGTCGCTTGAGGAGGTAACCGGCGAGGAGAACACCCTTGACAGTGCTATGACTGAATCATTTATATTTGAAGCGGACGATGACTATGAAGAATAAAGATTACTGCTTGAGTGTTATTTGATAAATGATTATTAATTGAATCGTATCGATGAACAGCAGCAATTTGGAAGGAGTTATATAATGCCTGAAATGAATAATCAAACAGTCGAACAGCCTATGAATTTTGACGCGATCAAAATCGGGCTTGCATCTCCGGACATGATTCGTAAGTGGTCCCGCGGCGAGGTAAAAAAGCCGGAAACGATCAATTACCGTACCTTAAAACCGGAAAAGGATGGCCTTTTCTGTGAGAAGATCTTCGGACCCAGCAAGGACTGGGAGTGCCATTGCGGTAAGTATAAGAAGGTTCGTTATAAGGGCGTTATCTGTGATAAATGTGGTGTTGAGGTCACAAAAGCCAGTGTGCGCCGTGAGCGTATGGGACATATTGAGCTCGCAGCACCGGTTTCCCATATCTGGTATTTCAAGGGCATTCCCAGCCGCATGGGCCTGGCTCTTGATATGTCTCCCAAGGCATTGGAAAAGGTGCTCTACTTTGCATCCTATGTGGTCCTGGATCCGGGCAATACCAATCTTCATGAGAAGGATATCGTCTCTGATGCAGAATACCGCCGCATCCTGGAGGAATACCGCAATACCGAAGAAGGGCTGGGAACCTTTGAGGTGGGCATGGGCGCAGAGGCCGTGAAGTCTCTACTCGAGAAAATTGATCTTGAAGCAGAGTCTGCTGAGCTGAAAAAGTCCCTGAAGAATGCCAGCGGTCAGAAAAAGGCCAGGAATATTAAGCGTCTTGAGGTAATTGAGGCTTTCCGTCTGTCCGGAAACCGTCCGGAATGGATGGTACTGGATGTGGTTCCGGTTATCCCTCCGGATATCCGCCCCATGGTACAGCTGGATGGCGGACGTTTCGCCACATCCGACCTGAATGATTTATATAGAAGAATTATTAACAGAAATAACCGTCTGAAACGACTTCTTGAGCTTGGCGCTCCGGATATCATCATCCGCAATGAAAAGCGTATGCTGCAGGAAGCCGTGGATGCTTTGATTGATAACGGAAGAAGAGGAAGGGCGGTTACCGGCCCCGGCAACAGAGCGCTGAAGTCCCTTTCGGATATGCTGAAAGGAAAGCAGGGCCGCTTCCGTCAGAACCTGCTTGGAAAGCGTGTGGATTATTCCGGACGTTCCGTTATCGTAGTCGGACCGGAGCTTAAGATATACCAGTGCGGTCTCCCCAAGGAGATGGCAATCGAGCTCTTTAAGCCCTTTGTCATGAAGGAGCTTGAGGCTAAGGGACTTGCCCATAATATCAAGTCTGCCAAGAAAATGGTAGAGAAGCTTCAGCCTGTTGTCTGGGATGTGCTTGAGGATGTGATCAAAGAACACCCGGTTATGCTCAACCGTGCTCCCACCCTTCACCGCCTGGGTATTCAGGCCTTTGAACCGGTTCTGGTTGGCGGCAGAGCCATCAAGCTGCATCCCCTGGTATGTACTGCCTTCAACGCAGACTTTGACGGAGACCAGATGGCCGTTCATCTGCCGCTTTCCGTGGAAGCCCAGGCAGAGTGCCGTTTCCTGCTCCTGTCTCCCAACAACCTCTTAAAGCCCTCTGATGGGGCACCGGTTGCGGTTCCTTCCCAGGATATGGTTCTTGGTGTATATTACCTGACCATGGAGAAGGAAGGAGAGAAGGGAGAAGGAAAGTGCTTCAAGTCAGAGAATGAAGCCTATCTTGCCTACGAGAATAAGGTGATTACCCTTCATTCCAAGATCAGGGTCAGAAGAAAGAAGACCCGTGCAGATGGAACAGTTGCCACAGCTATGATTGACTGTACACTGGGAAGAATCCTCTTTAATGAGATCATCCCGCAGGATCTTGGCTTTGTGGACCGTACGGTTCAGGAGAACGAATTAAAGCTGGAGATTGATTTCCAGTGCGGCAAGAAACAGCTTAAGAAGATCCTTGACCGCTGCATCAGCGTCCGGGGAACCACCCAGACTGCTGAGGTACTGGATGATGTCAAGGCATTAGGATATAAATATTCCACCATCGGCGCCCTGTCCGTTTCCATCTCGGATATGACTGTGCCGCCGGAAAAACCGCAGATTCTGGAAGATGCCCAGAAGCAGGTGGAATACCTGACCAAGCAGTACCGCCGTGGATTCATGACGGATGAAGAGCGCTACAAGGCTGTGGTTCAGACCTGGTTTGATGCAGATAATAAGCTGACAGACAAACTGATCAGCGGACTGGATAAATATAATAACATCTTCATGATGGCTGATTCCGGAGCCCGTGGTTCCAATCAGCAGATCAAGCAGCTTGCCGGCATGCGAGGTCTGATGGCAGATACCTCAGGCCGTACCATCGAGCTCCCCATCAAGTCCAACTTCCGTGAAGGTCTTGACGTTCTGGAGTACTTTATCTCTGCCCATGGAGCCAGAAAGGGATTGTCCGATACAGCCCTCCGTACTGCCGACTCCGGTTACCTGACCAGGCGTCTTGTAGATGTATCCCAGGAGCTGATCATCCGGGAACAGGACTGCAGTGCCGACAGTGAAGAGATTCCGGGTATGTTTGTAGAGTCTCTGATGGATGGAAGAGAGACCATTGAGTCCCTGGAAGAACGTATCACAGGCCGCTATGCTGCAGAGGATTACACTGACGCAGAGGGCAATGTGATCGCTCCGGCTAATCATATGATCACCCCGGCAAGAGCTGCCGCAGTGGTATCCGCCGGACATACCAGAGTGAAAATACGTACCATGCTGACCTGTAAGTGCGTCAATGGCGCCTGCTCCAAGTGCTATGGTGCCAACCTGGCAACCGGCCAGCCTGTTCAGGTTGGTGAGGCTGTCGGGATCATCGCCGCTCAGTCCATCGGAGAGCCTGGCACACAGCTTACCATGCGTACCTTCCATGCCGGCGGTGTAGCCGGTGATGATATCACCCAGGGTCTTCCCCGTGTTGAGGAATTATTTGAGGCCCGTAAGCCCAAGGGACTTGCCATCATCACTGAGATTGCCGGTCATGCCGAAGTGAGAGAAAGCAAGGAAAAACGTGAAATTATCGTTACCAATAACGAGACAGGGGATTCCAAGACCTATGTCATTCCCTATGGTGCCAGAATCAAGGTTCTGGATGGTGCGATTCTGGAGGCCGGTGATGAGCTGACCGAAGGTTCTGTCAACCCCCATGATATCCTGGCAATCAAGGGTGTTCGGGCCGTACAGGATTATATGATGCGCGAGGTACAGCGTGTATACCGTCTGCAAGGTGTTGATATCAATGATAAGCACATTGAGATTATTGTTCGCCAGATGTTAAAGAAGATGCGAATCGATGAGCCTGGTGACAGTGATTATCTGCCTGGCGCCCTCATCGACAACCTGGATCTTGAGACGGTGAACAGCAAGCTTGCTGCAGAGGGCAAGGAACTGGCTACTGCCGAGCAGACCCTGCTTGGTATCACCAAGGCTTCCCTGGCCACCAATTCCTTCCTGTCAGCTGCCTCCTTCCAGGAAACCACCAAGGTTCTTACGGACGCAGCAATCAAGGGTAAGATCGATCCTTTGATCGGGCTTAAGGAGAACGTCCTTTTAGGTAAGCTGATTCCTGCCGGAACCGGCCTTAAGAAGTACCGCAACCTCCACCTGGATACGGAGCTTAAGGAAGCAGTGGAAACGGTTGATGAATATGATTACGAAGCAGATTATCCGGATGCCGTGACCGATGCAGGAGACCAGATTGCTGAACAGAAGGAAGAAGTTCTTCTTTCCTGATAAAAGGATTTTGAGACCAACAGCATAAGGATTAATAATGTAAGTATTATGCCGCGGATTTGTTTCCGCGGCATTTTTTCCTTGACAAACCCCGGAAAAACATATATAATCTGATATTGTCTGTGGGTGTATAAGTATGCCCATAGGGGGTATAATCCTAGATAATATCCCTCTCCGGACTAACCAACCGGACAAGAAACAAGCAGCCACAATAGAAAATATGCATGGAGGTGAATTTCAGAATGCCTACTTTCAATCAGTTAGTAAGAAAAGGAAGACAGTCTGTAGCAAAGAAATCAACCGCACCTGCTCTTCAGAAGGGTTTCAACTCCTTAAGGAAGAGAGCAACAGATGCCAGCTCACCACAGAAGCGTGGTGTATGTACTGCCGTTAAGACAGCAACTCCCAAGAAGCCTAACTCAGCCCTTCGTAAGATTGCCAGAGTTCGTCTTTCCAACGGTATTGAGGTAACAAGCTATATCCCTGGCGAAGGACATAACCTGCAGGAGCATAGCGTGGTACTTATCCGTGGCGGAAGAGTAAAGGACTTACCAGGTACAAGATATCATATCGTAAGAGGTACTCTTGATACAGCCGGTGTGGCTAACAGACGCCAGGCTCGTTCCAAGTACGGTGCCAAGAGACCGAAGAAATAATGATTCATGAAGATGCCGGAATAGCAATATTTTCTCTGTTGGTTGCAGATTAATATAGATTCGCAGTCCGAGCATGAACATTGGAAAGAAGAATTTTTCCGTGAGTACCGATGATTTAATGTCCGGTTTGTACCGGAACAGTTATAATTAAGGAGGGAAGAACCGTGCCACGTAAAGGACATATCGCAAAGAGGGATGTATTACCAGATCCTATTTATAATAACAAAGTGGTAACAAAGCTTATCAATAACATCATGTTAGATGGTAAGAAGGGTGTTGCACAGAAGATTGTTTATGCCGCATTTGACCGTGTTGCTGCAGAGACAGGCAAAGATGCTCTGGAAGTTTTCACGGATGCCATGAACAACATCATGCCCGCCCTGGAAGTTAAGTCAAGACGTATCGGTGGTGCAACTTATCAGGTACCGATCGACGTGAGACCTGACAGACGCCAGACTCTGGCTCTGCGCTGGTTAACCTTCTTCTCCCGCAAGCGCGGTGAGAGAACCATGGAAGAACGTCTTGCAAAAGAGATTATGGATGCTGCCAATAACACAGGCTCATCTGTAAAGAGAAAAGAAGACATGCACAAGATGGCAGAGGCCAACAAGGCATTTGCCCATTACAGATTCTAATGAGGATTATTACGCCTGCAGTTTGCAGCTGCAGGCCTCATTATTAGGAGGAATTAACCTTGACTGGAAGAGAGTATCCACTTGAGAGAACCAGGAATATCGGAATCATGGCTCATATTGATGCTGGTAAAACCACATTGACAGAGCGTATTCTGTATTACACTGGAGTAAACTACAAGATTGGTGAGACTCACGAAGGATCTGCTACCATGGACTGGATGGAACAGGAGCAGGAAAGAGGTATCACGATTACTTCTGCAGCCACAACATGTCACTGGACCCTGGAAGAAGACTGCAAGCCTAAGGCTGGTGCCTTAGAACACCGTATCAACATCATTGATACTCCAGGACACGTTGACTTTACTGTTGAGGTTGAACGATCCCTTCGTGTGTTGGATAGTGCTGTAGGTGTGTTCTGTGCGAAGGGTGGAGTTGAGCCTCAGTCAGAGAATGTATGGCGCCAGGCGGACACTTATAATGTACCTCGTATGGCATTCATCAATAAGATGGATATCATGGGAGCAGACTTCTACGGTGCTGTTGACCAGATTAAAACAAGATTAGGGAAAAACGCAATTCCGATTCAGCTGCCGATTGGAAAAGAAGACGATTTCCAGGGAATTATCGACCTGATGGAGATGAAGGCCTACATCTATAATGATGAAAAAGGTGAAGATATCTCTGTTGTTGATATCCCTGCAGATATGTTAGAAGATGCAGAGCTCTATCATACCGATATGGTAGAGAAAATCTGCGAGGCAGACGATGACCTGATGATGGCTTACCTTGACGGGGAAGAGCCCAGTGTAGAAGAACTCAAGGCCGTTCTTCGCAAGGGAACCTGTGAATGTACCATGGTTCCCGTCTGCTGCGGTACTGCCTACAGGAATAAGGGCGTTCAGAAGCTTTTAGATGCGATCATTGAGTATCTGCCGGCTCCTACTGATGTAGAAGACATCAAGGGAACCGACCTGGACGGCAATGAAGTCACCGTCAAATCATCTGACGAAGAGCCCTTTGCTGCTCTGGCATTTAAGATTATGACAGACCCCTTTGTGGGCAAGCTTGCATTCTTCCGTGTGTATGCAGGAACCATGAACTCCGGTTCATATATTCTGAATGCCACCAAGGATAAGAAGGAGCGTGTGGGACGTATCCTTCAGATGCACGCAAACAAGCGTACCGAGTTAGACAAGGTCTATGCCGGAGATATCGCAGCAGCGGTTGGCTTTAAGTTTACGGCAACAGGTGATACCATCTGTGACGAAGGCCATCCGGTGATCCTGGAATCCATGGAATTCCCGGAACCGGTTATTGAGCTGGCCATCGAGCCAAAGACCAAGGCAGGCCAGGGCAAGATGGGTGAGGCCCTTGCCAAGCTGGCAGAGGAGGATCCCACCTTTAAGGCACATACTAACCCTGAGACAGGCCAGACCATCATTGCCGGTATGGGTGAGCTCCATCTGGAGATCATCGTAGACCGTCTCCTTCGTGAGTTTAAGGTAGAGGCCAACGTGGGCGCACCGCAGGTTGCCTACAAGGAGTCCTTCACTAAGGCAGTGGATGTGTCTTCCAAGTATGCCAAGCAGTCCGGCGGACGTGGTCAGTATGGCCATTGTAAGGTTCGCTTCGAGCCTATGGACGCGAATGCAGAAGAAACCTTCAAGTTCGAATCCGAGGTTGTGGGCGGTGCCATCCCCAAGGAATACATTCCTGCAGTTGGTGCGGGTATCGAGGATGCCGCAAAGGCAGGTATTCTTGGCGGATTCCCTGTAGTTGGCGTTCATGCTGTTGTCTATGATGGCTCCTACCATGAAGTCGACTCATCCGAGATGGCCTTCAAGGTTGCAGGTTCACTGGCCTTTAAGGATGCCATGAGAAAGGGAGAGCCCGTTCTCCTTGAGCCAATTATGAAGGTAGATGTCACCATGCCGGAAGAGTATCTGGGCGATGTCATCGGCGATATCAACTCCCGCCGAGGCCGCATCGAGGGTATGGAAGATGTAGGCGGCGGCCGTGTCGTACACGGTTATGTACCGCTTTCTGAGATGTTCGGCTACTCCACAGACCTGAGAAGTAAGACTCAGGGACGTGGAAACTATTCCATGTTCTTTGATCACTATGAGAAGGTGCCGAAGAATATACAGGACAAGGTGCTGGGCCACCAGGAAGATTAATTTATTAAAAAATAAATTGATTCGTGGTAGAATTTCTACTTGCAAATCATGATGAAATGAAATATAATAGTCTGAGGTGTGACTCAAGAGGTCACGGCTTGGCTATGACCGTTAATTGCGCTCGGTCATTTACCTGCCGAGCGGAATGTAGTTCAATTTTTAATTTCAGCCGGAAGAGGCATATTTTAAGGAGGATATTCAAATGGCAAAAGCTAAGTTTGAAAGAACCAAACCACATTGTAATATTGGAACCATCGGACATGTAGACCATGGTAAGACCACATTAACAGCAGCTATCACAAAGACTCTTCATGAGAGACTTGGTCTTGGTGAGTTCGTAGCATTCGATAACATCGATAAGGCTCCGGAAGAGAGAGAACGTGGAATCACAATCTCCACAGCTCACGTTGAGTATGAGACAGAGAATAGACACTATGCACACGTTGACTGCCCAGGCCATGCCGATTATGTAAAGAACATGATCACTGGTGCTGCTCAGATGGACGGCGCTATCCTCGTTGTTGCTGCTACTGACGGTGTTATGGCTCAGACCAAAGAGCACATCCTTCTTTCCCGTCAGGTAGGTGTTCCTTACATCGTTGTATTCATGAACAAGTGTGATATGGTAGACGATGAAGAGCTTCTTGAGTTAGTAGACATGGAAATCCGTGAGCTCCTTAACGAGTATGAGTTCCCGGGAGATGACACACCGATCATCCAGGGTTCCGCTCTTATGGCTCTTGAAGATTCTTCAGGAGAGTGGGGAGACAAGATCCTTGAGCTTATGGACGCTGTTGACGAGTGGATTCCAAACCCAGAGCGTGATACAGATAAGCCATTCCTTATGCCTATCGAGGACATCTTCTCCATCACAGGTCGTGGTACCGTTGCTACCGGCCGTGTAGAGCGTGGCGTTCTGCATCTGAATGAAGAAGTTGAAATCGTTGGTATCAAAGAAGAGCCGCAGAAGACGACCGTTACCGGTATCGAGATGTTCCGTAAGCTGCTTGACGAGGCTCAGGCAGGCGACAACATCGGTGCTCTGCTTCGTGGTATCAAGAGAGAAGAAATCCAGCGTGGACAGGTTCTGGTTAAACCCGGCAGCGTTAAGTGCCATCACAAATTCAACGCTCAGGTTTACGTTCTGACCAAAGAAGAAGGTGGACGTCATACTCCGTTCTTCAACAACTATCGTCCGCAGTTCTATTTCAGAACCACTGACGTTACCGGTCTGATCACCCTTCCGGAAGGCACCGAGATGTGCATGCCCGGCGACAACGTTGAGATGACCATCGAGCTGATCCATCCGATCGCGATGGAGCAGGGTCTTACATTCGCTATTCGTGAAGGTGGACGTACCGTAGGTTCCGGCCGTGTTGCTTCTGTTATCGAGTA
>JAFUDC010000018.1 GCA_017459345.1 Eubacterium sp.
GGTGGCCATCGCCGGAATTCTGGCCATGGAACCGGAATGCATCATCTTCGATGAACCTACAGCCATGCTGGATCCTTCCGGCCGGGAGGAAATCATGAAGGCAATCCGCTATCTGAACCGGGAGCGTGGAATCACCATCATCTATATCACCCATCATACCCGGGAGGTGGAGGATGCAGACTATCTCTATGTGATGAACCAGGGTAAGGTGGTGATGGCCGGAGAACCGGCAGACTTGTGGAGACAAACATACCAGTTAAAACACTATCAGATTGGCCTGCCCTTTGTTCAGGAGTTGATTGATCAGCTGAGGCTTAAGGGGATGGATATTCCCGCATTCATCAGGGATAAGGACGGGCTGCTGGATTATATATTCAGAAAGTCTGATGGGAGCAGCGATTCAGGAGTTAAGAAGTCTGATGTATGTTCCGGTCAGAGAGAAAAGAAGTCAGATAAGTGTACCGGTCAGGGAAATATGAACAAACTCTATTTGGCAGAATCAGAAAATGACTTGAAGCATACAGACCTATCTGCCGGGATCCGCTTAGACCATATCTCTTATTCCTATAAGAGTAAGAACAGTGCAGCTTCTACCCCGGCCTTGAAGGACATCTCACTGGCCATCAGACCCGGAGAGTACGCAGCCATTGTCGGTCAGACCGGATCGGGCAAATCAACCCTCCTGACCCATCTGAACGGCCTGCTTGCACCTTCTGAGGGTAAGTACTACTTCGACGGAGAAGAGGTTCACAGCAAGGGCTATCCCATCCGCCGGCTCCGCCAGAAGGTTGCCCTGTGTTTTCATTATCCCGAGTATCAGCTCTTTGAGGAGTCTGTCCTCAAGGATATCGCATTCGGACCCAAAAATATGGGGATGAGTCAGGAGGAAGCGGAGAGGAAGGCCAGGGAGGCCATGAAGCTGACCGGACTATCAGAAGATCTGGAGACCATATCACCCTTTGTCCTCTCCGGCGGACAGAAGCGCCGGGTGGCCCTGGCCGGAATACTTGCCATGGAGCCGGACTATCTCATACTGGATGAACCCGCCGCAGGGCTTGATCAGGAGGGAAAAGAGCGGTTATTTGATCTTCTGGATAAGCTTCAATCAGAAAGAAATGTGACCATCATCCTGGTATCCCATGACATGGAGGATGTAGCTGCCCATGCCCGCCGGGTAATCGTGATGAAAGAGGGAGAACTTCTGATGGATGGACCGCCGGAGGAAATATTCGCTCCGGAAAGAGAAGACATACTGAAGTCTGCAGGGCTTGCCATGCCGGAGTATCTGGAGTTCTATAATAATATGAAACTGGCACAGGAGGAGGCTGAGATTTCTCTTCCTCTGACAATAGATCAATTAGCAGATTATATTCTGTTGTCAGGAAACAGAATAAACATGACTGATCAGAATTCTAAAGAGGATAATCAGATAAAACAGGGTTTAGATGATATAGACATTGATGAGGGGGAGGATTAGCCATGTTCAGAGAAATGACATTGGGTCAGTATTATCAGGCTGATTCCCTTCTGCATCGACTGGATCCCCGGGTCAAGCTCCTGGGAACCGTCCTCTTCGTGATTACACTATTCTTCCCCAGATCATGGTCTGGGATGATATTGGCAACGGTCTTTCTTGCAGCTGTCATTGTTATATCAAAGGTACCGGTATCCATGATGATAAAGGGGATTAAGCCTCTTATGATTATCATCTTGTTTTCCGTAATCATGAATCTTCTCTATACAAAGGGACAGGTAGTTTTTTCCCTGGGTCCGCTGCATATCAGCAGGGAGGGGATAATTATAAGCATCTATCTGGTGATCAGGCTGGTCTACCTGATTATGGGGTCGTCTATAATGACATTTACCACTACACCCAATCAGCTTACTGATGGGCTGGAGACCGGCCTGCGGGTGCTGAACAAGGTCCATATCCCTGTACATGAGTTCGCCATGATGATGTCCATAGCCCTGAGATTTATTCCCATTCTTACCGAGGAGCTTGACAAAATCATGAAAGCCCAGATATCCAGGGGAGTGGATTTTGACTCCGGAAACCTTATGGAGAGGGCAAGAAAGCTGATTCCTGTCCTGGTCCCCCTCTTCATTGCGGCCATCAGGCGGGCCGGTGACCTGGCCCTGGCCATGGATGCCCGCTGCTATCACGGCGGAGAGGGAAGGACAAAGCTGCATCCCTTAAAGTATCGGGGAATTGACTATGCCGCCTATCTTTTGCTGGCAGCCTATGTGATTGCCATGGCTGTGGCTGCTTTTGTAATTTAGAAACTGCTATTTATATAGGAGAGTATGACATGAAGCGGATAAAACTGACTGTGGCCTATGACGGAACAGTTTACTGCGGCTGGCAGATCCAGCCTCAGGTCCCGACCATAGAAAGCGTTCTGAACGATACCTTAAGCCGGATTCTGAGAGAGGACATTCAGGTCATCGGAGCCAGCAGGACTGATGCCGGTGTCCATGCCCTGGGAAATGTGGCTGTGTTCGATACGGAGACGCCCATTCCTCCGGACCGCATTTCCTATGCAGTCAATCCTCACCTGCCAGACGACATCCGTATCATATCCTCCTGCCAGGCGGCGGATGACTTCCATCCTCGATTCTGTGACAGCAGGAAAACCTATGAATACCGGATTCAAACCGGGCCAAGTCTCCTCCCCACCAGCCGCAGATACAGCCATTGGCTGCCGGGACGGCCGGATATAGCGGCTATGCAGGAGGCAGGAGCATATATTGTGGGAACCCATGACTTCAAGAGCTTCTGCGCCGCAGGTGCCCAGGTAAAGACGACAGTGCGAACGGTTCTCTCTGTCGATGTGGAGGAAGGGGAGCTTCTTCCGGGATTTCATGAGATTTTAATCAGAGTAAGCGGAGAAGGCTTCCTCTACAACATGGTCCGCATTATCGTGGGGACTATGTTAAAAGCAGGATTTGGAGTCTGGCCGCCTGAGCATGTAAAGACCATCATAGAGGGAAGAGACCGGACGCTGGCAGGCGAGACAGTGCCGGCGCGCGGCCTGTGTCTTAAAGGAATTGAGTATCTGTGAAAATTCCTTTAAAAAAAACTTGCAATTATTCATGAAATGTATTATTATATCCTAGTGCCGGTTAACCGGCGTAAATCGGGGTATGGCTCAGTTTGGTTAGAGCGCACGGCTGGGGGCCGTGAGGTCGCAAGTTCGAATCTTGTTACCCCGATTTTTTCTTTTCTTAAATATCAGCATGAAAAACCACCCTATCCGCTCAAAGACAAGGGTGGTTTTTCATGTTTAATTATATTTTTTCATTTTTTTTTATAAACATATGGCCCGTATGCTTCCGCAGACAGGGCTTTTTTTCATTTCATACAGTAATAAACCCTCAAGTGCCGGGAAGGAAGGGCAAAGCATCCTTAATTTCTACTGTTCTGCCTGAGAAATTTTATCACCATATACGCGAAAATATCATGTATCCAAAGGTAGGTATATGATACAATAATTAGAGATATAATACTATAGTTAGTGATATAATACTATAGTTAGGAAATTATAATAATCTAAATATTTTTACCACAGTCATATTTGTTTAAGAAATGATTTGATAAACCCCTTATATACATCAGATTTGAATGTGGCTCAGAAAGCTTGCATGGGGGGTTATTGCAAAAGCTGATAGACACTTATTATTACCCACAGGAGAGTATGAAAAAAATGATAAGGAACGAAAAAAAGACAGGCAGCTTATGGCTGCTTCTTGCATTACTTCCCCTATTCTGGCTGATCACAGCCGGGACAGTGTACGCTGCAGGCAGAGACGGGGTCTATGAGGGGACAGGTCAGGGAAGAAACGGGAAGATCAGGGTTTCGGTAGAGTTTGAAAACGATTCGGTTAAGTCAATCGAAGTGATTGAGCAGGATGAAACCGAAGACTACTGGGAATCTGCCAGCATCCTGCTGGATAAATTGATTGGAGTATCATCTGCCCAGGATATTCAGGCTGTTGACTCTGTAAGCGGAGCGACCTTGAGCAGCCAGGGCATCAAGGAGGCGGTTTCTGATGCTCTGGCAAGGGCTTCGGATGAAATCA
>JAFUDC010000143.1 GCA_017459345.1 Eubacterium sp.
ATATGGAACAGGAGAAAAATTGATAAAGGCCTGTCTGGTGAACTGCTGGATAAACTGAATGAATGGAAAAATGCAGAAAAACCGAAAGTACGATTGGGGCAATTTTTTGATCTGCTTTCTGATTGGTGTGAACGATGTGAAAGAGAGATTGTTTTGATTATAGACGAAGTAGACAGTGCTACAAACAATCAGGTTTTTCTAGATTGTCTGGCTCAATTGAGAGACCGTTATTTAAGCCGTGAAAGAGATGGAATCAAGACATTTCAGTCTGTTATACTTGCAGGCGTAACGGACGTAAAGCATCTGAAGGCAAAGATTCGTCCGGAAGATGTGCATAAGGAAAACAGCCCTTGGAATATTGCCACAGATTTTACAATCGACATGAGCCTGTCCGAAGACGGCATCAGGAATATGCTGGATGAATATGAAGCGGATCATCATTATGGGATGGATACCGGAGCAATCGCCCGGCTGATCCGGGACTATACGAACGGATATCCCTTTCTGGTCAGCCGAATCTGCCAGCTGATTGATGAGGTAGTCTCTAAGAAAAACCCCGATTATTGTATGTGGACCAGGCAGGGGATAGAAGAAGCGGTTAAGCTGATTCTTGCTGAGAATAATACCCTCTTCCAGTCGCTGACGAAAAATCTGAACTCATTTCCTGAAATGAAGGAGGCAATCAGAAGTATTCTGATGGAAGGAACGAGGCTGGCATGGAATCCGGATCAAAATGATATCGTGCAAATGCAGATGTATGGGCTTATTCGGAATGTTAATAATACGGTGAGGATTTCCAATCGTATTTTTGAGATGAGGCTATATAACCTTTTTCTCTCTGATGAAGAGTTGAAGAATAATATTTTTTTCAGAGCCGGCGATCTGGCAGGGAATCAGTTTGTGGAAGATGGGAAACTGAATATGCGCCTGATCCTTGAACGGTTCTGTGAAACCTATATGGAAATATACGGACCTTTGACGGATCGCTTTAAAGAGAAGGATGGCAGAGAACTCTTCCTTCTGTACCTGAAGCCCATTATCAATGGCACAGGGAATTACTATATTGAAGCTCAGACAAGAGATCAGACCCGCACAGATGTGATAGTGGATTATCTGGGACACCAGTATATTGTGGAGTTGAAGATTTGGCGTGGATCAAGGTATAACGAAGAAGGTGAGAAACAGATCATGGAGTATATGGATTATTTCGGCCTGACGACTGGATATATGCTAAGTTTCAACTTTAATAAGAATAAGAAACCTGGAGTAAAACGTGTCAGCATCAGTGACAAGGTTTTGTTTGAAGCAACGGTTTAAATTGCACCGCCAGATTCTTGGATAGGATTTACAAAAGGTCCTAAATGTTGTATCATTAGTTTATAGAAAGGTGCATTTTTAAGGAGGAATATATAATGCAGACCAATCGAATCAGAGTCAATGAAGAAGGGCTGGGAAGAGAGGAGTCTCTTAAGGAGGCCGCCAGATTCTGCAGCTATCATGATCTGGACCATAAAACTTCGCTTCGGATCCAGCTGCTTGTGGAGGAAACACTCGGCATGTTGACAGCGATTACGGAGAGCTTTGAGGCAGATTTATGGCTGGAGTCCGACAGGGATCACAATTGCAGGATCCACCTCACGGCCCAGACGATCATGGACTATAGCAAAAAGAAACAGCTTCTTGATGTTTCCCGGAGCGGACATAACACCGCGGCAGCCGGCTTTATGGGTAAGGTTCGTGATGTGATTGCCAATACCATGCTTCATATTGATGAGGTAGGCAGGCTCCAGCTTCAGTATGGTTATGGACCTGTAATGTACGGTTCCATGGGTGTCGACCCTGAATCGATGACCACTAACACTATGATATATACATGGTCTATGAGAAAATACCAGGATGCCCTTGACCAGGCTAGGGATGAGAACCAGGAAGCCAGGGAGGCCTGGGACGAGCTGGAGAAATCCATCGTTGCTAATATTGCGGATGATATACTAGTGGGCGTCACAGGGGACCAGGTTGATCTGGTGATCATTAAAAAGATGTAATTACTCAGAGCCATGCAGCGTAGCGAAATCGAGATGGGGTGCTGAGTAGATAATAAATAATAAACAATACACTTCACATAGACAATTCCGGGGTAAAGTGTGTTATAATGAACCTGATTAATGAGATTATGAATTGGCAGAAGCCAATTTAGTCAGAAAAATGCTATTGCAGCAGAGGAGGAAATACAATGCTCAATATCAACAAAACAGTAGAGAATGGCAAGGCTGAATTTGCACTGGAAGGACGTCTGGACACGGTTACTGCACCGGATCTTGAGAAGGAGATCAAGGATTCCCTTGATGGGGTAAGCAGTCTGGCTCTTGATTTTGATAAACTGGAGTACATATCATCCGCCGGCCTGCGTGTGCTCTTATCAGCCCAGAAGATTATGAACAAGCAGGGTGAGATGAAGATCGGGAATGTGAATGATACGATCATGGAGATATTTGAGGTGACTGGATTCTCGGATATACTGACAATCGAGTAAAAGAGGCACATAATCAAAACGAGACCATAAAGCAGGTAGGAGTGATAGGAGCTCCTGCCTGCTTTATGTGAATTCAGGTGATTGCGAAACTCGTGTCTGACTCGAGTCATGACAGAGTTTCGCAATTATCTAATGTAATATTTAGAGAAGGGATGCGCATATGAAGATTCTTGAATTAGAAGCAAGGGTTGAGAATCTGCCCAGGCTGCTGCAGTTTACCGGTGAGGAGCTTGAGGCAAGGGGCTGTTCCATGAAGACGCAGATGCAGCTGGACATTGCTGTGGAGGAAATCTTTGTAAATGTAGCTCATTATGCTTATGGGGGAGAGCCCGGCCCGGTCCGGATAGTGATGGATATCAGCGGAGATCCGGAGGTTTTCTCCATATCCTTTATGGATCAGGGGACTCCATACGATCCTCTGGCCAAGGAAGACCCTGATGTCACCCTGTCTGCAGAGGAGAGAGAGATTGGCGGACTGGGCATCTTTATGGTGAAGAAAAGTATGGATGATATGAAGTATGAGTACAGGGACGGATGCAACATCCTTACTTTATATAAGAAACTCTGATGCTGCATGGCCATAGAGCCTGCAAAACAGAGTTAAAACAGGTGAATGTGTATGAAGATCGGTAAAAAGAGAGCCCTCACAACGGTGATCATATTAGGTCTGGCCCTGTGCATTTTCTCCGGTATCCTTATGACCATGTCCAGCAGGAAATTGCAGGCAGACACTTACGTCCATACCGAGAAGCTGCATACCATCAGCGCGGTGAGGAAGCTGAATTATGCATTAAGCTTTGGCAAGCCTCTGGACAGGTATTACGGCCTGGATGCTCTTCTTGAGGAAACCATGGCACTTTCAACGAATATCCTGGGCATTGAGGTTGCCGGTCAGGATGGCAGGAGGGTCGAGGCCTGTGGCCAGGTGTCGGATGTGGTCAGGCAAAGCGGAGCGGGAGAGGAATATGTCCTGAGAAAAGATGGCATCTACGTATTTGTTCCCTTTGATGCCGGGACCATAATCATGAGACTGAAAGCGGATACCGTTTCTACTGGTACACAGAAGTTTATACGCTTTCTGGCAGTGACCGGGGGGGTTACTCTCCTGATTCTGGTCCTGACAGCAGCATTGTCTGTGATGATAAGAGGCAGAGAGGGTATCGGAATAGGAAGGATGCGCATAACCAGCATTCTTATTCTTCTCTCCGCCCAGGCAGCTCTGGGCGGATTATCCATGTATTATATGGACAGGTCCTGGCAGGCTTCGGTGGAGCAGATTGCGGTATCTGCGGCCGGTATGGTGGAGACAGACATCAATGCCGTTATTGAGAAGGGGTTATCCTACGGGGAACTGACAGGGATTGACAGCTACCTTGAAAATATTACTTCGGATATTCCGGAGCTTTCTGACCTGTCCATCGGAGAGCATATGATTAAGACGACCAACAACGCCTCCTCCTTTCCCTTGTCCATTGAAGGAGCTGCAGAGGATGAGGTGAATCTGGTCTGTTACTATGACCGGGACCTGATCAGGATCAACCGGCGCAACAATATCATTGACTCCGTCATTCTTCTCCTGATCACCATATTTATCAGTCTGGAATCGGTGAACTTCCTGACCGGGCATCTGGAGATGAAGGATTCCAGGAAAGGGGGAGGGTTGTATCTCCCTGGCTTCCGCCTTTTTAACTTCGTGGTGAGCCTGGCTTTTACCCTGGATGTGGGATTCTTTTCTGTCCTCTCCAGAAAGATGTTCGCGGCCATGAATCTGCCGGACTCCATGTCCTTTATGAGTGGTATGCCTAATGCCATGTACTCGGCAGCTGTTCTTATAGGGCTGTTTGGCTGCAGCAGTCTGATCAGGCGCATGGGTATGAAGAAGATTCTGACATTGGGGCTCATATTCGGTATCCTGGGATATGTCTTCTGCGCCCTCTCCCCCAACCTGGTCCTGCTGATTGTATCCCGCTTTATCTATGGCTTCTGTGATGGGATAATCATCAATTCCGTCCGGCTCTATGCCTCTGCCCAGAAGGACCCGGAGCTTCACAAGAAGCTTTTGGTGGAGTACACGGCGTCATGCAACCTGGGGGTCAGCTGCGGCGTCGTAATCGGGGGTCTTGTAGCGGATGTTGCTTCCCATACAGCAGTATTTCTGACGGGGGCTGTTCTTGGAGCTGTCTGTATTTTTCTGGCCTGGTTTGCCGGATTTCCAGGGAAACAGAATCAGGGGGACGGGGAAGATGACATGTCTTTCTTCAGCGCGGTGAGGGAGCTCAGGAGGCCCCAGATTCTGGTCTTTATGATCTTCGTTGTTGTACCCGTATATGTCGCAACCCTCTTTGTGGGTTATACCTTCCCATTGTTCGGAGATGAGGTTGGATTCTCCAATTCTATGGTTTCCGGCTTCCTCATGATCAATTTCATTATCATTGCCTATCTTACGGACCCCATTGCCGATAAGGCTCTTAAGCTTCTTCCGCCGAAATACCTGATGGTTGTCTACATGACCCTGCAGACCCTCAGCATCGGCTTGTTTGCACTGACAGGGACAGTCTGGGCAGCCTTCCTGGCACTGGTACTCACCAGTTTCTGGGATTGTTTCGGCATGGTTGCCATTGATCTGGGTCTGGACCATGTGGATGGGACCACGACAGAGAAATGTACCCTGCTGCAGATGGTTTTCGGAAAGCTGGGATTGATCATAGCACCGGTTGCCATCACCTCCCAGCTTGCCAGGGGAGCGGCCGGAGCCACCGGCGTGATCGTACTGGTACTAGGTCTGGGACTGGTGGTGTATGCACTGTTTTTGTTTACTTCCCGGGATAAAACGGGGAGTCAGGCGCGAAAGGAAGTGGGGTAATATATCATGAAAAAGAATAAGAGAATCAGAACTTTCAGATTGACGACCCTGCTGTGTGCTCTGTGCATGCTGATGACAGCCGGATACGGCCGGGTTTGTGGGGCGCCGCAGGCGCAGGCGGAATCGCAGTCTGATACGAAAGGAGTCGTCCGCATCGGCTATGCCCAATCGGAGGAGTATGGATTCTTTGCCCAGTTTCTTCTCTGTATGGCCAGGGAGATGGCGGATGAAGGGAGTATCCGGGCAGATTTTGTAGAAAAGTATGAGGATGTCAACTTTGAAGAAAGCTTTAAGGAGGGGGATACCCTGACCATGTGGAACGATATCTGCGACGCCAATGTGGAGGGTGCCAGATACCAGTTTACCAGAGAGGCCTTCTTTGATATGAGCAAGATGAAAGAGTCGGAATACGGGACTATGGCAAACAGGGAGGATGTTGATCTTACCTTTGCCATGGGAACAGGACCGGGTGTCTACCTGGTTAAGCATGAGAAGAAGAATAAATTCATGTCTGTCTATGCGGCAGACCCTGTGGCGTCCGGTATCTTAAAAAGTGAGACAGAGCGTATCACTCCGGATTCCTATGCCATGGTGGACTATACCGCTTATCAGAGACAGCTGGAAGCCGGCTTCAAGTTCCTCCGCTTTAAGAAGCTGGGGGTCGTATACGAGGATAGCGAGGAGGGGTATCTCATTGCTGCCATACCGGATGTGGAGAAAAAGGCGAAGGAGCTGGGATTTACGACTGTCTATGAGCATGTGAAGGAACCGGTAGACAAGGCGGATGAGGAACGCTACTACGAGGATCTTAAGGCAGCCTGGCGCAAACTGATCGACCAGGGGATCGACTGTCTCTATATCACCATTTCTTCGATTGATTATGAGGCACATCTTATGGATCTGTTGAATGACGCCATCCTGCCTGCGGGGATCAAAACGCTGGCCCAGGATGATTTTTTACCTCTGGAATATGGAGTACTTTTTGGTGTTACCTTGTCTGATACAGAAGAAATTGCTGCCCATATCTTTGAGGAGATTGAGCGCTGGCAGAAGGAGGGCGTTCCTTTTGAGGAGCTTGATATGAACTGCGAATCAACGCCCAAAATCGGAGTTAACTATACGACCGCGGGGAAGATAGGTTTTGACATCAACTTTGAAGAACTTCAGATAGTGGATAAAGTTTTTCGAAATGACAGATAAGAAGGATAACATTATGACAGAGTGTAACTACGCAGATTGCTTTCGGGAGACGGTAAAGGAATTCCCGGACAGGCTGGCACTTCACTACGAAAGTAGTCGGTATACATATACGGAACTGGATCTGATTACCGACAGGCTGGCGGTCTATATCAGAAGTCAGGGGATTGGGCCGGGTTCGGTGGTTCCCATTCTGGTTCCCCGCTGTGAGTATATGGTGATCGCTGCTCTGGGAGTCTTAAAGACCGGAGCAGCCTATGAACCACTGGATATCTCACATCCCAAGAGAAGGATTCTGGACATGATAGGAGAGGTGGATGCCTCTTTTGTGATTACATCAAAGAAGTACGAGCATCTTCTTGATGAAGGGTTGGAAGATCCCGGAAGAAAACAGGCCTGCAGGCGAATCTGTATGGAAGATATCCCTTCCCTGCCTTACAAGAAGTTTCATGACCGTCCGCAGCTTAAGGATGATGATCCCTTTGTCATCCTTTTTACGTCGGGTTCTACCGGAATCCCCAAAGGGATTATCCTGACACAGGGCAATATCATGTCCTTTGCCAACTGGTCGATACCCTATTATCAGATGGATGAAAACAGCCGGTTTGGCGAATATGTCAGCTTTGTTTTTGATGTATCCATGGAAGGTCTGCTTGTTCCCCTGCTTGCAGGGGCTTCTGTTCACATCATTCCTGATTCCATCCGGTCAGACTTTCTGGCTTTAAAAGAATATTTTGACGACAACTTGATTACCCATAGCAGTATTACCACTCAGATGGGCAGGCAGTTCGCCATGTTTATGGGAGATAAAACCAGGACTCTGAAGCATCTGACCGTAGCGGGAGAGGCATTAAGAGCCATCAGCCCTCCCCATAACTTTAATCTATATAACGGATACGGACCGACTGAGTGTTTTTATGTCACTATATTTCCGGTTCGCCAGACATATACCGGCAATGTACCTATCGGCTATCCCCTGTCAGAGGTTGAAATCTATATCCTGGATGAAAATGGACAGCTTCTGCCGGATGGGGAGGTCGGGGAGTTATGTATCGCCGGTCCCCATGTGGCAAGGGGATATCTGAATCGGCCGGACCTGACCAGGCAGGTCTTTACCCCTAATCCCTATTCGACTGATCCAGGCTATCAGAGGCTGTACCATACGGGAGACCTGGCCCGCTATGTGACAGCGAAATCAGACCGCATCCTGGAATACCTGGGAAGGAAGGACCGGCAGTTAAAGATACGAGGATACCGAATTGAACCTGGTGAGATTGAAGCTTGTCTGCTTGGGTATGAGGGGATAAGGGATACGGTGGTTCTGTCTCAGGAGATTGGAAACCAGACGATCCTTGCCGCTTATTATCTATCCGATGAACCTGTGGATGAAGAATTCCTAAAGGAACGTATTCTGGAAGAAAAGCCTTCCTATATGCTTCCCTCTTTTTTTGTCCATATGAGAGAATTTCCCTTAAATACCAATGGGAAGGTCGACATCACAAGACTTCCTGCCCCTGGCTCCGCAGACGAGAGCGATACTGACAAAGATATCAAGACAGAAGGAAAAAGAAAACTTGTCACAGACACGGAAAAGCAGCTTGCAGGGCTGGTATCGAATATACTGTGTCAGGATAATATCGGCAGAGAAGATAATTTTTATCAGCTGGGAGGCAGCTCCATTACAGCGGCTGCCCTCCTATACCGGATATATGAAGAGATGCATGTGAAGATCTCTGTAAAGGACATTCTCAAGTTTCCTCTGATCTGGCAGCTTGCCGGGAGAATTGACGCCCTGAACGGGACAAAGGAAGCAGCAGAGATGATTGATATGGTCCCGGTTCATGATGACCGGGGAGAGTACCAGGTAAGCTTTGCCCAGGAAAGAATCTACACCGCACAGAATATGCTTGACCGGGAGGATTCTACTTATCTGCTGTATCTTTCTATCTGTACAGAGGACCGTTTTGAAAAAGAAAAGGTAAAAAGTGTTTTAAGAACCTTATTTGAACGCCATGAAAGCTTTCGGACAAGTTTCCATATCACAGATCATAGAGGGCTTGTACAAAAGATTGAGGATGCGGACGAAGCCTGGATCAGGGAAGCGGTCGATCATTCGGAGAAAGATATTTTCTCCTCTTGCTTTTCTCTGGACCAGGCTCCCCTCTTCGCCTGGATATACGAAGAAAAAAATCTTAGCTTCTGCTGGCATCATATCATCAGTGATGGAACAAGCGGCCTTCTTTTTGCCCGGGAATTTATGCAGCTGTATGACGGCGGAACACTGAGTCCGCTACGGCTTCACCAAAAGGATTACGCATCCTTTGAAAGAAGGATTGCTGCCTTACCTTCCCGGAAAAAGCTTAAGAAGGGATGGCAGGATGTTTATGCCGATTTTACAGACTACACCGGTCTTTCCCTTCCTGCTGACGGCAGCTTTACGTCAGAGCGCAGAGCAGGCCATATACAGCTTCTTCTTTCGGGACAGCTTTCTGAAGAAATCGACCGGTTCTGTGAAAAAAATAATGTCACAAGCTATATGTTTCTTCTTTCTGCCTTTTCCATCCTTCTGTCCAGATACGCAAGGCAGGAGCCGATTTCGTCCGTGCTTGCAAAGCGGCACGGCTACGAAAGCGAGCATCCGGACGGTTTTGTCAGAAATAATGCTGGCATTACAGAGGGGAAAATGATTCTGGGAACTGTGATGAGCGAGCGGGACCAGCCTGGTACCCAGGATCTTTTGGGCATGTTTGCATGTACGATTCCGCTCTTTTTAAAGACAGATGAAAACCAGAGCCTGTCAGATTACTTAAAAAGGGTTTCCGATACGGTTCTGTCTGCTATGGAAATGCAGACGGTGCCCCTTGAGGAGATTGCTGCCGGCTATGAAGAGGCCGGGGGCTTTCAGCGTACGGCCCATGGGCATCTTCTTTTTGATGTGCTTTACGTCATGCAGAGTATGGATCATAAGCTGGCCGGTCAGGAGGGGGCACATACCTTTTTGGAATATCCTTTAAGTGACAGAGCTATGTATGATCTGACTCTGGAAACCGAAAGGAGAGAAGAAGGATACCACTGTGATTTTGAGTATGACACATCTCTCTTCTCCGATGAGAGCATCCGGATTCTTGCAAGGCATTATGAGACCTTGATTGAATCCTGCCTTAAGAGTCACTCCGAGGATCGTCTTCCTGTATCCGGGCTTTCCATGGTTGATCAGGATGAGATGAAGCTCTTATTACATGATTTTCAGCCGGACCATGACCTTGGCCCCACGTCAGAGCTTAAGACAGTGGTGGAACTCTTAAAAGAAAGTGTGGAGGAGAATCCGGAGAAGAAGGCGGTCGTCTATGAAGATCAGTCTCTGACCTACCGGGAGCTCTGGGACAGATCATCGGTCCTGGCGGGGCAGATTCTTAAAGAACTATCTGTTTCGGAGCCGGAGGAGAAAGGCAGGAAGGAGAGGCAGATTGCAATTATAGCAGAGAGGGGACTGCCCATGATCGTCTCAATCTGGGCGGTTTTAAGAGCAGGCTGTGCCTATGTGCCCATCTCTCCCTCTTATCCAGGGGAGAGGATTCAGTTTCTTCTTCATGATTGCAGGCCTTCCCTGCTTATAACCAGTGCAGCGAAAGGAGAAGACCTTCTTCAGGAGCTGGGCAGGGAGCTTCATATTCCGACGCTTTCATATGCAGTAAATGACAGAGAGATGACCGGTCGGGAAAGAATACAATCGGGGTCGCCTGTGCCGGATGACATACAATCGGGGTCGATCCCTGCCGATGAACTTCCACAGGTGGTGGGAGATGATCCTGCTTATCTGATCTATACCTCGGGAACCACAGGCCGGCCTAAGGCGGTTGTGATAGAACACAGGCAGCTTTCCTCTCTCCTGCTGGCCTATAAGGATATCTACCAGTTGAATGTGCAGGATACGGTCCTTCAGTTCGCCGACTATGTCTTTGATCAGTCTGTCTGGGAGATCTTCCATATCCTTGTGACAGGAGGAACCCTGTGCATGATTCCGGAAGAACTCGTAAAGAATCCCAGGGCACTGGCGGATTACTGTCTGTCAAATAATGTGACAGTAACCATGATGACACCTGCTTTCTTAAGGCTGCTGGATCCGGAGGCCTTTCCCACCCTTCGTCTTCTGGACGTGGGTGGGGAGGCACCTGATTGTGACCTTCTGCTGGCCTGGTCAAAAGGGCGCACTGTTTTAAATACTTATGGTCCCACTGAGACATGCGTCAATGCGGTCAGCTTTCTTTTCAGTGACAAAGGAGTCCTGAGGTCGGCAGCAAAGCTGCCGGATGGGAAAGTACCCATTGGAAGGACGATTCCCGGAAGCCGGACTTATGTCCTGCAGGGAGAAACACTCTGTGGAATCGGCGTTCCCGGAGAACTATGCATCGCCGGAGCCCAGGTGGCAAGAGGTTATTACGGCAGAGAAGAATTAACGAGAGAAAAGTTTACAGAGGATCCTTTCTTTTCAGGCCCCATGTACAGAAGCGGGGACCTGGCCAGGGTCCTGGCGGATGGAAATATTGAATTCATGGGCCGGATCGACGACCAGGTCAAGTTGCGGGGCTTTCGTATTGAACTAAAGGAGATCGAGTCTGTCCTGCGAAGGCTTCCCGGTATCGAGGACGCCCTTGTTCTGATCCGGAAAACAGAAGGGGGAGAGGATACCCTCTGCGGCTATTATACGACAGAGGAGCCGATGCCGGTATCTGCGGATGACCTGCGTGACCGGCTGGAGCAGATTCTGCCCCATTATATGGTACCGGGTTTCCTGATCCGGCTGGACCAGCTGCCTCTTACTATCAACGGCAAGGTTGATGTAGGCGCCCTGCCGAAGCCGGAAAGGCTTCCTGATAAGGCGTTTCAGGAAGCAGAGAGCCGGGAGGAGACAGATCTTTCTGAAGCCTTCCTGAAAGTCTTAAAGCTTTCAAGAATCAGTGTAAATGATGACTTCCTGGCTGTGGGCGGGGATTCCATCAAAGCCATCCGGATTTCATCGATTCTATATGATAAAGGCTATCAGATCACAGGCAGCGATCTGATAAGATATCGAACCATAAAGAGACTCGCCTCTCTTCTTCAGGCGTCTGAGAAAAGACAGGACACTACGGAATATACAGAATATCCCAGGGCTGTCCGGACGCCTGTCATGAGACAGTTTGAAGCTGTGAATATGTATAATCCTGACTGGTATAATCAGTCTGTCCTTCTGCTGCTGTCCGCTGATCCCGGGCAGGCGGAAGTGGAAAGAGCACTTAACAGCCTGATCCGCATACATGGCATGTTAAGACTGGTTATTCCTGATATACAATTGGAATCGCCTGGATTGCCTGATGTCCATTCGGAATCGTCCGTGCCGGCTGATGGTGAAGAGGATCTCCATATCCGGGACGCGGAAGCTATGCCATGGTTTACTCTCCCGGTATATAAAGGACTCGGACATAAAGAACGGGAAGAAGTCTGCGCCAGGCTCCAAAAAGAGATGTCTCTGCGAGAGGGCGTGGTGATGAAGGCAGCTCTCTTCATCAATGAGGGGACTGAGACGGTTCCTGCGAAGACCAGGCTGTTTCTGGCCTTTCATCATTATGTCATTGATGAAGTCTCCTGGGGCATTATCCTCGGTGACCTTGACGATGCTCTAAGCGGCAGCCACCTGCTGACCAGGAAAGGGACGGTATCCTTTGGCGAGTGGAGCAAAGGTCTGTGGGCTTACTCTGACAATGAGGCTTTTCTCCCGGAGAAGGCCTACTGGGAGTCAGTGCATAAGAATCTGACCCGCCAGGACGCTGTAAGAATGGACTGGCTGGCAAAGTACCGGGGCAGGACAGAAGATCCCCTGAAGAGAGCTTATGCAGATATTTGCCTGACGCTTCCGGCGAAGGTGAAGGAGGGACTCTTTAAAGTTGCAGGAAGCTTTCATACAAAGCCTGATACCATCATGCTGGCGGGCCTTGCCCTTGCCATTAAAGAGCATGATGGAGCAGAGGTTCTGACTGTCCAGCTGGAAAGCCATGGCAGGGGAAATGTACCGGCAAAAGGTGCGAATGACGGAAGGCAGGGAACTCCCGACAGCCGAAGCCAGTATCTGACCGACCGCACCGTAGGCTGGTTTACGGCACTTTATCCCCTGATCCTTGACCTGGCATCCTCTGAAATCGAGCAGATCATTCTCACCAAGGAAGCTCGTCTGTCTGTTCCCAATCTGGGGATAGGATATGGCCTGCTCTATGAGGATTTGAATGAATATGGGGGCATTGTTTTTAATTACCTTGGAGACGGACAGGGTGAGACTTTTAAGAACATCCGCCTTCTTCATGAACCAGGGGGCGCAGATATCGATCCGGCAAACGGAGAACCGGATACGATTTCTCTGGATATCAGAGGAAATGCATCAGGTTTACTGATTCAGTGCCGTTATGACACCGTTTTTGATCCGGAACGCATCAGCCGGATGCTTAACATGTTTGTCAAAAAGCTTACCCTGCTTGCCGGGTTGGGCGCCGGGAAACCTGTATATACTCCGTCAGATCTCTGCATAGGACGCCAGGCTATGTCCTTATCTGACTGGAGCAGGCTTCTTTTGCTGTATGATCCTGAAAGCCTGTCTGCAGTTTCCAGGCCGACCTCTCTGCAGGAAGGCATGCTTTACCGTTATATTGCAGAACCCGATAGCCGGGCTTACTACCTGCAGGATCAGCTGCTCATTTATGGAGAATGGAAAGAAACAGAATTCAGGCAGGCTCTTTACCTGTGTTCCCAGCGTTTTGACGCCCTCCGCCTTCGATTCCTTTATAAGGATATGGAGGAGGTCTGGCAGTTGATACTGAAGGATGCCGCACCGGAATATATTGATGCTTCAGACTTAAAGTTTGATGAGGTCCTTGCCAGGGACACAGAAAGAGGTTTTTCCATAGAAACGGACTCCCTGATTCGTTTTACCAGGTATCAGGAGCCTGTCCGGTCCGGACCGGCCAAGCGGGACGGACAATATACATGTATTCTGGTCTCCGCCCACCATGCTATTCTGGATGGCTGGAGCTTTCCGATCCTGATGGACACCCTGATGGACTACTACAGAAAGCTGTGCCGGGGAATGGATGCAGATAAACTGGTTCCTGATGTCAGGAAAGAGGCCGCGCAGACCAGCTCCTTTGAGGATTATCTTAAAGATTGCAGCCATGTGAATATCCATGCAGGTCTGAGACAATGGGAGACCTATTTAAACGGTCTGGAAGACGGTGTAAGCCTGTCCCTTCCCTGCTCCGGGAAGAAAGAAAAAGGCAGTGAGAAAGCGGTGGAGAGATCTTCAGGAAAGAAGCTGAGCCGGAGAATCAGACAGTATTTACTGAAAAACCATATAACCGGCGGCTGCTTCTTTGGCGTGCTCTGGGCACTCCTTCTGGGTGCTGAGAATGGTATGAGTGATATCGTATTCGGGGAGACTGTGTCAGGAAGAAACCGGAATCTTAACGGCATCGACGGGATTGTCGGCATGCTGATTTCTACCATTCCGGTCCGTGTCCAGTGGAGTCAAGACACCAGGGCAGACGACCTGATGAAGAGAAGGCAGGAGGACTATTCCTCCATGCAGCCTTATGAAGGCCTGTCTTTAAGCAGTATCGGCTCTGTTACCGGCCTGAAGGGCAGATTGATCCAGACCCTTTATGTTTATGAGAATTACCCTCAGCCGGATGAGGATGACGACTTCCGCCTGCTCCCGCTGCATGAAGAGGTTGATTATGGACTGAGCTTTTGTGTGGAAGAGGGGGAAGATTACCAGCTGTCTCTTAGTTTTGATTCCGGGCTCTATCCGGGAGAATACATGGAGCTTCTCCTTGAAAGACTCCTTCATCTGGCAGCCCAGATCATCGAAAAACCGGGCATTAAGGTTTCAGAGCTTGAGAGGATTCCTGAAGGGGAGAAGACCTTTATGACAGGGCAGATCGCGGGGATCAGAAAGCAATTTCCGGCTGACACTTTTCCCGATCTTATGTACCAGCAGGTCATGGCGGATCCTGGCAGAATCGCCCTTTCTGCAGATGGAAAATGTATGACTTACGGGGAACTTTGGGCCAGTGCTTCCGTTCTGGCTGCCAGGATCGGTTTCGGCGGGGAACGGTATATCGCGATCATCACGGACCGCAGCTTTGAACTGATCGCAGCCATGCTGGCAGTCATGCTGTCCGGAGCAGCCTATGTGCCGGTTGATAAAGATTTCCCTATGGAGAGAATGAAGACGATGCTTACGGACTGCAATCCGGCTTCTGTGATCTGTCCTGATAGGATCCTTTGTCCGGACGGTGAAAAGAGGGAGGATCTCATGGGTCTGTTCTCAGAGCTTGGTCTGAGTGTCATATCTGATATACCATGCATCCGGGAAGAATTCCCGGATGCCGCCGCCGGCAGACAGTATGAGCCTCCCTGTTCAGAACTGTTTAAGGACCGCATCGCCTACATGATCTATACCTCCGGAACAACAGGCAGGCCCAAGGGAGTGGAGATGGACCATAGGGCCCTTTCTGACCTGATTCACAGCAATGAAGCGTCCTATGGAAGTTACGATAAGGATGTGGTAGTGCTCCTCTACAATCCTGTATTTGATGCATCCGTTTCACAGATTTTCCCGACACTTGCTCAGGGAGGATGCCTGTCTATTATCCCCCAGGAGAGACTGGAATCTCCGGAGCAGATCGTGGACTACTGTGTTGAGAACCAGATTACGGTCATGGATTCGACGAATGCACTGCTTCGTACATTTTCTCCCTGCCTGGAGGGAAGACTGAAGCTCAGGCTGCTTCTTGCCGGTGGGGATGAGACAGATTCCGCAGCCTGTAAAGAATATGCCAGGCATACCCGGATGCTGGTCAATGACTATGGGCCGACGGAGACCTGCGTCCATGCCGTATACTACATCTACCATAAAGAAGCGGAAGCCCGGGTACCGATAGGAAGACCCTACCCCAACAAGAGGATCTATATCATGCAGGGGGATCAGCTATGCGGGATCGGGCAGAAGGGAGAGATCTGTATCGGCGGGGAAGGACTGGCCAGGGGATATCATGGGCGTCCGGATCTGACAAAAGCGGCCTTTGTCGATAATCCCTTTGACGGGGGCCGCATGTACCGTACCGGGGATCTAGGTGCTTTCGGACTGGACCATAACCTTTATTTCATGGGCAGAAAGGATTCCCAGGTCAAGATCCGGGGCTTTCGGATTGAGACGGAAGAGATTGCAGTGAGTCTTAAGGAATATCCGGGAATCAGGGATGCGGTCGTTGTTCCCGTTAAAGAGGAAGGAAAAGCTCCTTTTCTTGCCGCCTATATTACCCTGGAAGGATCGCCCCTTTCTCAGGATGGGCTGGATTCCATAAGAGTCTACCTGAAAGACCGGCTTCCCCATTATATGGTTCCGGCCTTTATCATGGAGATGCAGGCTTTCCCCCTGACAGCCAGTGGAAAGGTGGACAGGAAGAGACTGCCCAGGCCTGTGATTCAGGCCTCCGGGACTTATGTCCCCCCCAAACACTATTATGAAGAACAGGTTGCAGCACTCTTTGAGCGGATCCTTAAGGTGGACAGAGCAGGAAGGTATGACTCCTTCTTTGAACTGGGGGGCAGCTCGATCGATCTGATGCGGCTTCTGTCCGGGCTGTCGGGATATAAGGTCCGGGCAGCAGATGTCTTTTCCCGGCCTACGGTCCGGGGACTTGGTAAACTGCTTAGGAAAAGCTTCTTAAAAGAACAGGAGGAGGAAAACTGTATCCTTCTTCAGGAAGGAGATGCAGATCTCCCTGCCATCTACTGTCTCCCACCATCGGGTGGAATGAGTATGTGCTACCTGCCTTTGTTAAGAGAACTGCATTACCCTGGCTATATCTGGGGGCTGACAGATGCCAAATACCGGTCCTTTGGGCAGATGAGTCTTTCTGACCTGGAAAGCTTTGATCCTTTCTCAGAGGATCTGCGGCAGGCAGTACTTGATGCTTACATAGAGGCCCTTTCCGGTTCTTTTAAAGCTGGTGACATTCTTATAGGCTATTCTCAGGGAGGCAGCGTTGCCCATGCTCTGGCAGGACAGCTGGAGCGTGATGGAAGAGCGCCCGGAAGGCTCATCATGCTCGAGTCAGCTCCCTTTAGCGAAGCAGAAGCGGCTGCTTATGCAGCAGAGAGTCAGGAGGAGAGCCTTAAGGCGGTGGAAACCATATTCTTCGGCCATAGTGAACTTCAGGTCAGAAAAGCTTCTGTGAAGGATGCCCTGATTGCCTGCTTAGCGGCGCATGATGAGATTTATTCAAAAGACAATGAAGGTTTGCTGCACGCCCTTTTCGAGACTTATCTGGTTTACAGGATTAACAGCTGTATGCCATATGTCACAGAAGGGATCATTGAAACGGAAATTCATTCGATTTTTCTTGTCGACAAAGAGGTGACAGATTCTCCCTGGGACTCCTATACCAACCGGAAGGGAAAGATTTACGGGATAGCAGGGGACATGGATGATCATCTTGTATTTCTTTCAAAATACAGGAAACAGATTGCAGAATGTATCAAAGAAATTCTTGAATCATTTTAAAGGAGCAAAAACAGGATGAATAATACGGAAACAAAACGGGTCAGCCTGGTTACCAAGTTTATTTATATGTTAGTGGTTTTTGGCGTGATCAGCCTGACGCTGAACGGAATCTATACCTATGTAAGCCATACGCTCTTTTATCACAGGGAATCCGAAGAGAATCTCAAAAGAATCTCAGAATATCTGGAGAGCTGTATCAAAGCAGAGGGAGAGGACTTTAAAGAACTGAAGGAGTATTTTGATGAGCATTATGAAGAGATGCTTGTTCCGTCAGATTATGATAGAGATTACACGCCGGCAAAAGAGCAGTTCGAGAAGGTATTCGCCAAAGAATACCCGGGCAAGGTCTTTGGTGTGGATATGACATTTACGGACCTGTCTGATTCAGCAAAGGCAGCTTATGCCCTCTACCGCTATGAATACTGGGTGTCTCTTTTCAGAACGGTTCAGGATAAATTGGGAATGGCTTATACTTATTTTATTTACCCTACGAATGAACCGGAAGTATGCTATATGATCGATCCCATTAAAACGGAGATAGAGATCAACGGGGCAAGTTATTATGAATTAGGTGTGAAAGTACCTGAGGACCCGGACAAGTTTCCTATGATGTGGGAGGCCTGGCATACAGGACAGGCCCCATCCGGTTTTGATGTATTTGACAATGAGTTCGGTCATAATTATGCCTATTTCATTCCTGTAACAGTAGATGGGGAGAAGATTGGTCTGATCGGTGCAGAGATTACGGTTGCCAGTGTGACCGGCGCCATACGCAATGCGGTCGCCACACAATTTTTAGGATACGCAGTCGTCCTGCTGATCTCCATCATAATTATGGGTTCTCTGGTTCGAAGAAGAAGCATAAGCCGTCTGCTTAACCTTGAGAAAAATGTTGTCCAATACGCAGAAACCAAGAATCCGGCCATTGCCGCAAACATACGGGAACAGGAAAAGGGAAATGACGAGATCCGGAGCCTGTCCGATCATTTTGGTGATATGATCACCGAGCTTGAGGATTATATGGTCAACCTGCAGAAGGTGACGGCAGAGAAGGAGAGGATCGGAGCGGAGCTGGATCTGGCCACCCAGATTCAGGCTGACATGCTGCCCAGGATCTTCCCTCCTTTCCCTGACCATAAAGAGTTTGACCTTTATGCCAGCATGGATCCGGCCAAGGAGGTGGGCGGTGATTTCTATGACTTTTTCCTGGTGGATCAGGACCACATTGCCCTGGTGGTGGCGGATGTGTCAGGAAAGGGGGTCCCCGCAGCCCTCTTTATGGTCATAGCCAAAACCCTGATCAAGAACCGGACCCTCATGGGTGGAAGTCCGGGAGAGATCCTCCATGATGTCAATAACCAATTGTGCGAAGGAAACGAAGCCAAGATGTTTGTGACAGTCTGGCTGGCAATCATTGAAATCTCTACCGGAAAGGGAATTGCAGCGAATGCCGGACATGAGCACCCGGCCCTGAAAAGAAAGGACGGCAGCTTTGAGCTGATCAAGTACAGGCATTCTCTTGTTGTGGCAGCCATGGAAGGAATCCCTTTCCGCGACCATGAATTTGAGCTCCATCCTGGAGATGTCCTCATTCAGTACACCGATGGGGTATCGGAGGCCACAGATATACAGGAAGAGCTCTTTGGCGAGGAACGAATCCTCAATGCTCTCAACAAAAATCCTGTATCCGATCCCAAAAAGCTTCTGTCTGGCCTGAGAGAGGAAATCGACGAGTTTGTGGGTCAAGCTCCCCAGTTTGATGACCTCACCATGCTTGGCTTTTACTATAAAGGAAAGGATGCTTAAGAAGCAGGGCGAAAGAGATGGAAACGAAAGTATATGCAGCTGACGTAGATCAGCTGAAGGATGAAGACCTGTTTCGCCGCCTGTATCAGTCTGTTCTGCCGGAACGCAGAGAAAAAACAGACCGAATGGTATTCGGTAAGGACAAGCGATTATCTCTGGGTGCGGGAGCCCTCCTGGAATGGGCTCTCAGGGAGGAAGGCCTTAAAGATTTCCGCCTGACAACCACTGCAAACGGAAAGCCCTGTCTTGCCCATCCTGGCGGGATCTATTTTAATCTCTCTCATTCCGGAACCAGGGTCATGTGTGCTCTTTCTGACCAGGAGATTGGCTGCGATGTGGAGCAGGTTACAGAGATCGATCTGAAGATTGCCCGGCAATTCTTCTCTGATGAGGAGAACCGGGCCCTGATGACCTGTCAGGACAAGGACAGACGGAAGGACCTTTTCTTTCGCTTCTGGACACTCAAGGAGAGTTTTATAAAGGCAGCAGGAGTGGGGCTCCTGTTGCCTCTGGATCAGTTCAGCATCATTATTGATCATGATCGGATCCTGGTCAGACAAAATCTTGATGACCGGACCTATTATTTTAAAGAGTTTGATTTAAGTGACGGATATAAATATGCAGTCTGTAGTGTGGATAAACCTGTTGATTTTTTGAGGTTTTCATATAGAAAGACATACTATGAACAAAAATAATCTGAACACAATCATCATTCTGCGCCATGAACTTTATAAGATTCCTGAATTATCCATGATGGAGAGTAAGACAGGGGATAGGATATTTCAATTCCTGAAGGATCAGACAATGCTGCAGGCCGCCCTCTCTTTTTTCGAGTGCCGGGCACATCCTGTGTTTCAGATGCAGAAGCTTTTCCGGCCGCAGTTTGTTTTTTCTGCTTTCTCTTGATGGGCGTGAACCCGGCGGGCTGGGAATTTTTATGACTATGAATTATATGGATGAGATCAACTATGCATATAAGGATGGTCAGAATATCCTGACCCTAAGTAAAAAAATATGAGAGGAGACAAAAATGCTGAATATTAATAAAACAATCGATAATGGAAAGGCTGACTACATATTGGAGGGACGTCTTGACACTATGACAGCCCCTGATTTGGAAAAGGACCTGAAGGATTCACTGGATAATGTATCAGAATTGACCATGGACTTTAATAAACTTGATTACATTTCCTCTGTGCAGGCCTCCGTGTTCTGCTATCAGTCCAGAAGATCATGAACAAGCAGGGCCAGATGAGGCTGATCCATGTTAATGAAACAATCATGGAGATTTTTGAAGTGACTGGTTTTTCTGATATCCTTACAATTGAGGGCTGAATTCTCTTGGGGAAAATACTATGTATATCAGATGACGCCTTATATCAGGGACGAAATTAAGGATATGAAATAGCCATAAACCGCATGGATAAAGGCTCTGAGCCTGATAGATTGTGAACAATATATGTACTGGGGATATTTCCTGGGTTTACATAAATTAACATAAAATCACGCAATTTCACGGCAAAATGGTGTCAACATGGAGTCAAAACCTGAAGAAAATGGAGTCAGATAATTAATATCATTTTTTAAAAAATTGAAAAGGGATAAGTGTAAAAAAGTATGAATTGAAAGTCGCTGTCACCTGCTTAGGTGATGGCGACTTTCAAATTATTATCCTATTGCGTTCAAAAAGGGCATCGTTGCTGCGATGCCCTCTATTCAAAAATCTAGTTGAAAACCATGTAGATTGTTGTTATTATTTATATAGGATAAAGGTTTTTGGATAAAGGCTCTCATTCTACAGAGTCTGCGAGGGAAGCTCATTGTTCTTGCTGAAGCACAATCCACATGGTCCGTGAACATCATTTTCCGCCTGGCTGACTACTATTTCGATTCTGCCAGTAGCTATCTGGTGATGAGGAAAGCGGATCTGTATAGTTCCGTTAAGGTAGATATCCCGGATGTAGAAGCATTTGTGATCTATACAGGTAAACGAAAGATAGAAAAGGACATAATCTCTCTGAATCAGGAATTCTTTGGTGGAGATCCTGATAAACCGGAG
>JAFUDC010000019.1 GCA_017459345.1 Eubacterium sp.
GCATCCTGCTGGATAAATTGATTGGAGTATCATCTGCCCAGGATATTCAGGCTGTTGACTCTGTAAGCGGAGCGACCTTGAGCAGCCAGGGCATCAAGGAGGCGGTTTCTGATGCTCTGGCAAGGGCTTCGGATGAAATCACCGGAGCCGGCACAAAACAGGATCCCTATGTGATCAGCACAGCAGGACAGCTGTTAAACTTTGCCGGAAAAGTTGATGAGGGCGACGAAGCCTATGTTTCCTCCTATGTCGTTCTTGGGGCGGATATAGATTTATCAGCTGCCGGGAACTGGAATCCCATTGGAGAAGAAGGAAAGGAAGCGGTAAGCTCCAATAAGGTCTTTGCCGGCAGCTTCAACGGTCGTTTTCATACGATCACCGGCATGAAGATAGAAGGACAATTTGATACAGAGGCAAATCTTGGTCTCTTTTCCACTCTGGCTGGCACAGCAAGGATCAGCAATCTGAACATAAAAGATTCTGAGATTAATGTCAGCAGCACAGCTGACAAGGTGAGAATCCGTGCAGGTCTGCTTGCAGGAGATACGGCCGGGACCTCTGCCGGTCGGGCAGTTGTGGTTGACGGCTGCCAGGTTGACGGACAGGTAGTTGTCCGGTCTTCATCAGGAAGCTTTTCCGGCGGTGTTTTAGGGCGGGCCTTCACAAGATCAGCCATCATCAACTGCATTTCTGATGGAAAGGTTGAGGCAGAGACTTCAGGAAGCCTCAACGCCGCCTACGCCGGCGGAATCGCCGGCATGACCGGCAATGAGACCGTGATTGCCAACTGCGCTGCATTTGCTATGACGGCGGCTGGGAATACATCCGAGAATCAAGATGCCTATGCCGGAGGAATTGCCGGTATGCTCTCAAGCAAAACTTATAATGTTTATGCTGCAGGCTCTGTGTCAGTCAGCCAGAAGGACGAGGCTGAAACCGCTTATGCAGGCATTATTGCAGGACAGGCTGCAGGAAGCTCCTCGGGAGATATGATCTGCTATGCATCGGATGCGTCCCTGAGGGTAAATGACAAAGAGGCGGAGCCGGCAGCCTGCGGGGAGAATCTGGGAACCATCGAGGAGGCATCATTTTTAGCCAGACCAGCGTCTGACCTGGCTGATGAAACCTATGCCGAGGAGCTGAATACCAACATCAAATCCATCAATGACAAGCTGAATGAGCCGGAGCTTGCCCTGCGGGAGTGGAAGCTGGAAGAGGGTAAAGTCATCCTGTCAGAGCATGTATGGCAGACCGGAGAAGTTGACAGTCAAATCTTTGAGGGAGGATGCGGGACACAGAGTGATCCCTGGCAGATCAGGACAGAAGCTCAGCTTCGGGCCTTTGCCGGATCGCTGAACAGCAAGATTGATTATAGCGGCAGCTACGTAAAGCTGATGGATGATATCGACATATCCGGATCCGACTGGACTCCGGTGGGAGGCAGCTTCTATCGCTTTGACGGAGATTTTGACGGAAACGGAATGACCATATCCGGACTCAGGGAGGGCAGTCAGGAAAGCCCCGTGGAGCTTGATGGGGCGAATGCCTACATCGGCCTGTTCGGCTGGATTAATGAACATGCCCATATCCATGATCTGACCCTGGCTGATGTGGCAATCTATACACACAGTACCGGCTCAGCCTACCTGGGAGGCATAGCTGGCCGGATGAGCGGCACAGATACGGAGGGAGATTACCATGGGGCAGCCATAGATGGCTGTGCTGTCCGGGGAGCCATTTCCCATGTGACGGACAAGGGGACCTCCTTTATGGGCGGAATGGTGGGCCATATGTTTAAGGGGACCATCATCAACTCCATGACTGATGTGACCATGACAGGTAGGGAACTATCCGGTGAACTGGCTGAGGTCGGCGGAATGGTGGGACTCCTTAACAGGGGATTGGTTGCCAACAGCTATGCCCTGGGTGATCTCACAGGAAGCGGATACCGGGATACGGCCTATGACATCGAAGGCATGGCCTGCCTGGGTAATATCGCCGCAGTTAACGGAGGATATATCGTAAACTGCTATGGCCAGGGCGGAGTTGAAGCACTGGAGTACTCCATCGATACCGGAATCATCACCGGATGGGTTACAGGAATCGCAAAGGTATATAACTGCTGGTACAACGAGGATGCCCGCATGGTCATTGACGGACATACCGTAAGCCCGGTGGATCCCTTCGGAGAGACCGTGGCCGGCGGAGTCAGTGACGAGTGGGGCTTCAAATTTCCGGGGTCCCTGGTGGATAACAATGAGGGATATCATCCTGTTGCAGATGCAGAAAAAGTGGCAGAAGGACTTAATACATCATTTGCCGGTTTTTCCATAGATATCAGCGGCATCTACGGCCTGCCGGCCGATGCCCTTAGAGCCTGGACTGTAGATGGGGGACAGGCTGTTCTGACCAATGAGAGAATGAATGCAACCTATGTTCAGCCGGATATTGAAAAGCAGCTGGAAGAGGGAGGCGATGAGGGGGAAACGGACGAGACCCTGCCTGACGGCGAATGGTACGGCCGGTCCGATGACCGCAGTACTGTGGTGATGATCACCGTGGCTGATGGAAAATGTTCCGAAACTAAGGTCCTTAAGGGCAGCCAGGAAGGAAGTGCTTACGAAGAGGCCCTGGCAAGAGCGGAATATAAGGCGGCTTATGGTGATACATCAGATTATGACCCGGCAGATAAGAGCAAGTTCAAGGGCAGCGGCAGCAGTCAGGATCCCTATCTTATAGAAAATGAATACCAGCTTCGCTATCTGGCTGACTCAATCAACGAGGATGTGGACTGGAAGGGCAGCTATTTCAGGCAGACTGCGGACATCACCATCTCGGGCGGTGACTGGAAGCCCATCGGCTGGGGCATATTTGCTGATGTTGACGGGGACGGTTTCGGTCAGGATGTGGCAGCCCTCTATCCCTTCAGGGGAAATTATGATGGCGGTAATCATAGCATCAAAGGAATGAGGGCAGGAAGCGAATCTCAGCCTGCTGCAGCACATTACATGGGAATGTTCGGAATAGTCCAGGGAGACTATGAAGGAAACGAGATCCCTGAGAATGGATATAGGGCCGGCATCAGAAATGTGGTTCTTAAAGACATTTCCTTCTATACCAGGAACCGGTGGAGAAGCTATGTCGGCGGGCTTGTGGGCAATGCCCAGGGCGGTTTTGACATAGACCGCTGCTCTGTAAGCGGAATCGTCAGCTCCAGGTCCGATGAAGATTTTGCCTTTGCCGGAGGTCTTTCGGGCAGCCTCATGTATGGCAGTGTCGAAAACTGCATGACCGACGTGGACAGCCGGTCCTGGTCAGGCAAGAGCTACAGCTATGCAGCTGGCCTTTCTGCCACCACCAACCGGGCTACCATCGTCAACTCCTGCACTCTGGGCGATGTTCATGCTGACGCGGACCAGACCAACCGGGCAGAAGCCGGCGGCTTTATCGGCCTGGACGGCGGTGCCTGCATAAACTGTTACGCCAGAGGAAATGTGGAAATCGTCAGCAAGTACAGTATGTATATAGGGGGCTTCGTCGGAATGGCAGCCAGCTCGTCAGAACACCGGCAGTGCTACTTTAACTCTGATGCCATACAGAAGGTGGCCGGAAAGGCGGCAGAACAAACACGCTATGCCGGGAAATTTGTCAATGAATCTGCGGAAGCAAATTCACAGTCACAGACCCGGGCTGTCATGTCCTCAGAGGCTTTCGTCAAGATGCTGGAGGAGAATAGGAGCAAGATTGCGACAACACTGGCAGAGGTGCGCACAGCCCTCGGTGCAGATGAGAGCGGCAGCTCCAGGTATCACAGCCTCTACTATAACGGGGATGGAAGCGGCCTTTGCAGTTGGGCACTTAAGAATGGGGTAGTCAGCCTGGTTTATGGAGAGTCTGATAAAAAAGACATAGAAGATCCAGGTCAGACTGGAGACAATCCTGATAAGGGAGATGATACAACAAAGGATGGACAGGAGACACTTGCCGACAAGAAGGCAGTATCAGATAAATCCGGAAAAACCAAAGCAATCACCGTAAATGTACGGACAGTCAATGCCGCTTCAATTGATAAAGCGGTTAAAAAAGCCGGTGCCGATAAAACATATATTACAAAAATAGTGCTTGGAAAAAAGGTTAAAAAGATCAGCAGGAGTGCCTTCAGCAGCTGCAAAAAAGTAAAAGTAGTCGTTATAAAAACCAAAAAACTTAAGAAAGCCTCGGTGAAGGGTGCTCTGAAGAAATCAAAAATCACAAAAATCCAGGTTAGAGTAGGAAAGAAGTCGGTTAATAATGCTTATGTGAAAAAATATAAAAAGATTTTCACCAGGAAAAACGCCGGCAGAAAAGTTAAGGTAACAAGGTAAGTCCCCGGATTCGTCGAGACGAATCCGATTGAATCGAAAGATTCGGATTGCCTTAGTTATAGAGTTAAAAAAGGGGAAACCCCAGGAAAGGAGATATGATGAAAGAAACTTATTCAATCAAAAACAGGTTGATAATCCTTCTGACATCCTTATTAGCGGTGTTTATGATGTTTGGATTATCAGCAAAGAATGTTTATGCGGCAGAAACACTGCCTGAACAAACAGATGGTGTAATCAGGCTGACGGAGGATGTAAACCTGACAGAAACAGCAGAGTTCACAGATGATGTCACGATTGATCTGAATGGCTTTAGCATCGCCGGTCCGACGAGTGCTTATCCTACGGCAGTCAATGTTCCTTCAGGAACACTTACGGTAAAAGACAGCTCAGAGGCTCAGACCGGAAAGATTACAGTTTCCGGTGATTATGCATCAGCGGTAAGTGGATCCGTTAAACTCGAATCCGGAACAATCAGTGCATCAGGAAAGTCAGCTTATGGCGTTAATGTTCCGAAAAATGGAAGTGCAGTGATTAACGGGGGAAGTATTGAAGTAACAGGAGCGGAAGCAATAGCACTTAACCTGCCAAGGGGCACTGCTGCTTCATTAGATGGCGGAACCATAAAGGCCAGCTGTACTGGTGAAGATGGTGTATATGGTGTATACATCGGAGGTGCATCAGTAACATTTACTTTGCTGGATGGATCGGTTGCAGCTGAGGGAAGCAGTGCTAAAGCTGTCCAGCTATTTGGGAATAATGCAAAGGCACTTGTAAAAGGCGGAACAATTTCTGTGAAGGGTTCCGAATCTAATGGAATCTGCTCAAGTCCTTTCCTTCCAACCTCAGCTGAAATCAGCGGAGGAAATATATTAGCAGAGGGGAATAGAGCGAATGCGATATTTGCAGATAGCAGCATGAGTCTTTCAATAACAGGAGGTGTCCTGACCAGTGTAGATTCAGCTTCTGTATCAGTTTACGATGACAACACGATTGAGATCAGCGGCGGAACAATCACAGGAAAAACATATGGTGTTCAGCTTGGAACGACATCTGGAAGCAACACACTGAACATTTCAGGTGATGTTGTAATCTCGGGAGAGACAGGCTCTGTTTCAGCATCCAGGCCACTTGTAAATATCAGCGGCGGCTATTTTAATGGCAAGATCACTGGTGGTGTGCCAGCCGCAGATAGCAATTATAGTGTATACAACATTACCGGCGGTTACTTTACCGATCCGATTGAGGATAGTGCGTTTTATAATTACGAGCTTGCAAAGGACTACACAGCTTCAACCTATACCGATGAAGTAAAGGCAAATGAAACAAATATCCTCTTCCCTTCCAAAAAAACATTGGATGGGACAGAATATAATTATACAGTCAGGTGTAAAGAGGGTTATGTTCTGATGAATATTCCTTATGACCGGTTCTATAAAGCAGAGGTAGCCGGTGGAATCGATGCAGTTTCCGGAGCTACAGCAAAAAAGAGCAGTAACTATGGCCTTGCAGGCGGCGGCTATCACAATACTGAAGCTGTAGTCGGGGTTGTTTATCCGGTTTATGTTCAGGATTTAAAGACTTTCAGTGCTGCAGCGGAAAAGACAAACGCAGAGCTTATTACAGCTTCAGAGGAAGAATCATTCGATTCATATGAAGCTTTATTTGCTGCACCCGACTATTCATACTATGTACTTTCAGAGGAACCGGCCAATTATAAAGAGGTCAGCATCTCCGAAAGCGGAGAATTTAGTTTCGGCGAAGTAAAGGGAGATGTTAAGAAAGCATCCCTTGACAGCGCAAAACTTAATCTTACAGACAAGCATGACGACTATGTTATTGAAACCGGTGCACCCGATATCGCGGGTGATGTGAAAGTGAACGGCGTTGTTATCACTGCCGGCGGGAAAAAGTATGGTATGGCTCATGTGGTTCATATCTGGAAAGCTGGAGAGCTGGGATGGAATCAGTCAGAGGAAGCTTTTGCTGATATCAGCGGCAAGACGGTGACAAATATCACCTTCTATACTACTGCCGGTGTATTCTCATATGATGTCACAATAGAGATTCCGGTTTATGCAGAGGTGAAGGCAAGCTTTACTGATGAAAAGACTTTAAAATTCGAGGGAATCCCTTCCGATGCTGCAAACGTTAAGGTTGTCAAAGCCTTATATGAAGATAAGAGTTCCGGACAGAAGGTTAAAGTTTATCTCCAGAATGATAAAGAAGATAACCCGGTTAATATCGGCACCGATGGTACAGCTGCCTTCTCCAAATCCGCTGAAGTAGATAAAGAGTATATGGTCTTCGCGATTGCCGATAATTACAAGCTGTCAATGGTAAAGGCTAAATATACCTCAGAGCAGGCTGAAGCTGCCAAAGCTGAGGAAGACGCCAGGATAGTATCTGATCAGATTGCTGAGATTCCTGCTTCAGATAAGCTCACAGTTGATGACGAAAACAAGGTTAAGGCTGCAAGAGCTTCCTATGCTGCCCTGTCCGATGAAGCAAAAGCCAAGGTTTCTGCTGAGCTCAAACAGGCATTAGAAGCTGCTGAGGCCAAAATTGCAGAGCTGAAAAAAACGGCAGATTCTGCGAGTACTGCAGCCGCTCCGGCTCAGACACAGCCAGCCGCTCCGGCCAAGGGTGCTGTCATCGTGTCCGGCAATGGTAAATATCAGGTTACCAATCCTGCCGCCAATGGCAAGGGAACGGTAACCATGATCGGTCTTGCCAGGAAGGCTTCATCCATCAATGTGCCTGCCACCATAAAATATAATGGTGTAAGCTACAAGGTAACAGCCATCGGAGCAAAGGCATTCGCCAATAACACAAAAGTTAAGACCATTAAAATTGGAAAGAATGTGAAAAAGATCGGAAAACAGGCATTTCTTAATGCTAAAGCTGCAAAGAAAATCACGATCCTTTCCAAGAAGCTCAAAGCCAAATCTGTAGGAGCCAAGGCATTCAAGGGTGCCGGAGCTTCCAAGGGTGCTAAGCTTACCGTGAAGGTTCCGAAGGCAAAGAAGAAAGCATACGCAAAATTCCTCGTTAAGAAGGGACTTTCCAAAAAGGCAAAGATTAAGTGATGATCTGCAGATGAAAAAACTGTGAAAACAAGGGGCACATCGCCGGGCGGCGATGTGCCCCTTTCCATGAAAAGGCCTTGAAAAAAGTCAAAAATACAAGTTGACATGCCAGGTCTTGTATTATATAATAAATAATCGTGGTAAAGAAAGCGTGCTCCAAAGCCCCGGAGCATACTTTTATTATACATCTGCATCAGGCAGAGAAGATGCGGCGGAGGGTCCGGACAGCCAGGAAGCTGCATCGCATTTAAGATGATATTATCCTAAGTCACTGTATTTGTCCTTAAAGGACGTTCTCCAAAGTATGGTGGCAGTTTTTTACAGGAGGAGTTTGACTCATGAAAAGTTTTATGGCCAGCCCAGCTACCATCACAAGAGATTGGTATGTAGTAGACGCTGAAGGAAAGACATTAGGACGCCTTGCATCTGAGATTGCCAAGGTTTTAAGAGGAAAGAATAAGCCGATCTTCACTCCCCATATGGATTGTGGAGACTATGTAATCGTTGTTAACGCCGAGAAGATCAAAGTGACCGGTAAGAAGTTAGACCAGAAGATCTACTATCATCACTCTGATTATGTAGGCGGCATGAAGGAAACTACATTAAAAGAGAAGTTAGCTAAGAAGCCGGAACAGGTTCTCGAACTTGCTGTTAAGGGTATGCTTCCGAAGGGACCTCTTGGAAGGCAGATGTACAAGAAGCTTTTTGTCTATGCCGGACCTGATCACAAGCATGCTGCTCAGCAGCCAAAACCATTAGAATTCTAGGAATTTAAGAAGGAGGACAAGTAAGTGGCTACTACAAAATATTATGGAACCGGTAGAAGAAAAAGCAGTGTTGCAAGAGTTTATCTTGTACCAGGTACCGGTAAGGTTACGATCAATAAGAAGGATATGGATGACTACTTTGGCTACGATACATTAAAGGTTATCGCCCGTCAGCCACTGGAACTGACATCCACAACAGATAAATTTGACGTGCTGGTTAACGTTAAGGGCGGCGGCTACACAGGTCAGGCCGGTGCCATCCGTCACGGCATTGCAAGAGCTCTCTGCGAGGCAGATGCTGATTTACGTCCGGCATTAAAGAAGGCCGGTTACTTAACACGTGACCCGCGTATGAAGGAAAGAAAGAAACCTGGTCTGAAGAAGGCTCGTAGAGCTCCGCAGTTCAGCAAGAGATAATCAGCCGTTTATTGGCTGTTGTCACATAAGTTCCACCAGCCGTATCATAGATACGGGGTGTCACTTAAGTTCAGCAAGAGATAATCAATATATAAACTTAAACCCCGGGTTGCCCGGGGTTTTTTGCTGTATAATAGTCCCCCAGCCGGAGCGTGTTCCTCCGGGAAAATTTATAGTGTGAACCGAGACACCTCCGATACAGCCAGGCTGCATTCCTCCCGGAACTGAAGGACAGAACTATTATAGCACGGAGAAAAGGGATGGCACAAGTCATACTTTTCCTTGCAATCGATATAAATGCATGATAAACTTTAATCAATAACTGATATTCAAGCTCTGACCACAAGGCTTACCGAGTGGGAATAGCTGTGATAATGCTTTTATAGTTTATGCTGATTGCCGGGATTGGATTCTATGGAAGAATCTATGGAATTATCCGGTCAGGCTTCTCAGCTCTTTACAGGAGGGTTTTTGCTCTGCTATGTCACAGTTCCCTGGTCAGAGGACGGTGAGATGGCAGAGCTTTTTTGTACCTTATTTTAATTTTATAATATCGTGGCCAGGAGGTTCTATGCTGAAGATAGCAATCTATGGCAAGGGCGGCATCGGCAAGTCCACTGTGACCAGCAATCTTGCGGCCGCTTTTGCCAGAAAAGGAAAGAGAGTAATTCAGATCGGCTGTGATCCCAAGGCGGATTCCACCATCAATCTGCTGGGGGGAGAATTGCCCATGCCTGTGATGACTTATATGCGGGAATATGATGAGGATCCGGAGTCAATTGAGGACATTTCCAGGATTGGCTATGGAGGAGTGCTTTGCATTGAGACAGGTGGTCCTACTCCCGGACTTGGCTGCGCCGGAAGGGGGATCATCGCCACATTTGCTCTGCTGGAGGATCTGGAGCTGTTTGAGACATTTCAGCCTGATGTAGTTTTATATGATGTCCTGGGTGATGTGGTGTGCGGCGGATTCGCCGCCCCGATCAGGGAGGGCTATGCAGAGAAGGTGCTGATCGTGACTTCCGGGGAAAAAATGGCTCTCTATGCGGCCAATAATATATACCAGGCGGTTAGAAATTTTGAGGACAGGTCCTATGCCAGAGTCCAGGGTATAGTCCTAAACCACCGCAATGTGGAGGGAGAGAATCAGAAGGTGGCCGATTTTGCTGCTTCTGTAGGCCTACCGGTTATAGGTGAGATTGTAAGAAGTGATGATATTACCTGGTGTGAAGACCGGGGACAGACTGTTGTGGAGGGACGGCCGGATTCAGAGGCGGCTAAGGCCTTTATGCGGCTTGCCGAGGAGCTGCTTGTAACAGGTGATGAGGATGAATAAAGAAAAAATGAACGGCAGGTCATATGGAAGCGGCGGGACAGATCCGGTAGAGTCCGGAGATTTCAGGGAAAATGCCTGGTCAATTAGTGTGACAGATCTGGCCCGCCTGGGTCCGGAGAATATGCCGGAAGAGCTGATCTCCGGCAAACATCTTATCTACAGTTCCCCGGCCACCCTGGCCTTTAATTCGCCGGGGGCCCAGGGCTTCGGGGTAAAGAGGGCGGCCCTGGCCATACCCGGATCGGTTATGCTCCTGGTGGCTCCCGGCTGCTGCAGCCGCAATACCACCATTTACAGCGAATTATCCGGCTATGAGAACCGCTTCTTTTATCTTCTGATGGATGAGACCGATATTGTCACCGGCCGTCACTTAAAGAAGATTCCGGCAGCAGTGGAAGAGATCTGTGACTCCCTGAAACCCAGGCCCTCCGTGGTAATGATCTGCATTACCTGTGTGGATGCCCTGCTGGGTACCGACATGGAGCGCGTATGCAGGAGGGCTTCTGACAAGGCGGGAGTCCCTGTTCTGCCCAGCTATATGTACGCCCTGACCAGGGAAGGGCGCAAACCGCCCATGGTTCATGTCCGCCAGTCGATTTATTCTCTTTTGGAAAAGAGGAAGAGGCGGGGAACCAGCGTAAACCTGCTGGGATTCTTTGCCTCTCTTATGGAGGACTGTGAACTTTATGATCTCCTGAGACAGATCGGGGTGAAAAAGATCCGGGAGATAGCAAGGTGCAGGGACTTTGAGGATTACCAGGATATGGCCGAGGCTAATTTTAACCTGGTCTTAAATCCTGAGGCCCGCTATGCGGCCTCCGATATCAGCAAGAGGCTGGGAATCCCCTATATCGAATTATCCAGGCTGTATCAGCTTGATAAAATACGAAGACAATACAGCCTGCTGGCAGCGGCTCTTGGTGCTTCATTTGAAGATCAGGCTTATTATGATGAGGCGGCAGCTGCCATAGAAGCTTTTAAAAAATGTTATCCCAATCTGACATTTTCCGTGGGAGAGGGATGCAATGCCAATGCCTACGAGTTGTCTCTGGCCCTGATCCGCTATGGATTTCAGGTGGCGGAGATTTTCGCTGATCCCCGGGAAGGAGACTTTATCTATATCGAAAAGATAGCATCCCTGAGCCCCGGGACACGTATCTACTCCAATCTGGAGCCTACTATGCTCTATTATGACTCTGAGGGCAGCCGGACAGATATCACTGTGGGCAGGGATGCGGCAACCTATCATCCGGAGGCTGCCCATCTGGAATGGTGCCATGATATCCAGCCCTTTGGCTACCGGGGAGTGAAGGCCTTTTTTGAGGCATGTGAGGAAATACTTCAGGAGCATGAATCCAGGGAGCGGAGTTTTTCAAAGAATCAATTATTAGAGAAAAAATCTTCGGAGAATCAATTATTAGAGAATGATTCTTCGGAGAATCAATCCGGGAAGAAAAAAACTCCGGACTTATCCGGATCCTCCGGCTTCGAACTGATAAGCAGGGAGAGTCAGCCATTCTCCCCGGAGCAAATGTCGGAGGCGAAAGCCGGGAGAAAAAACAAGAGGTTATTTAAATATATATCCCCCTTTGCCTCTGACCAGTCCGGGGCAGCGTCAGTCCTCTGTGAGCTTGGCGGAATGGTGATCATCCTGGATGCAGGCGGCTGCGTGGGCAATATCTGCGGCTTTGACGAGCCACGATGGTTCGGGACCAGGTCTGCCATCTTCAGCGCGGGGCTTAGGGATATGGATGCCATCCTGGGAAGAGATGACCGGCTGGTGGAGAAGGTGGAGAAGGCTGCAGGAAAGCTCGACTGTTCCTTTATCGCAGTCATCGGAACCCCGGTACCCTCCGTGATCGGGACAGATTATCAGGCTTTAAAGAGAATGATCGAAAAGAAAACCGGCCTGCCGGTCATCACAGTGGACAGCAATGGGAGGGAGCTTTATGATGAGGGCATAAGAAAGGCCTATGAGGCAGTATTTGCAGCATTATTTCCAGCTGAAACATTCGATGGAACCCCCTCTGAACCCTCTGAGGCTGCTGGAAAATCTGCTGGGAAAACTTCATGCGCCGGAGAATCTTATACCTGGAGTAAAGGGTCAAATCCATCCTTGGACAAATCCATCCTGGGTATTCTTGGCGCCACACCCCTTGACCTGGTGGTTTCACCGGGCAGCTGGGCCGGATCGGGGGAGCCGGGGGAGATTGATGATTTTGGAATTTCTAATATGACGGTGTCTGACAATATACGAAAATCTGCGGGGCTGATTTCGCTTGATATTATTAATTATTATCTGGGAAAGGGCTATGAGGAAGTTCTCTGCTATGGTCTGGGCAGCGGCCTTGAGACCGTGAAAAGGGCAGGAAAAGCCCGGAAGAATGTTGTGATTGCTCCCTCAGCTTTGCCGGCGGCCAGATATCTTAAGAGGAATCTGGGGATTCCCTATGAGATCCACTATCCTCTGGAGACTCTTCCGGCCTGGCCGGAGATTGTCAGACTGACCGAGGAAGATAAGCCCGGGAGAATTCTGATCGTTCACCAGCAGGTACTGGCTCATGTACTCAGGAATTATATCCGGGCTCACCTGGAGGTTCAGGTAACAGCGGCCTCCTGGTTTGACATGGATGAGGAGCTTACCCGGGAAGGGGATATCCGCCTGAAGACGGAGGACCAGTGGATCCGGCTGGTCCGGGATGGCCATTATGACCTGATTATAGGGGATATTTCTTTTAAAAAGGCAGTTCCTGATTACCAGGGGGCCTGGATTAATCTGGAGCATTTCGCCGTGTCAGGGAGAAGATAATTGGTAAGTGAACTGGCCCAATGTGGGATTGCAGAGATTGAATGATGGATGATTTTTGGCAGAGGTGTTTATGGAGAAAGAACAATTGTGGCGGATCCGGGTTTTTGGAATCGTTCAGGGTGTGGGTTTTCGCCCCACGGTCAGCCGGCATGCGGATGCCTGCCATGTTCGGGGCAATGTCAGCAATGTCGGCCCCTATGTGGAGATCTGGGCCAAGGGACCGGCAGACAGACTGCAGGCTTTTCGCGACCGAATTGAATATGAACCCCCGGAGAGGGCGGTGATCCTCAAGCTGGCCGTGGATAAGAAGAAGCCTGACTTGATGGAGTTTCCTGATTTTGCCATTATAGAAAGCGAAAAACGGCAGGGGGATATCTTTGTCTCCCCGGATATCGCCATCTGCCAGCGCTGCAAAAAGGAAATGTATGATCCTTCGGACCGGAGGTATCTGCATCCCTTCATCAACTGCACCTGCTGCGGACCCCGGCTGACAATCTTAGACGGTATGCCTTACGACAGGGTGAGGACCAGCATGGCAGACTTTCCCATGTGCAGTATATGTGAATATGAGTATACCCACGCAGAAACCAGGCGCTACGATGCCCAGCCGGTCTGCTGCAATGACTGCGGTCCCCAGGTTTATCTGCTGGATCGACCGGAGCGGGGACCTGAGGCTATAAGAAAGGCCAGAGCAGTAATTAAAGAGGGCGGAATCGTTGGCATAAAAGGAATCGGCGGCTTTCACCTCTGCTGTGATGCCGCAAATGAGGAGGCGGTAAGTCTTCTGCGCAGGAGGAAGAAGCGTCCGGTCAAGCCCTTTGCCGTGATGATGAAAAATATGGAGACGGTGAGGAGAGAGTGCCTGGTCAGCGAAGACCAGGAGGCCATACTCGACGGGCACCAGAAGCCCATCCTCCTGCTGCCCAAAAAGAAGGGGGCGGTGGCTCCCTCTGTAGCCCCTGGTAATCCCAGACTGGGCGTCATGCTGCCCTATGCTCCCATCCAGCTGCTTCTCTTCGATTATCGTGATGGGGTGGATGTCAGTGACTGTCTGGTCATGACCAGTGCCAACACTTCGGGGGCTCCCATCTGCAGAGATGATGAGGACGCCAGGAGGGAACTGGGCAATCTGTGTGATGTGATTTTATCCCACGACCGGCTGATCCGTCTGCGGGCAGATGACACGGTGATGGATTATTATGATGGGGCGCCCTATATGATCAGACGGTCCAGGGGTTATGCTCCCCTGCCGGTTATGGCCAGAGAGGAGCTCAGGGGAGAGGTGCTGGGAATCGGGGGTGAGCTGAAGAACACCTTCTGTATCGGGAAAAACCAGCTCTTTTATCCCTCACCCTACATCGGTGACATGGAGGATGTGAGGACTGTACGCGCCCTGAAGGAGTCGGTCCGTCGGATGCAGGACTTGCTGGAGGCCAGACCTTCAATCATCGCCTGCGACCTCCATCCGGGATATAATACCACATCTGTAGCCCGGCAGCTGGGAGAGGAGCTGCAGGTCCCTGTTATCCAGATTCAGCATCACTATGCCCACATCCTCTCCTGCATGGCAGAGAATGACTATGCCCAGACGGTGATCGGTGTATCCTTTGACGGAACAGGCTATGGAACTGACGGGACCATATGGGGCGGGGAGCTGCTCCTTGCCGACTACCGGGGTTTTACCCGCATGGGATCGATCGAGCCCTTCCTTCATGTGGGCGGCGATGCCGCCTCCCGGGAGGGATGGCGGATCGCCGTCTCCATGATCCGCAGTATATACGGATCAGAAAAGGGCATGGAGCTTGTGGGTGCCCTGGGATTATGCGATGAAAAGACGGCCAGGGTCCAGTTTGCCATGGCAGAAAGGGGGCTGAATACCATCAGGTCCACCAGCGCCGGAAGACTATTTGATGCGGTCAGTGCCGTTTTGGGCATCAGGAAGGAATCAACCTATGAGGGGGAGGCCTCGGTATTCCTGGAGTTCGCGGCGGAAGAGTATGAGGGAAAGCCTGATAACAGCATTCATAATTCGGCAGATGGTGATACTCAGGGCGATATCCTTATAAATGATAGGAATATTGACTTGGATACACATTTTTTCCTGCTGAAAACATCTGCAGTTTTTAAAGATATTGTTGAAGGTGCTATAGCCGGGGAGGATGCCGGCAGGCTGGCATATCAATTTCATCGTCAGCTTGCTGAGGCCATCACAGCCGGATGCGTAAGAATCCGGAATATGACGAAAGTGAATACCGCCGCTTTAAGCGGCGGCGTCTATCAGAATCAGCTGCTCTTACGTCTTACGGAGCATTTGCTTAAGAATGCGGGATTTGAGGTCCTGACTCATCATCTGATTCCTCCAAATGACGGAGGGATTTGTCTGGGACAGGCAGTAGCAGCCATGTACCATCTGCAAACCCCTGAGAGAAAACTACCGGGCAGATAAAAACGAGAAAAAAGAGAAAATTATCTGCCCGAATAGGAAGGAGAAGGATTATGTGTGTCGGATTACCTGCTAAGATTATGACCATGAAGGACGGAGTCGCAATCGTGGATGCCTCCGGGGCGAAAAGAGAGATTTCCACAGAACTTTTAACTGATCTGGAGCCCGGTGATTATGTGATGGTCCATGCCGGGATAGCCATTGCCAGGATCACGGATGAGGATGATGAGGATATGATGGAGGATTTACTGTGAATATCGATGATTTGAAGGGTATCATAAGGAATTATGACGGGCCGGGGCTTAAGATCATGGAGGTGTGCGGAACCCATACCCACGAGATCTTCCGCCTGGGCGTGAGAAAGCTGCTGCCTGACCAGGTTCAGCTGATTTCCGGCCCCGGATGTCCCGTCTGCGTCACCCCGGTGGATTATATCGATGAGGCCATCTGGCTGGCTGAAGAAAGGGGAGTAACCATCACCACGTTCGGGGACCTGGTCCGGGTGCCAGGAAGCAGGGATTCTCTGGCTGCTGCCAGGGCCAGAGGGGCCCGGGTCCAGGTAGTTTATTCACCCATGGATGCCTGTCAGTATGCGGCTGACCATCCGGATGAGGAGGTTGTATTCCTTTCCGTGGGCTTTGAGACCACCACCCCGGCTGTCTGTCTTACCATAAAGACGGCCATGGAAAAGGGGATAGATAACTACAGCCTGCTCACTGCTAACAAGACTATGCCGGCTGCTTACGAAGCCATGAAAGACAGCACGGATGTCTACATATATCCGGGACATGTGAATGCCATCATGGGAACCTCCATCTGCGAGGAAATGTGCAAAAAGGGTGTCAGCGGTGTCATAACCGGCTTTACCGCCCGGGAAATCCTCTATGCATTTGCTGTGATCCTGAAGAAATACCCGGAAGGCAGGCCTTTCTTTGTCAATGCCTACAAGCGGGTTGTGACCAGGGAGGGAAGTCAAGGTGCCCGGGATCTCATGGAAAAGTTCATGGAACCCTGCGATGCAGAATGGAGA
>JAFUDC010000144.1 GCA_017459345.1 Eubacterium sp.
ATGAGGGCATTGCCCTTATACTCTCTGCCGGCGTAGCGGGTCATCATGATCCGGTTCTTATCGGTCACACCCACAATCACCGCTGGACAGATCTTGGGATATATCCGGTTTCCGCAGGCAGGACAGGATACCATCCTTTCCTTGCTGTCATGGATGACCGGATGGCCGCAGCGCCCGCAGAAGCGGTTGTCCCTGTACCAGACGTATAGATGCCAGGCTGTCATGGCCGCAAAGCACTCATCTTTGGGCCTGGCCCTCCTGATCAGGCGGAGGGGATGAAATGCAAATCCCGGGATGGAGACTTCCATCTGACCAATATAAAGATAATAGGCCCTCTCATCAATACAGAAGAGATACCGGAGATTCTCCTCTTCCCGGGCTGGCTGGCCGGCTAAAAACCGGGAGGCGGCAGGAAATCCAACCGCCCCCTCCTCATCTGCCCTTGACAGAACATTTCCCTGGTGGAAGACAAATACGATATCCTCCGCTTTCGGTTCTCTGGGCAGGTACTCATTATGATAGATTCTTGGCATAATATCCTGAATCATGCTGCAAACTCACTTTCTATAGTTTACTGATAATGGTCCGGTGAATCCTTCTTAAAAAGATCACACTCATAAGCAGGGACATAAGCTCTGCCAAAGGGAAGGACCACCAGACCAGGGTCAGATTGCCTGACAGGGAGAAGAGCCAGGCCAGGGGCAGAAGAACCACCAGCTGGCGGAGGATGGATACGATCATACTGAAGATCCCGTTTCCAAATGCCTGAAAAATGGATCCAGCCACAATGCAGAAGCCCGCAAAGATATAACTCAGGCTGATGATCCTCAAGGCAGGAATCCCGATAGCCAGCAGCTGGTCGGAGGCATTGAAGAATCCGAGCAGTTGGCCCGTGAATATATGAAGAACCAGAAGACCGGCCAGCATAATGCAGACTGCGGTGATGATGCTCAGCTTGATGGTCTGCTGGATCCTGTCCTTGTTCCTGGCCCCGTAATTGTAGGCAATGATGGGAACCATCCCGTTATTGAGTCCGAAGACCGGCATAAAGATAAAGCTCTGCAGTTTATAGTAGGCGCCGAACACGGCCTGGGCTGTGGAGGTAAAGACGCCCAGAATCTTATTCATCCCGAAAGTCATCACCGACCCGATGGCCACCATGATCATGGAAGGCACACCCACCATGAGAATCTGCCTGATGATGACCGGATCCGGCTTCAGGCCGGACAGTCGAAGCGAAATCTCCTTATTCCTGCTGATGTTAAAGTATACTGCCAGACATGTTGCCGTAATCTGACCGAAAACAGTGGCGATGGCGGCTCCCGCTATCCCCAGCCTGGGTGCTCCCAGCAGACCGAAAATGAGAATCGGATCCATGATCATATTGATGACCGCGCCGGTGATCTGGGTTATCATGGAATAGAGGGTCAGACCGGTGGACTGGAGCATCCTCTCCATCATCACCTGGCCGAACATGCCGAAGGACAGAACACAGACAATGGTCAGATAGGTCACACCGCCGTCCACAATCTCCGGGACCTGATTCTGGCCCAGCATAAACTGTCTGGAGATGGTCAGTCCCAGAACCGCAAAGATGATGTAGGCACAAAAAGCCAGCAGGAGGCCCTGCATGGCAGCCCTGTCAGCCGTCTCAAACTCCTTCTCCCCCAGCTTCTTGGACAGGAGGGCATTCATACCGACACCAATGCCGGTCGCCACGCCGATCATCAGGTTCTGCATGGGAAAGGCAAGGGATACGCTGGTAAATGCCGCCTCATTGATCCGGGCCACGAAAATGCTGTCTACAATATTATACAAGGCCTGCACCAGCATGGACACCATCATGGGAAGGGCCATGGTAAAGAGCAGTCTGGGAACAGGCATGATGCCCATCTTATTCTCTGTTGGTTTGTTTGTTGTTTGGCTCATGATTCTTTATCTCCTGTATATAACATAGTTACAAAGTTATCATATATACTCTCTTGCTGTCAACTTGTGCAGAGATTTCTTTATATCTGTTCAATTTTTTACATAAAAACTGCCAATTATAACTTTTCAAAAAGCGTTACATTTGCTATAATAAGATAACAGTAAATAAACAGGGAGGGAATTATTATGCGCTTAGGTTACACACAGATGACTCTTGAGAGAATCTCACTCGAACATATGACAACTGTCCATCACGGATTTGGTGTAGAATTACCGGTTTATCTTCTGTAATCCCATGATGAGAATGGTCATTGACGAATAAAAACAGAGCCCGCAAAACGGACTCTGTTTTTATTTGTTTCTGATTCTTGATGATAATCCTGTCCTTATGATGCCAGGGAACCTCATCTGCTCTTTACAATTTCCCCTAAGGCTGCCATGCCGCCCTTCCTTCTCATTCCCGTATCCCACAGCTTTTCAAAATCCACGCTATGTACCCTGCCATAGGTATGGTAAGTGACAAAGAATCTGCCATTCTTAATGGCATATCCCGTGATCATAAACCAGTGCCAGCTGATATTCTTAAAGGCCGGCTCCCTGTGACGGAGAAGAAGGCAGGCAATGGGAAGATTCCGGTCAAGAGCCTTTCTTACAAAGCCTATGGCATCCTGCAAGGAGCTTTCTCCCGGGCAGGTCATGAATTCCGCCTCATAACCGCAGTCCTTCAGATATCTCCCAAAACCCTTTATAAAAACCGAAGTTCTGGTGACACCGCCTATCCGCGGATGGATATAGGGCTTCATGGTCATGCCGAAAGCAATGTATTCCTCTTTGCTAAGTCTTCCGGGGTCATAGGGACAGCAGTCCAGGAGTCCCTTGTTGGCCGCCAGACAGATTGCCATATCGCAGGCCGCCAGGGCGCTGCATCCTGCCCGGTTCATCCAGAAATTCGTAAACCAGTCCTGGCTGCCTCCGGGCGTCCCCTCCACTTTAAAATAATCGATATCGACTCGATTGCTGTTCTTTCGCATTTTTTTATCCTAAAAATCATCAGATGAAATAACCTGCTATCAACACACTGGCAGCCGCTCCCGCCAGGGTTGCAAAAAGAGCCCCGGGCAGGGTCCACCTGGTTTTTTTCACCTTTATACTCATAAAGTAGACTGTAATGGTATAGAGGACCGTTTCGGTACAGCTCATCAGGATGGAGGCTGTCATCCCGATCCTGGAATCCGGTCCGTACTCTTTAAAAATGTCCAGGACGAATCCCAATGCTGCCGAGGAAGAAAAGCATCGCACGACAATGACAGGAATCAGCTCCATGGGTATATGAACAAGCCTGCTAAGCGGATGAAAGAGGCGGCAGAAACTGTCAAGGGCTCCCGAGCTTCTGAAGATTCCCACGGACACCAGGAGGGCCAGCAGGGTGGGGGCGATCCCCCATATGATTTTAAAGCCCTCCACGGCACCCTTCAGAAAACTCTCATAGACATCTGTTCCCTGAAAATAGCCATATATTACAATGTAGAATATACAAAAGGGGAGGATAAATTCCGAGAGGAAGAGCAAGATCTTCATATACCCGGTTTCCTTTTCCTTTGATGCAAATATGCTGCTTTAATAAAGAGGATTCCTGCCAGGGTTGATATGGCAGTGGCACACATGGCAGGAAGAACCACCGCTGCCGGCTCCGCCGACCCGTACTGGCTGCGGCAGGCAATCATATTGATGGGGATAAGCTGAAGGGAGGATATATTCAGCACCAGAAAGGCACACATGGTATCGCTTGCCTGTCTGTTCTGTCCCTTCTTGCTTCCGGAAGCCTCCTTCTCATTCTCTAACCGGTCCAGCTCCTTCATGGCCTTGAGGCCTGCAGGGGTTGCGGCCCAGGACAGACCCAGGATGTTGGCTGCCATATTTGCCGCAATATATTCATTAGCCGCATGACCAGGCGGAATATCCGGAAAGAGCCAGCGGATAAATGGCCTCATGGCCCGGGCTATCCGGGCCATGAGGCCGCTGTCCACCGCAATCTCCATCAAGCCGTTCCAGACTCCAATCACCCCAAGCATAAAGATGCAGAGGCTGACCGCCTCGGAGGAAGAATCAATCAAGGTCTGGGTCAGTTCTCCGATTCTCCCTGTAAAGGAGGCAAAAAGGACACTCCCTGCCATCATCACTACCCACAAAGTACTCAGCATAGGCATCTGCCTTTTCTTATAAGCTATGTGGAAGTGCCTCTATCTATGACAGCCATTTGCATACTTTCTGGGTACCCGCTTGCTGATATCACAGACAAACTCATAGTTGAAGCTTCCGGCCAGCTCGGAGATTTCCTCCGCACTGATCCTCTCTTCCCCATCATATCCGGTCAGGGTAACCACATCCTCCACCTGCACGTCCGGGATATCTGTGATGTCCACCATCATCTGATCCATGCAGACCCTGCCGAGGATAGGAGCTTTCTGTCCGTGGATCAGCACCCAGCCCTTATTGGAAAGGCTCCTGGGATAGCCATCGGCATAGCCGATGGAGACGGTGGCAACCCGGATGGGATGGTCTGTCACATAGGTTGCTCCGTAGCTGATACCCCGGTTAAGCTCGGGTTCCATAACATTTACCACGTGAGACCGCCAGGAAAGGGCAGGCGTAAGCTCAATGGCCTTCTCATCCACCTCATCCGAGGGCAGGAGGCCGTAGAGGATGATTCCGGCCCGGACCATATCATATCGATGATGATCAAACTCCATGATGCCGGCGCTGTTGCAGATATGCTTATCCGGAATCTCTATACCAGCCTCATCAAGCAGGTCCACAAAGTGGTCGTAGCGCTTCATCTGCTCGTAGGTGTAGGCCTTGTTGGTCATATCCGCGCAGGAGAAATGGGTAAAAAGCCCCTGAAGCCTGAGGCCGGGCAGGGCTGCAATCTCCCTCACGATCTCCAGTCCCCTATCATCAGGGGACAGGCCGATCCGGGTCATACCGGTATCCAGGGCGATATGAATCCTGGCTGTCTTTCCCTCCCTGACTGCTGCTTCAGACATAGCCCTTGCCGTCTCCAGGGAATAGATTGTCTGATCCACATCATATCTGAGGTTCAGGCTGTAGAGTGAAGGGGAATTGTAACCGAGAACCAGAATCGGCTTAGTAATCCCGGATAATCTGAGCTCCACCCCTTCCTCAATTGCTGCCACCCCGAAGTAATCAGCAATATCCTCGATGTAATGTCCGATGGGGACAGCGCCATGGCCATAGCCGTCTGCTTTGATCACGGCCATAACCCTGGTTCCTTCTCCTGCCTTCCTGCGGATGTTAACCATGTTGGAACGGATTGCCCCAAGATCTATATCACACCAGGTTCTTAAATATTCTCCCATTTATTATTCCTTCTTTCTATTATCAATCTATTCCGCCTCCAACAGAGCCTGATAGACATCCCGCCTGCTCAGCCCCCTGTCCTTAGCCACCAGCTTCATGGCCGATTTCCGGTCCTTCCCCTGGTCCGTGTACCAGGCCATATGCTCTTCCAAGGTCATGGCCTCCCACTCCTTCCTGGCTTCCTGCCTTATCTCCTCCGGAGATCTTCCTTCAAAAACCAGGACATACTCGCCCCGGGGATCCGTATCCTCATAATAGGCCAGAATCTCATCCAGGGTCCCCTGCAGCTTCTTCTCATGCTTCTTGGTCAGCTCCTTGCAGACCGTCATCCGGCGGTTGCCGAGATAGCTTCTCAACTCCTTCAGGGTTTTTACCAGATGATGGGGAGCTTCATAAAGGATGATGGTGCGGGTCTCCTGCTTAAGCTCTGTAAGCAATGCCGCCCGGTCTTTCCTGTCATGAGGAAGAAAGGCCTCAAAGGCAAAACGTCTGGTGGGAAGACCCGACATAGTGAGGGCCGTGATGCAGGCGGCAGGGCCGGGCAGGGAGGTCACCGGCACTCCAGCCTCATAGCACTGTCTGACCAGCTCCTCTCCAGGATCTGAGATTCCCGGGGTTCCGGCATCGGTGATCAGGGCAATATTCATCCCTTCCTTCATCCGGTCTACCAGGTACCTGGCCTTGTCATACTTATTATACTCATGATAGCTGGTCATCCTGGTCTTTATCTCAAAGTGGTTGAGCAGCTTGATGCTGTTTCTGGTATCCTCCGCCGCAATCAGGTCAACTTCCTTTAACGTGCGAAGAACCCGGAGGGTGATGTCCTCCAGATTCCCTATGGGAGTAGCACACAGATAGAGAGTTCCTGTCATATCTGCTCCTTTAATATTAAAGACTCATGGCCGGGTCTGGTCCCAGGGACCAGATGCCTCCCGAGTCTGGTTCATTCCGTAAATCCGGTATATCTCTTCCGTATAGGTCCCGTCCTGATGATAGACGATCAGGGGCGGATCCACGGTGATCCGCTGCCGGCCTCCCTTTGCGGCATCAATTAATACCATGTTGGGTTCCTTATCCACATAAGGGTAAACCAGCCTCATCCTCTTGGGCTCCAGCTTATGGGCCTTTAGGCAGGCGATGATCTCGGCAAGCCGGAAGGGCCGGTGGACCATGACAAAATGTCCGCCCGCCTTAAGGAGCCAGGCGGCTGCAGATACCACGTCATCCAGAGTGCAGAGAATCTCATGCCGGGCAAGGGCCATATTCCGATTCTTATTGCTAAGACCATGGTTCCCAGTCATATAGGGAGGATTGCAGGTCACAAAGTCAAAGGAATTCGACGGGTAATTATCCGGAACCTGGCAGACATTGCCTTCTTCCATCCGAATTATCTCCTGAAGGCCGTTCATTCTGACGCTCCGTCCCGCCATCTCCACATAATCCGCCTGGATTTCCATGCCGACGATCCCGGCGGGTTCATATTTGGCGGCCAGCAGAACCGGGATGATGCCTGTCCCGCTGCACAGGTCCATGACCCTGCTTCCTTTCCGGATGCGGGCATAATCGGAGAGCAGCACCGCATCCATGCCAAAGCAGAAACCTTCCCTGTTCTGAATCAGCTTATAACCCTTAATCTGCAGATCGTCAATACGTTCATTGTCTTTTAGTTCAACTTCTATCATATCCTTCTTTCATCAGGAAAGCTTGGACTTTCTCTCCTTCTTCTCTAAAGCTTCCAGCTTCTTAAGCTCATTATCCACCTTGACCTTATCCTTCTTTCGTCTGGGATGGAAATTCAGCTCTCTGGCATCAAATTCCTCCAGCTCCTTTTCTCCCTTGTCATCGGTGATCACCACTTTTACCTTCTGTCTTAAGACGTTGACGCTCTGGACCACACCCTTTCGCCCCTCAGGAAGACGTACCTCATCCCCCGTATTGGGCAGCTTCTTATTCAGATATTCGTAGGTATCCTGCTCATTCTTCAGGCAGCACATCAGTCTGCCGCAGACGCCGGAGATTTTTGTGGGATTTAAAGAAAGGTTCTGCTCCTTGGCCATCTTGATGGAAACTGGAATAAACTCAGACAGATAGGTGTTGCAGCAGAGGCTCCTGCCGCAGATACCGATACCTCCCTTGATCTTGGTCTCATCCCTGACGCCGATCTGGCGCAGCTCTATCCTGGTCTTGAATACTGCTGCCAGGTCCTTGACCAGCTCACGGAAATCGATCCTGCCATCTGCCGTAAAGTAAAAGAGCACCTTATTATTGTCAAATGTATACTCACTGTCAATCAGCTTCATGTCGAGCTTATGCTTTTTGATCTTCTCCAGACAGATGTCGTAGGCCTCCCGGCTCCGGACCTTATTGCGCTCGTGTGTCTCCTTGTCCTCCCTGGTGGCAATGCGGATCACCGGCTTTAAGGTGGATATGATCCTTTTTTCCTCCACCTCCCGGTCACCCAGGACTACGGTTCCATACTCCACCCCTCTGGCAGTCTCCACGATTACATTATCATAGAGCTTCACAGGCAGATCTCCTGCGGAAAAATAGTAAATCTTCCCGTTATCCCTGAAGCGGACCCCGATCACCTTGACCTTCTGCTGTGATTTATTGCTCTGATCTGCCTTATTCTTTCTCTCTGTTTTATTATCCATTAAACAACCTCCAAAACATCTATCTGCAAACAGTAATGCTGTTTAATTCAACTTTTGTAACTACTTAGAACCCCATCTCGATTCTGAGCAGTTATATACTGATTCCTGATCTCCATATGCAAAAGCTCCATGACGGTCTCAAAGTTAACATTCGCCCGGATTCTGCCGGCTGCCTGGTCAATCAGACCCATGATATGATTCAGGCCTTCAAAGTCCAGCATCTGGCTCTGCCTGCTTATATGAGTGTATTCATTCTTATAGATCAATTCTCCGGCAAATGCATTCGCAAAGTTCAGCTTTCTGCCGCTTCCTGACCTATCCTGCCGGGCATCCTTCCGGCTGCTTCCCAGAGCCTTTAAAACAAGGATATCCCTGAACCAGATTCTCATCATATCCAGATAATCTCCAATCTGATTCTTCCATTCCTTCAGTTCCTTAACCTTGCCGGCTATCTGGTAGTCCTCCATCTCATATATATATCTGAGGACAGACAGGCCCAGATCCCTGAGCCGGATGAAATCTTCTGAGGATGCCGCCTCCCTGGCCCGGCCGATGTTGCCCATGGCAAAGCCTGCAACGAATTCTGCCAGGTCATGAGCTGCGCCGCAGCGTTCAGTCAGATAATCCCTGACCTGGGCATCCGGCAGGGGCTTCATGGAAAGAAGAATACAGCGGGACAAAATGGTGGGCAGAAAAGCTCCCCGGCTGCTGGTAAGAAGCATGATCACCGCATAGGGGGGCGGTTCCTCGATGGATTTAAGCAGCGCATTCTGAGCGGCCGGGTTCATTTTCTCTGCCTCATCGATGATATATATCTTATAGGGGCCTTTGTAGGGCATCACGTCCACTGTATTCACCAGCTGCCCGCGTACCTCATCGACCCGAATCACATTCGGCTTTTCATGACTGACCCGGATCACATCCGGATGATCAAGGTGGTCCATCATGATACAGGCAGGGCAGGTTCCGCAGGCCTTTACGGAAGCTCCCGTCAACTGGAGATTCTCACACTGAAGCAGCCGGGCAAAGCCTTCAGCCATGGTCTTCTTGCCGCTGCCCCTCTCCCCCTCGATAATATAGGCATGGGAGACTTTGCCGTGCCGGATAGCCGACATAAAATGCTCTTTTAATGACTCATTCCCCAGAATATGCTCCAAACCAGTAACTCCTTAATCAGCAAAGACCCAAACCTGTCAATACATAATTGATTGCATCTCCTCGCGGATGATCCTCTGTATCTCATCAATGGGCAGGGTGCCGTCAATTTGCACAACATCAGGACGTCGGGCAAGCACCTTCCGGTATCCTTTAGAAACCATGTGGTGAAAATCAATGCTCTCCTGCTCCAGCCTGTCCAGCTTCTTCTGCTCCTTTTTCCGGCGAAGCCCCTCCTCCTCGGGGATATCGATAAAGAAAACCCGGTCCGGCCTGTAATTTCCGATTCCCGGCGCATTGACCGCTGAAACCGTCTCAGCTCCAAGTCCTCTGGCTATCCCCTGATAAACCATGGAGGAATCCACGAAGCGGTCACTGATCACAACCTTGCCGCTCTCAATGGCAGGAACGATAACTTCCTTCATCAGCTGAGCCCTGGAAGCGGCGTAAAGAAGCATCTCCGTGACATCCGACATCTCATTGTACTCAGGATTAAGGATGATGCCCCTGATGGCCTCCCCAATCACGGTTCCTCCGGGCTCCCTGGTGACAATATATTCCTGACCCTTCTGGTCGAGATATTCTTTTAACAGTTCAATCTGTGTAGACTTCCCGGATCCGTCCGGTCCCTCCATCACAATAAATGTACCTCTCATCATTTACCTCTTACTATCGGAATCCTTCCGTGGGACAATCCCTGTACATTATATCCATTATAAAGGTAAAACTCTATATTTTCCACCATTTCTTTGATTATTTTTTCTCCGGGGACCAGAAGAGGAATCCCCGGCGGATAAAGCATGATATAGGAGGCAGCAAGCTGGCCGGCGGCTTCCTCAGGGGAGGCGTAGTATATTTCTTCGGAATTGATTTCCCAGGGCTCTTTGTATCGCTTTGGGTAAGGCAGATTCTGCAGGAATATTCTTTCTGCTTTTCCGTCCTTTTTTCCCTCTGTAATTTCCCTGTCAATACTACTGACCGCCTCCCACAGGGCGTTGAAGTCCTTCTCCTCATCCGTCACCGAGGTCATGGCAAGCACATAGGACCGGCTTTCCATTTCCAGCTCCATGTTCCACTCATCCCGGAGTTTTGCAAAAAGCCAGGGACCCCGGTTACATCCAACATAAAAAATGAGCTTCCCCGGATCAAAGTCATAGA
>JAFUDC010000145.1 GCA_017459345.1 Eubacterium sp.
AAGGCCGGCAGCCAGGAAACAGTCGATCATCATGACCAGGGCTTCCGCGTCGGCTTCAGGTGAATCATCATTGATATGCTCGGCACCCAGCTCTGTCTTTTCCGCCAGCTTACCCTGATAGCTATGATTGTTGGTAAATGTATTCCCCACGTAGGATAACCTTAAAGGGAAATCACAGTCGGAATAATACTTGGCCACACTCCTGGCGATGGAAGGAGTCATATCTGGACGCAGCACAAGAGTATTGTTATTCCTGTCAAAGAACTTGAACATTTCCCTGGAGCTTACTGTTCCGGTATCACTATTAAATATCTCAAAAAATTCAAAGGTGGGTGTCTCGATATCCTGGTAGCCATAAAGGGAAAGTGTGTCACGGAGGGTTTCCTCCAGCGCCTTCTTTCTTTTACACTCCATATGGTAGATATCCCGGACTCCCTCCGGCGTATGCAGCAGTTTCTCCTTCATTACAGTAATACCTCCAGCTGTTTACATTATTCTGATCCAATTAACAGGATGATCCGATAAAACTTCACAGTTTACCCCGGTCTGCGTGACATGAATAAGGCAGTGCAAAATGCACTGCCGCTTTACCGCGGTGCAGTACCGCAGTGGTTTGCATAGGCTAGATTATATCCTTCCTCTGTATATTTGTCAAGCTGATCATGAGCCGGAAAGCCCATGTTCTCACATCCGGAAGGCTTTTCAACAAACTAGAAACCGTGGTGACCGCCGAAATCATCATCCAGATCATCCAGATCCGGATCCATCTCCATGGGATCCATATGGCTGATTGCCCCGTACATTTCCTTGCCGGCCACATTATGATGCAGGCGCTCCTCCTCAATCAGATTGCTGAGCATGCGCTTTACCTCCACCGGTCTTTTGATATTCTTAAGATCGATAATCGGGGTAGACCGGTCCTTGGTATTAAGATGAACCGTACCTGTTCCGCATAATCTCTGGCCCAGGGTACGGGTCATGCTGATATCCGTGATCCTGTACAATAGACACTCATCCTCCCGGGAGGACAGCAGGCCGCTGTTCACATAGAGCCGGCCATCCTGCACGGAATACTTTGTAAAGCTTAAAGGAAACCACAGACGATGCTTCCTGTCGCTCCATATGGACATCTTACTTGAAGATACCTCTCTATATTCGCCATTCTCGGTTTTACTCATCTCAATCCTCCTTTAAGCTCATCGCCCTACCGAAGCCTCATAAAGCCGCCGGGGCTTACGTGACATAAGGGGCACTCGGTCAGAGTGGAAAATGGTTTTCCCTCCAAAGCCTCATCAAATATGTAACCGCAGGCACGGCAGCGGTATACTCCGGTAAGCTTTACCTCCTCTTTCTTAGCTGTCTCTGACTGCTGGTCCATGTCAAGGACAGAAGACTTTATCTGCTGTTTTCTTAATTCTTCTAAGATAGTATTCATATATTCATCCCCTTATACAGTAACCCTCATACAAACTTCTTCTATCCTGTATGTCTTATTATTCATCTGCCAGAGAATCAAAATAACCCTGAATAAATACAATCGGTGTTCCCTTATCTCCGGAACCGGAGGTCAGGTCGCAGAGGGAACCGATCAGGTCAGTAAGTCGTCTTGGAGTAGTACCCTGGGACGCCATATTGCCCTTAAGTGATCCCTGCTTGGCATTGATGGCATCCTTCATGGCCTTGTTAAGCTCCTCTCCGGAAAGATCCTTGAAATCATTATCTGCCAGATATTTAAGCTTTAACTCATTGGGTGTTCCTACCAGCCTGCCTGTATATGCCGGACTGACTACCGGGTCAGCCAGCTCCCAGATCTTACCCACTGGATCCTTGAAGGCACCATCACCGTAGATCATGCAGTTCATCTCCACGCCGGTGGCCTCCTTAAGGCTTGCCTGAAGGGCATCCACAAACTGCTGTCCATCTCTTGGGAAGAGCTTTACCGTAGTCTCGGTGGCCTTGTTGGAGCCGTAAAGACCATACTCCTCATTATATCCGCTGCCATCAACCGGTGCATTCATGATATCGGCAAGGGTAAGAACCTTCTTGGCTCCGGCCTTCAGAAGTCTCTTCTTATTCCTCTCCCTGGTGTGGATATCACAGCAAAGAACACAGTCCGTGTAATCCAGGATGGCCCTGACATCGTTGCCGAAGACCATCTCAAGCTGGCAGCCCTGCTCAGCAAAAAGCTCTTTATAATACTCTACATAATCAACTCCGGTAAAGGGATGCAGCTGGTAGCCGAACAGGTCCCTGTAGCGGTCCTCTCCAAAAACATCAGAGTAAGGATTCACATCCTTCTCATCCAGAAGATCCTCATCAAAGAGGTGATTGCCTACCTCATCGGAGGGATAGCTCATGAGCATATATACCTTCTTAAAGGCTTTGGCGACACCCTTTAAGCAGATGGCAATCCGGTTGCGGCTTAATATAGGAAATGTCACAGCTATCGTGTCTGTTCCGAACTTAGCCCTGCAGTCCTCAGCAATCTGGTCGATGGTCACATAGTTGCCCTGGGTACGGCCGACCACTGCCTCTGTGACAGCCACAACATCCTTCTCATGAAATGTAACCTGCTCCTCCCTGCCCATGGCAGTGATGGCATCTGTTACGATGCGGACCAGATCATCCCCTTCCTTAAGCACGGGACATCTGACACCTCTTGAAACTGTTCCTATTGTACGCATATTATCCATTCCTTTGTTCATAAATATTCAAATTAAAACAACCTGATACGAAAATTATAGTACCACTATTTGAAAGAATAATCAACGGCAATCTTGACAGCATCCAGCCAAATCATCATCCTGCGGACTTTTGACATAGGTAAACTACTTGTGTTATGATGAATTCCGTCAACATCAGTTTCGATTGTGACTCCTTCTTCTACAAGGGGGAGAGAGTTCACTTCCATCAGGCGGAGTCACAATCTTCACCTGATGCGAAGTGAAATCTGCTTTTATTCGGAGGAAAACCACATGGCTTTTGACGGCGTTGTGATAGCCAATATAGTATATGATATGAAGCGGCTTCTTAAGGGAGGCCGCATCTATAAGATCTACCAGCCGGAGGGGGACGAGCTTCTGCTGGTGATAAAGAATCTGAAAGAGACTCACCGTCTCCTTATCTCAGCCAATGCAGGCCTGCCCCTTGTCTACTTTACAGGAAGCAATAAGACCAATCCCATGACCGCCCCTAATTTCTGCATGCTGCTGCGCAAGCATATTACCAACGGAAGGATTGTGGAGGTAGAACAGCCCGGAATGGAGCGAATGATCAGGATTACAGTGGAGCACCTGAACGAATTGGGTGACTTATGTACCAAGTACCTGATCGTGGAGCTGATGGGAAAGCACAGCAACATCATCTTTGTGGATGACAGGGGGATGATCATCGACAGCATCAAGCATATCTCCCACCAGATCAGCTCTGTCCGTGAGGTACTCCCGGGAAGAGATTATCAGCTTCCGCCTGATCAGGGTAAGATCGCTCTGTCTGACCTCAGCATTAGGTGGATGGAAGAGACCCTGCTGCAAAAACCCGCCGCGGTTCAGAAGGCCATCTACGGAAGCATCCGGGGCATCAGTCCCCTGACAGCCGGGGAGGTGGCTTACCGGGCAGGGATAGATGGAGGTGAAGCCGTCTCCTCTCTCACAGAGGAGAGCCAGTCCCGTCTCTACGGAGAGCTTATACGGCTTGCCAGTCAGATCGAAGGACATGAATTCACACCGGTCATCGTCTACCAGGGGAAGGAACCTGTGGAATTCTCCGCGATCAATCTGACCATGTATCCGGATATGAAGGTGGTAAAGCTGGACTCCATCTCCCAGGTTCTGGAATCCTACTATGCAGAGAGGGAGCTTGTTGCCAGAATACGGCAGAAGTCCACTGACCTTCGCCGGATCGTCCAGAATGCCACCGAGCGGACCGCAAAGAAATACGACCTCCAGCGCCGGCAGCTTAAGGATACAGAGAAAAGGGAAAAGTACAAGGTTTACGGGGAGCTGCTCCACACCTACGGCTACGGGGTGGAACCGGCAGCAAAACAGATGACCTGCATCAATTACTATGACGGGAAGGAAATCACCATTCCTTTAGATCCCCAGCTTGACGTAAAAGAAAATGCGAAAAAGTATTTTGACCGCTATAATAAGCTGAAGAGAACCTATGAAGCTCTAAACACTCTTGTGGAGGAAACCCGGGCAGAGCTCAGCCACCTGGAGTCTGTCAGCAATGCTCTGGAGATTGCCCGTGATGAAGTGGACCTGGCCATGATCAAGGAAGAGCTCATGGAAACCCATTATATGAAGCGGCATGGCCAGAAAAAAAAGCAGACTCAGGGTAAGAGCAGGCCCTTCCACTATATTTCTTCTGATGGTTTTCACATGTATGTGGGCAAGAATAACTTTCAGAATGACGAGCTGACCTTCAAGTTTGCCAACGGCAAAGATATGTGGTTTCATGCCAAAAAAATGGCAGGCTCCCACGTGATTGTCAAACTGGAGACTGCCGAGGAGCTGCCGGATGCCACCTACGAGGAGGCAGCAAGGCTGGCAGCTTATTATTCAAAAGGAAAAAACGCACCCAAGGTTGAGATTGATTATACACAGAGGCGCAATCTGAAAAAGCCCCCCCAGGCCAAACCCGGCTTCGTGATCTATCATACCAATTATTCCATGACCATCGAGCCGGATATCAGCGGGATACAGGAGGTATAGGGAAAGGAGACAAAGAAGCTATCCCTGTCTCCTCCTTCTATTACGATCAAACCGGATATCAGCGGAATCCGGGAGTTATAAAATGGCTGCCGCACTAAAGCAGCCTGTCCCTAATCGACTCATACAGACGCAGATACTCCTGCGCCTGCTTGTCCCAGGAATAGTCCTCCTGCATGCAGCGTCTGGCTATGGCATCCCAGGCCCGGCGTTTTCCATAGTACAGGTCCATGGCTTCCTGCAGACAGGCAGATAAGGCTTTGGCACTATACTCTGTAAAGCCGAAGCCGGTGCTGGTACTCTTCTTTTCCTGGTAGGCTTTTACCGTGTCCACAAGACCTCCGGTCAGCCGGACTACAGGCACGGTTCCGTAGCGGAAGGCCATGAGCTGATTAAGGCCGCAGGGCTCAAAGAGGGAGGGCATGAGGACGGCGTCGCAGCCTGCGTACATGAGCTTGGCCATTGAATCTTCATAGTCAAACTGAGTATAGAGGCTGTCGGGATAAGCCGCCCGGGCGGCGGAGAAGACCCCCTCATACCGGGCTTCTCCGCCGCCCAGCACATAGAGCTGAACCTTTTCGGACAAAAGCCCGGCAAGTATGGGGATAAGCAGGTCGAAGCCCTTCTGCTCCGTCAGCCTTGATATGATGGCTATGGTAAACACCGAAGAATCCTCCGGCAGCCCGGTCTTCTCCTGAAGAGCCCTTTTATTCTCCTTCTTTCCCTTTCGGAAATTACTGATATCGTATCTGGTCCGGATAGCCGGATCGGAGGCAGGATTGTAAATCCCGGTGTCAATCCCGTTTACAATCCCGCTCACATCATCCTTGCGATACTGCAGCAGGTCAGAAAGGCCCTCCCCGTATTCCGGCTGCAGGATTTCTGCAGCATATGTAGAGCTTACCGTCGTGATCTTATCTGCAAAAACCAGTCCGCCCTTCAGGACATTGCCCCTTCCATGGAATTCCAGTTTATCGTAGGTAAAAAGCTGGTCCGGCAGGCCGGTCACATCCTTCATATGGTCCATATCTGTCACGCCCTGAAACTTCAGGTTATGGATGGTCATGACTGTCCGAATCTTCTTATAAAAAGGATCCCTGTCATATTCCGTTCTGAGATAGACCGGAAGAAGGCCGGTATGCCAGTCATGGCAGTGAATAACATCCGGCAGGTAATCCTGATAGGAAAGCATCTCAAGGACAGCCCTGGCAAAAAAGCTGAACTTCTCTATATCAAGCCAGGGATCTGCATAGGGCCTGTCTCCTGAAAAATAGAAGGAATTACCCACAAGATAATGTCTGACTCCATGATAATCCAGTTCATATAAAGTGGCGGTCTGCACCCTCCATCCGATCCGGACAGGATAATCCATGATTTTAACCATCTGATCTTTCCACTTCCGGTCAATGCATTCATAAGCTGGCAGGATCACCCTGACATCCAGTCCCTGTCTGCACAGTTCCCCGGGTACTGCTCCCACCACAGTTCCCAGACCTCCCGTCTTGATAAAGGGAGCGCACTCTGCCGCTGCGTACAGTATCTTTTTCATGCTGTTCCTCCTCTACAAATGCATATTTTTTCTGACTATTGTTGTCGGATGCTATTACCCAGTTTACATGAAAGGGAAAAAATATACAAGCAATTTGGAGAAAACAGGCATAATCTGATCCTTAATTTCTTTTACAGATACTCAATGCAAAACCCTCATCTGGTACTTAAGCCGCAGCTTATCGGAAATCAGGGCGATGAACTCGGAATTGGTAGGCTTGCCCTTGCCAGCACTGACCGTGTAGCCGAACATTTCCTCCAGTACCTCAATCTTTCCCTTGTTCCATGCAACCTCGATGGCATTGCGTATGGCTCTTTCCACACTGCTGGAGCTTGTCTTGAACTTTTTGGCCACTGCCGGGTAGAGGGACTTGGTGATAAAGCCCAGGAGGGTCATGTCCATTACGGTCATCTTGATTGCCTCTCTGACATATTGATACCCCTTTATATGTGCGGGAATGCCTATCTCCCGGATGATATTGGTGATATCGGCCTCCAGCCTCATCTCAAATTCCTCCTCATTATTATCAGATTCTTCCATACTTTCGGCGGTTTCCTTTGCCTTAAGACTGGCAGCGGTTAAAATATCCACCACCTTATCCTTCCTTCTTACATTTTCTGTGATGCTTACTGCTGTCCGGCTCATGAGCAGGTTCCGTCCGTTTCTCCTCTCAGCGATAAGCAGCACCCTGTTTATCAGAACTTCCGGGAAACAGGGTTTCATCATATAGTAGGATACATCCATCTCACTGGCATGAGCCACGGTATCCTCATTACCCATGGATGAGACGATGACGAAGAATGGCCTTTCTTCCTCATTCATCTCCCTATAGACCTTCTCTATCACGGAAAAACCGTCATACTCGGGCAGAACCACATCGAGAAGCACTGCCTGGGGTTTGTTCCTTAAGATGGATTCAAAGGCATCCCGGCCGTTGCTTACTACATCAAGCAGACACACGTCTTTTCTGTTCTTGATGTAATGAATCACAGAATCCCTGTAATTCTGGAAATTATCTGCAATCACCAGGGTCAGTCCATGAGTACTCGTATTCTGGCTGTTATTATCTCTTTTGATTTCATCATACATATTCTTTTTCATGCTATTTCTCCTTTAAAAAACTCTTGTTTTCTATACGAATCTTATCTGCAATCATAGCGATAAATTCTGAATTGGTGGGTTTTGAATTGCCGGACTTGATCATATAGCCGAACAGTTCATTGATCGTATCCAGCTTCCCGCGATTCCAGGCAACTTCTATGGCATGACGTATCGCCCTTTCCACTCTTGATGGCGTAGTATCATGCATGTTGGCGATAGTCGGGTACAGCTGCTTGGTGATGGAATTGAGTATATCCATATCACAGACCGCTAAAAGGATGGAATCTCTAAGATATTGATAGCCTTTGATATGTGCTGGTACACCGATTTCATGAATGATATCCGTGATGATCAGTTCCAGCTGATGGATATGATTTTCCTGATATTTATGTATATTTCCCGGTATATGGTATTTTCCCGATTCATGTGAAACGATTCCTGAGTACATATGTCGTATTGTCTGTAGTAAAACAAGCTCGTCAACAGGTTTAAAAAAGACTCTGCCTGCTCCCAGCTGACAGGCTTCCACCTGAATATCTTCCCGTTTCATGGCTGTCAGCAGGATGACCAGGAGTCCTTTTTTTATCATGCCTCGCCTGTTCAGTTCATTGAGCAGATGCATACCGTCCATCTCCGGCATGATCAGATCGGTAAGAATCAGATCAACCGGTGCATAAGAGATCATATTAAGGACCTGTAAACCATTTTCAGCCCTTCCGACCATCTCCATATCCGGCTGTGAATTGATCATATTTTCCAGCTTCTGACGATACAGAATATTATCATCTGCGATTATCGCACGAATATTGGACATACTTTTTCCCCCTATGATAAATATTATTTTTTACAAAATTGGCTCCTTTATAAAGTATGATATTTGTACTTTCCATTCTAAAGTTGTCAGGAAATAGTCTTAACTGCCAGGATTATTCCTGAAGACCGGGATCATTACCACGCATGTCTTACATTCACGAAAAGATCCGGCTTCCAGGTGATAATCAAGACAGAAATTGACAACGGTAAACTACAATTATCCACAAAAATAATTATACATTTTGCAAAATGGTATTACAAATAATATCGTGCGACAAATAATCATTTAAATGACTATTTTTCACTTATATTCGAACGTTTTATATAAATTATTCTGTTATTAGATATAATATGACAATTATAATATAAAATATAATTTTGCGAAAGATATAATATGTTATTTTGCTAAATAACATAGTAATTTGTCGAATAATGTCGATAATCCATAGTTGTCGGGATACAAACATGTTCCGCTGATTTATTCGAAGCAAGGGGATTAAAAAGCAGAAGGAGTACTAAATAATATATGTTGACTTTTCTGATTTTATGTGTTAAAGTATTGATGTTCTGATGCAAAAAGTGTTAAAGTGCTGAAGTGCTTCAGAATGATTACTCTCTAATTATGAAAGGAAGAAATGTTATGAAAGTAGTACTTTTAATCGCCTACTTTGCAGTGATGGTCGGAATTGGGCTGTATTGCAGAAAGAACGCAACAGATGTGAATGGATTTGTACTTGGCGGAAGGTCTGTAGGACCATGGCTGACAGCCTTTGCCTACGGTACCTCCTATTTTTCTGCCGTTGTATTTGTAGGATATGCAGGCCAGTTCGGATGGAGATACGGAATTGCAGCAACATGGGCCGGTATCGGCAATGCCATCATCGGATCCCTTCTTGCCTGGGTGATTCTTGGAAGACGTACCAGGATCATGACACAGCATCTTGACTCAGCAACCATGCCCCAGTTTTTTGGCGAGCGCTATAAGAGTCAGCCCTTAAAGATCGTTGCTTCTGTGATCATCTTTATTTTCCTGATCCCTTATACTGCCTCTCTTTATAACGGCCTTTCCCGTCTCTTTGGAATGGCATTCAACATTGATTACTCTATATGTATCATCCTGATGGCTGTCCTCACTGCCATCTACGTTATTGCCGGCGGCTATATGGCCACAGCGATCAATGACTTTATCCAGGGTCTGATCATGCTTTTTGGTATCGTTACCGTAATTGCTGCCGTTCTTAAGAGCAATGGCGGCTTCCTGGCTGCTCTTGACGGTCTGGGAAGAATCACCGATGAGACTGTTTCAACCACACCCGGTATTTTCGCATCCTTCTTCGGACCGGATCCTTTAAACCTGATGTTTGTGGTCATCCTTACCTCTCTGGGAACCTGGGGTCTTCCTCAGATGGTACAGAAGTTCTATGCGATCAAGGATGAAGAATCCATCAAAAAGGGCACGATCATCTCCACCTTCTTTGCCCTGGTTGTTGCCGGTGGATGTTACTTCCTGGGAGGCTTCGGACGTCTCTTCTCAGACCAGATTGATATCGCAGCCAACGGTTTTGACTCTGTCATCCCAACCATGCTGCAGAACCTGAGCCCGGCCCTGATCGCCCTGGTGGTAATCCTTGTATTATCCGCTTCCATGTCCACCCTCTCCTCTCTGGTTATCGCCTCCAGCTCCACGCTGACCATCGATTTCCTGAAGGATAATTTCGTAAAGGACATGGATGAGAAGAAGCAGGTACTGACCATCCGGGTTCTGATTGTTGTATTTATCGCAGTATCAGCCATCATCGCTCTGATTCAGTATAAGAGTGCCGTTACCTTTATCGCCCAGCTGATGGGTATCTCCTGGGGTGCTCTGGCAGGTGCCTTCCTGGCTCCCTTCCTCTACTCATTATACTGGAAAGGTACCACCAAGATTTCCTGCTGGGTATGCTTCATCTTCGGCTCCGTGCTGATGATCGTAGATATGCTGGCTCCCCAGATTCTCCCGGCAATCATGCGGTCCCCCATCAACTGTGGTTCTATTGCCATGCTGGCCGGTCTGGTTATTGTCCCTGTCGTTAGTCTGATCACACCCAAACCAGACAAGCAGCTGGTAGAAGAAACCTTTGCCTGCTATGACAAAGATACGGTTGTTCCTCAGAAGACGGCCCTTGGAAAATAACTATTTAAGTGACTAACAGACGAACAAAAAGGACCAAAAGGTATTATCCTTTTGGTCCTTTTTTTGTTCTGTTTTTTATCAGTCAGTAATTTAAATAGTTATAATCAATCTCTCTCAACGATTGCGGAGCATCCCATACCGCCGCCTACGCAGAGTGTGGCAAGACCCTTCTTGGAGTCTCTCTTCTGCATCTCATAGAGAAGGCTTACGAGGATACGGGCACCGGAGCATCCTACCGGATGGCCGAGAGCGATAGCACCGCCGTTGACATTCAGCTTATCAAGATCAAATCCAAGGTCATGTCCAACTGCTACAGACTGGGCTGCGAATGCCTCGTTAGCTTCGATCAGGTCAAAGTCCTCAATCTTATAGCCAGCCTTAGCCATGGTCTTTCTGGTGGAAGCAACCGGGCCGATACCCATGATGCGGGGCTCAACACCTGCAAGCTCACCGGCAATCCATGTACCCATAGGTGTAACGCCGAGCTCCTTGGCTTTTTCTTCGCTCATAACGATAAGGGCAGCAGCGCCATCATTAATTCCGGATGCGTTACCGGCTGTTACAACGCCGTCCTTCTTAAATGCAGGGCGAAGCTTGGAAAGGCTTTCCACTGTTGTTCCTGCACGAGGACCCTCATCTGTATCAACAACTACTGTCTTCTTTTTCAGTTTAACTTCAACTGGTACGATCTCATCTTTGAATTTGCCTGCTTCGATTGCGGCAACAGCCTTCTGCTGGCTCTTAGCTGCAAACTCGTCAAGCTGTTCTCTGGTAAGTCCCCACTCGTCAGCGATGTTCTCAGCTGTGATACCCATATGGATTCCTTCGAATGCATCTGTAAGAGCGTCCTTTAAGAGGGCATCTTCCAGGGTTCCTGCACCAAGACGATAGCCGAAACGGCCCTGCTGCATGAGGTAAGGTGCTCTGGACATGGACTCTGTACCGCCTGCTACAACGATGTCAGCATCGCCGTTCTGGATCAGCTTGGCAGCCAGGTTTACACAGTGAAGACCGGATCCGCATAATACGTTGATGGTAGTAGCCGGAACTTCAACAGGAATACCGGCGTTAACAGCTGCCTGACGTGCAACGTTCTGACCCTGACCTGCCTGAACTACGCAGCCCATGTAAACTTCATCAACCTGATCGGCAGGAACACCGGCTCTGTTTAAAGCTTCCTTGATAACGATGGTTCCAAGATCAGCCGGAGCGATTGAAGATAATGCTCCACCCATGGTTCCGATAGCTGTACGGCAGGCACCAGCTAAAACAACTTTTCTTTTGCTCATGATAATAACTCCCTTTCTCGTTAAAATATTAACATTTGCTATGCATCTATCATACCATATAATTTAAAAATTACAAGCTATTTTTTCGAATTTTTTTTGATAATTGTGTCAAACTTAAATGACATATTGTAAAAGAAGAATCTTTTTGAAATGATATCTATACTAATTGATTCGTTGACTTTTCTATCTGTTTATGGTATCCTAAGATGGCACACTTTAAAAGATGAAAGTGTTGAAATTTTATGATTTAAAGTGTGGTATGCAAGCTATTCTTATGGCCTCGATTCATTTGACATAAAAAGGAGTTATGGTGCTGAGGTCTATTGATAAGAATATTTAGATAATTGCGAAACTCGCTAGCGCTCGTTCGCAATCTTGAACAAAACAAGGTCGAAATCCGGCCATGCCGGATTTCTCCGAACTCAATTCGGTGGAAACCCCACAGGAATTGTGGATAACTACCCTGTACATTGAAAATTGACGTACTTTAATAAACCCTCTGCATTATCCAGTTCCGGCAGTCTATGCGACGAGGCGCTTGAGTGAGCGGAAGTATTCAGGATTG
>JAFUDC010000002.1 GCA_017459345.1 Eubacterium sp.
ATAGGTAGCAACTCCTTTCTGGGGCATGGTTGATTGTTTCTAGGCAACTCAATTTTACCATGAATCAGTGAGGAGTTGTTTTATTTTGTTAAAAATAATAATGTTTATTTAAGCGAGTTTTGGCGTTTCGCAAACGCCTATAAGTTACTGACAGAGGAAAGGAGTTTATATAATGGCTAAAGTAGGAATTGTCATGGGCAGCGATTCGGATATGCCCATCATGAAAAAAGCAGCAGATATACTGGAGGAGCTGGGAGTGGACTCTGAGATGACCATCATCTCCGCCCACAGAGAGCCGGATATCTTCTTTGAATATGCAAAGAGTGCAGAGGCAAAGGGTTATAAGGTTATCATCGCCGGAGCGGGCAAGGCAGCCCACCTTCCAGGTATGTGCGCAGCCCTCTTCCCCATGCCTGTCATAGGAGTTCCCATGAAGACTTCTGACCTGGGCGGTGTGGATTCTCTCTATTCCATCGTACAGATGCCTTCCGGCATCCCGGTTGCCACAGTGGCTATCAACGGGGCTCAGAATGCAGGTATTCTTGCAGCCAAGATTCTGGCCACCTCCGATCCTGACCTGCTGGCCAGACTTAAAGATTATTCCGAGAAGCTGAAAGGTCAGGTGGAGGCCAAAGACCGGAAACTTCAGGAGATCGGATACAAAGAGTATGTGAAACAAATGTAACTCAGGAACATTTTCGAGCCTTGATGTAAGTTTCGCAATCACCTAAAAAACAGATACATACGAAAGGAACAAACTATGGATTATAAGAAAGCCGGAGTGGATATTGAAGCCGGTTATAAGTCAGTGGAGCTGATGAAGGAGCATGTAAAGAAGACCATGCGCGAGGAAGTGCTGGGTGGACTGGGAGGCTTCTCCGGTGCATTTTCCCTGGCTAAGATCAAGGAGATGGATGAACCGGTGCTGCTTTCCGGAACGGATGGCTGCGGCACCAAGGTGAAGCTGGCCTTCGTGATGGACAAGCATGATACTATCGGGATTGATGCGGTGGCCATGTGTGTCAATGACATCGCCTGTGCCGGCGGGGAACCCTTGTTTTTCCTGGACTATATTGCCTGCGGAAAGAACTATCCCGAGAAGATTGCTACCATCGTAAGCGGCGTGGCGGAAGGCTGTCTCCAGTCTGACTGTGCCCTGATCGGCGGAGAGACCGCCGAGCATCCGGGTCTGATGCCGGAGGATGATTATGATCTGGCGGGTTTTGCAGTGGGTGTCTGTGATAAGAAGGACCTGATCACAGGCCAGAATCTTAAAGAGGGGGATGTGCTGATTGGCATGGCATCCACCGGGGTGCATAGCAATGGCTTCTCCCTGGTCAGGAAGGTATTCGAGATCAGCAGGGAATCCCTTGATACCTATTACGACAGCCTGGGTAAGACTCTGGGAGAGGCCCTGCTTGCTCCCACCAGGATCTATGTGAAGGCTTTAAAGAGCATTAAGAATGCCGGTGTGACTGTAAAGGCCTGCAGCCACATTACCGGCGGCGGATTCTATGAGAATATCCCCAGAATGCTGATCGAGGGAACTCATGCGGTGATTGAGAAGGACAGCTATCCGGTTCCTCCTATCTTTGATCTCATTGCAAAGAACGGGCAGATTGAGGAACAGATGATGTATAATACATTCAACATGGGCCTGGGTATGGTGGTGGCCGTGGATCCCGCTGATGTGAAAAAGACCATGGAAGCCATCCGGGCAGCCGGGGATACCCCATATGTTGTGGGCCATATTGAAGCCGGCGAAAAAGGTGTCACACTTAAGTAGGAAAAAAGGAGTTACATTATGTTAAGACTGGCAGTCCTCGTTTCCGGAGGAGGAACCAATCTGCAGGCCATCATGGATGCCATCAAGGCAGAGAAAATCACCAATGCTGAGATTATTACGGTAATCAGCAACAATGAAGGAGCTTATGCCCTGGAGAGGGCCAAGAATTACGGCTGTGAAGCCCTGCTCCTGGCCCCGAAAGATTTCCCCACCAGGGAGGACTTTAACCAGGCATTGCTGGCTGCCCTCCTGGACAGACAGATTGATCTGGTTGTTCTGGCAGGCTATCTGGTGGTCGTTCCCCCCTGTGTGATCGAGCAGTACCCCAATAAGATTATCAATATTCACCCATCCCTGATTCCATCCTTCTGCGGAACCGGATGCTACGGCCTCCATGTCCACGAGAAGGCCCTGGCCAGGGGCGTGAAAGTTTCCGGAGCAACGGTACATTTTGTGGATGAGGGGACGGATACCGGCCCGATCATCATGCAGAAGGCTGTGGCAGTTGAGCAGGGAGATACCCCGGAAGTCCTGCAGCGCAGGATTATGGAGCAGGCAGAGTGGTTTCTGCTGCCCAGGACCATTGACCTGATTGCCAACGGAAAAGTTCACGTTGATGGAAGAAATGTACTGATTGATGAGTAAGCTAAAGCAGCCAAATACACTGCGGCCGTAGAATAAGCTGAAACAGCCAAATACACTGCGACCGTAGAATAAGCTGAAACAGCCAAATACACTGCGACCGTAGAATAAGCTGAAGCAGTAGATTTAATTATTGTATTAGAGAGGAGACAAGATGAAGGTTTTAATCGTAGGCAGCGGCGGAAGAGAGCATGCAATCGCCTGGTCCGTTGCAAAGAGTGACAAGGTGGATAAGATCTACTGTGCCCCCGGCAACGCAGGAATCGAGGAGTACGCAGAGTGCGTGAATATCGGCGCCATGGAATTTGACAAGCTGGTTGCCTTTGCCAAGGAAAAATCAATCGACCTCACCATCATCGGCATGGATGACCCCCTGGTAGGCGGCGTGGTGGATGCCTTCGAGGCAGAGGGACTTCGGGTATTCGGACCGCGGAAGAATGCAGCCATCATCGAAGGCTCCAAGGCATTTTCCAAGGATCTCATGAAGAAATACCATATCCCCACAGCGGCTTATGAGAACTTTACCGACAAGGATGCGGCTCTTGCCTACCTTGAGACTGCCAGGTTCCCCATTGTATTAAAGGCCGACGGACTGGCTCTGGGCAAGGGGGTGCTGATCTGCAATACCCTTGAGGAGGCCAGAGAGGGCGTTAAGACCATCATGGAAGAGAAGAAATTCGGCGACGCCGGCAACAAGATGGTCATCGAAGAGTTCATGACCGGCCGGGAGGCTTCTGTTCTGGCATTCTGCGATGGAAAGACGATCAAATGTATGACCAGCGCTCAGGACCACAAGAGGGCCAAGGACGGCGACCAGGGACTCAACACCGGCGGCATGGGTACATTTTCTCCCAGCCCCTTCTACACGAAAGAGGTGGAAGACTTCTGCGAAAAATACATTTACCAGCCAACCATGGACGCCATGGCAGCGGAAGGACGGCCATTTGTGGGTATCCTCTTTACCGGTTTGATGATCACCGAGGACGGCCCCAAGGTTCTTGAGTACAACGCCCGTTTCGGCGACCCCGAAGCCCAGGTTGTTCTGCCCAGGATGAAGAATGATATCATCGACGTGATGGAAGCCTGCATCGACGGCAGGCTGGACCAGATTGACCTGCAGTTTGAGGATAATGCGGCAGTATGCGTTGTCCTGGCATCCGACGGATACCCGGTATCCTACAAGAAGGGCTTTCTGATTGAGGGCTTGGAGAATTTCAAGGACAAGGACGGCTACTACTGCTTCCACGCAGGTTCCAAACGCACCGATGAGGGCATCGTGACCAACGGCGGCCGGGTTCTTGGCATTACTGCCAAGGGCAGCGACCTCAAGGAAGCCAGGAAGAACGCCTACGCGGCGACCGAGTGGGTAACCTTTGAGAACAAATATATGCGCCATGATATCGGCAAGGCGATTGACGAGGCATGAAAATTGTACTGAGGAGAAAATAAGCAGGCATCCGACAATTAATGTCAGAAAATAACTTGCGCTATTAGAGGAGAGTATGAGAGATGGGTTTTACAATATTAATGACCATTTTTGTGCTGGCAGTCCTGGTGTTCGGCCTCTTCTTTGTCATTCAGGGCATTAACCAGAAGAAATGGAAAAAAGTCACGGTTGTGATCGTATTACTGGTTGTATTTGTGATTGTCATCTATCTGATCCTGGCGAGAATGAATGCGTCGATGATGTGAGTACGTGGACCGGGATCGCGTTTGTGATATGATCCAGAGACAGGGAATGTGTCTGTGATGTGATCCAGGAACAGGGGATGTGTCCAGGACGTCAGGAAAGAAGAGATTATATTGATTGTATGATACGGGAGGCATTGCAGTTACGATATGCCCATTCAGTTAAGAATGGGTGAGAGCGGTATGACTGCAACGCCTCCTGTTATTATTGCAGACTGAGAAATTACAAGTGTAAATGTGCGGCCTGCTGCAGATATTTCTCCCTTGTCGCCTGTCCACCACGGAGATGGCGCTCCTGTTTGTTAAACTGCAGAATATCTCTGGCTTCATCGGCAAGATAATGATTAATCTGGGGGAGACGCTCGGTCAGATCCTTATGTACAGTTGATTTGCTGACTCCAAACTGGCGGGCAGCAGACCGGACGGTCGCCTTATTCTCTATCAGGTAGGATGCAATTTCCATAACACGCTCCTCGATATAATCTCTCAAAGATAACCTCCGAAAGGGTTGTTTCTACAATCTATGCGGTTAGGGACCGGATTATGAATTGCAACGTTTGTAGAAAGGCTGGATAGAGTCCCGGAAAATGGTATCAGACTGCCCATATATTCCAATTGCGAACCGGGGAGTTTGTGTATAATAGAAATGATTAGCCAGAAAAAGCTATTGCTTTTAGAGGAGCCGATTTCGTCCGTGCAAGCAAAGCGGCACGGCTACGAAAGCGAGCATCCGGACGATTTTATCACAAATAAACTATCATACTTATAGGAGGATATCTATGAATATAGCAATCTATCAGTATCACAGATCAGACACCAGGAGCCAGGATATAAATCAGTCCGGAGAACATCTGATTTTATCCGCAGTTACCATGTGCAAGGATAAAGCCATCGAATTGTTCGGCATGGGCCACAGATACTATCAGTATATCGATACCGATAATAAGATGGTTCAGAGCGATTGTATGAAAGGTGCTTATGTTCGCCCCAAGCTGGAGGAGCTCCTTGTGGATATCAATGAAGGTAAGGTTGACACACTTGTTGTAACTTATATGGGAGCCGTTGCTTCCGATTACAACTTTATCATTGCCTTCTATATTTACCTGAAGCAGCACAATGTGAAGCTTGTCACAGTCCGTGAGGGAGAAGGCATCAATGATATGATGGAGAAAGCCCTCGAAGAATTCAAGAAGAACGCAAATCTGTAAATCAGATTATATTAAACTATTACTTGCAGGCCGCTTAGAGTTAATTAGTTTAAACATATAATTTTGGGTAACAGCTCAAAGATATTACAGATTATTAATCTACCCCCTTCTGATGTTTATATGAGATCTTATGCATAGTAAGATAATTATAAGCATCAGGAGGGGTTTCGTTATCATTCACATCTATTTATAGTATATTCTTTTGCATTTTACTCTATCAAAGCAAATAAACTCTTCGAATACCATAAATTCATCAATATACATTTAATTAACCGTAAATCAAAATACAACGACTCATCAAAAGGATAATCTTCCCTGCAATATTTCCGATCTGTACGAGAATACTAATGATGAAACCCTGTTACTTTATCTCAGGTGATTGCGAAACTCTGTCAAGGCTCGAAAATGTCCAGGGGCGTGCAACTTTAGGAATCATTTTTCTAGTCAGACACGAGTTTTCGCAATCACCTACTATAATTGTTTTACACGAAAGGAGAATATATTATGGCGGAACATGAGCATTTGGCAATGGCCTATGTCCCGGTTCAACGCTGGGGGAAGACTTATGATGAAAAACAGGCTCTGCTGCTGGGAACCATATTTCCTGAATTGAATAAGCCATTTTATGTGACGGAAGAAAAGGGGACTGCAAAAGGAAGCTGCTGTGAGGACAATCCGACCCAGGAGAGTGCCATGCTTGAGCAGATTCAGCAGATCAGCTTTGTTCTGGATGATCTGCGCCTTTTTCTGGATACCCATCCGGAGAACAAAGATGGCCTGAAGCTTTTTAGAGAATATGCCCTGAAGCGGAGAAACCTGCTTACGGGATTTGCAGTGAAGTACTATCCGCTGACACCGGATTGCATGGCAGGTCTGTGTGAGGAAGAGAAGCATCTAAACTGGTGCTGGACATCCGGTCCGGCTCCCTGGGAAGGATGCAGCGGGAATAACAGTACGTTATTCGGGGAAGGAAACAGGACGGATAACAGTTCGTTATCCAGTAAAAAAAATGGCGGGAAAGGAGCGTGTGAATATGTGGATCTATGAAAAAAGACTGCAGTATCCGGTAAAGATAAGCAAAACCTGCCCTAAGACTGCTCAGCTGATTATCAGCCAGTACGGCGGCCCGGATGGGGAACTTTCGGCTTCCATGCGCTACCTGGCTCAGAGATATACCTTTTCTGATAAGAAGATCGCCGGTCTGCTGACAGACATCGGCACTGAGGAACTGGCTCACATGGAGATCATCTGCGCCATGGTCTATCAGCTGACCAAAGACCTGAGCATTGAGGAAGCAAAAACAGCCGGATTTGATGCCTATTATATCGACCACACCACCGGAATATGGCCCCAGGCTGCGGCGGCAGTGCCATTTACTTCTCTGGAATTCCAGTCCAAGGGAGACCCCATCACCGATCTCATCGAGAACCTGGCAGCGGAGCAGAAAGCCCGGACCGTCTATGACAACCTGCTGCGGATGATCGATGACCCGGAAGTCCGGGCACCATTGAAATTCCTCCGAACCAGAGAGCTGGTGCACTTCCAGAGATTTGGCGAGGCCCTGGAGATGACTAAAGCGAACCTTGATGCAAAGAACTTCTATTATTTTAACCCTGCATTCGACAAGCAGTTTACTGCAGGGCCTGAAGAGAACTGAGTGGGCATTTCATATCTATGAAATCATATATGAAGTAACTTTTTCGGTTTTTGGCTGTTTTTTCCTATAGAATTGGGTATGGAACACCTATTTTAAATAATCTACCCACAGTTTTTTTCTATAAACAGAGTAACACATGAAATGCTGAAAAAACTGTGGGTAGAAACCTGCTAATATAAAGTCTATACCAATTATTTGCGGAAAATAATCTATAAAATACTATTTTTTCCGTAAAACATGTTTCACATGTTCATCATATTGTACCTTAACAGCGATTTGTGCTATATTATTCAGATAGAAGTCTTAGAATGAGGCTCCCTCCTATTCAGGGGAGAGAAAGAGTTAATTTCCATCAGGGCGAGTCTCAATCTGCCCTCTGATGAAGCCTGCGGCTCATCCCAGATGTCTAAGCGTGCAAAACAATGCTCCAGTGGAGCATTGCGTGCTGTGCGCAAAGGAAAGCAGCCAAAGTAATAATGATTAAGGAGAACCACCCATGAACTATGACCAGTCAGTAGACTACTTAAATGAACAGAAAAACTCAATTATCCGGCCCGGCCTGACGGTGATCACTGAGCTGCTGGGTCAGCTGGGGAATCCCCAGGAGGGCATGAGATATATCCATATCGCCGGCACAAACGGCAAGGGTTCTACGGCTGCTTATCTTGAAAGTGTACTTAGGGCAGCAGGATATCGGACAGGTCTTTTTACCTCTCCTTACATAGAACATTTCTCCGAGAAGATTCAGGTAAATCACGAGGATATTGACCGGCAGTGGCTGATTGACCTGACAGCCCGGGTCAGGGAGGCTGCAGAAGTCCTGAAGGGTAAAGAACTCTTTCCCACGCCATTTGAGCTGCAGACTGCGGTTGCCTTTCTGTATTTTAAATCCATGGGCTGTGATATTGTGGTGCTGGAGACGGGGCTGGGGGGCAGACTGGATGCCACCAATATTATCAGGCAGGCTCTGGTCACGGTCATCACTTCCATCAGCTATGATCACATGGATTATCTTGGCGATACCCTGGAGGAGATTGCCGCTGAGAAGGCGGGTATTATCAAGAAGGGGGCCAGAGTGGTCTGCTATCCACAGCAAGCCTCTGTTTGTCAGGTTATTCAGAGAAAATGTAATGAGATGGGAGCGGAGCTTGCCTGCCTTGATATTAATCAAATAATCCCCGTGGAATCAGATATCAAAAAGCAGATTTTCAGATTCGATTATAATTCCCGGGAAAATGTCTATGAGATCCATCTGCTGGGCCGGCACCAGATATATAATGCCTCCCTTGCCATCATGGCTGTGGACGCCCTGCGGGCTGAGGGGCTTGATATATCAGAGGATACACTAAAGAAAGGGCTGGCCCGGACAAGCTGGAAGGGACGGCTGGAAGTTGTTCATAAAGAACCTCTCCTGCTCATAGACGGAGCCCACAATCCGGGAGGAGTGGAGTCCCTGGCCCGGAGCCTTATAGACCTCTTTCCCGGGAGAAAACTGACATTTATTACAGGGGTGCTTAAGGATAAGGATTATCCGGCCATGCTTGACCAGATGATTCCCCTGGCAAAACAGTTTTATACGGTTACTCCCAACAGTCCCCGGGCTCTTCCGGCAAATGTACTGGCTGACGAAATCTGCAGGAGGGGGTGTCCGGCGGAAAGCTTCCGGACCGTGAAAGAAGCCTTGGATAAGAGCCTGGATAAGGCTGCAGATGAGGTAATCTGTGCCTTTGGATCCCTGTACTTTATCGGGGAAGTGAGGGGGCTGATTAGAGGGAAACAATAAACATAACAATATAATTTGAGTAAACCATACGATAGGAAACTTTTGGGAACATCATGGCTGATACAGCTTAATATCTATTAAGTAATAATGAAAAAGGAGTACATTTATGATTATCGGCAATAAAACATTTGACCTTGAAAATAAGAGCTATATCATGGGAATTCTTAATGTCACCCCTGATTCCTTCTCTGATGGAGGCAGGTTTTCCGGGAGGGATGATGCCCTCAGGCAGGCGGAGACCATGATTGAGGATGGGGCAGCCATCATCGATGTGGGAGGCGAATCAACCAGACCCGGATATACAGAGATTTCCGAGGAGGAGGAGATTGGGAGAGTGGCCCCGGTTATTGAACTGATCAAAGCTAACTTCGATATACCCGTTTCTCTGGACACCTACAAATGTAATGTAGCTGCCGCCGGCATTGCTGCCGGGGCGGATATGATTAATGATATATGGGGGCTTCGCAAAGATCAGGGAGAGATGGCAGACCTGATTGCCCGGACAGGGGTGGCCTGCTGTCTTATGCATAACCGGGAGAGGGCTGACTACTCTGATTATCCTGACTTTATGACCGGTTTTCGTGCAGATATTGATAAAATCCTGGAAATTGCCCGAAACCATCAGATTAAGGATGAGCAGATAATTCTGGATCCGGGTATCGGATTCGGAAAAAGCTACAAACAGAATCTTCTGACCATGAAAAACCTGTCCCTGATGCAGCAATGGAAGCTTCCCTTCCTGCTGGGTACATCAAGAAAATCCATGATCGGATACGCTTTGGACCTGCCGGTTAATGAGCGGGAGGAGGGAACCCTGGCAACTACGGTGATGGGCAGGATGGCCGGAGCATCCATCTTCCGGGTTCATCATGTCAAGATGAATCTGCGGGCCCTTAAGATGGCAGATGCAATTCTTGGTGCAGGAGATGAAAAATAGAATATGAACCCAGTCTGTCAGACATCATATAATGATAAAGAATAAGCAGCAAGAGAATCTGATAACATGTATGCATGGAATTTAGAACAGATATACAGCCGTGGTATAACCGGTCAGGGAATTACCACGGCTGTTTTGGATACAGGAATCTTTCCTCACAGAGCCTTCATGTACCCGAAAAACCGGATTGAGGGCTTTTATGATTTTGTTAATGGAAATCACAGTAAACCATATGATGATAATGGTCATGGAACCCATGTCAGCGGGATTATAGCGGGCTGGGACAGCCAGCCCGGCTTCCCAGGAAGTTTGGCAGGCCCCGGTCAGAGGGCCTGGGACGGTTTTCCCGGCAGTTCTGCAGACCCCGGTCAGAGAGCCCGGGCCGTTTTTCCGGGTGTGGCACCAGAGTCTCGCATTCTGAGCCTCAAGGTTCTTGATAAGCGGGGAAACGGGAAGCTGGATGTCATGATCGAGGCCATAGACTGGCTTCTTAACCACTGGCGAAGCTATAATGTGCGAATTGTCAATATCTCTGTGGGAATGCCCATCCAGGGGCCGCTGGATCCCCGGCAGAGGCAGCTTGTCAAAAAGGTTGAGCAGCTCTGGGATCAGGGGCTGGTGGTGGTTGTCGCGGCAGGGAATGAAGGCCCCGGACCCTATACCATTACCAATCCCGGCATCAGCCGGAAAGTGATCACGGTAGGAGCCTTGGAAGAGCAAATCTCCGGCAGAAGACACAGGAAGAAAGGCTACTCCGGCTGCGGCCCTGTGCCTGTGACCTGCGTATGTAAGCCTGACGTAGTGGCTCCGGCCGCCGGAATCCTGAGCTGCAGCAACAGGCCCGGTGCCTATACGAAAAGGTCAGGAACATCCATGGCGGCACCCATCGTATCCGGTATCCTGGGCCTGGCCCTCCAGGCCAGGCCCGGACTCAGCAATCTGGATCTCAAGATCCGTCTCATGGAGACCAGCATTGATCTGGGCCAGCCCAGAAACCGGCAGGGCTGGGGGCTGATCAATCCACGTGGATTAATAGAGATGAAATAACTGATGTCAACCTGGTCAATAAGCAATAAAAATGAATATAATCTGTCAAGAAGAAACAGAGCTGCTCATAATATCTGACTCAATCCCAGATAATTCAGCAATCCCACATATATCCCGTAAGCGAACTGATAACCGTTATTCACCATCCGCTGGTTATCCTCATAGTTGGTGATGTAGCCAAGCTCCACCAGGATTGCAGGCATGGTGGTATTGCGAAGCACGTAAAGGCCGGGATTCAAAAATACACCATTGTATTTGGTTCCGGTCCGCCGCACAATCTCAGGGAGAACCTCCATGGCCAGATACCAGGCCGGAGTATAGCTTGCCACGGTATAAACCTCTGTCCCGTTATACTCCGGATTGGTGCTGGCATTGGCATGGATGCTGATAAAATAATCCGCAGGCCAGTCATTTGCCTGGGTCACACGCTCCCTAAGGCTGCTGGTGTTGTTATAACCCAGGGAGGTGTCTGGCGTCGGCCTGGACAGGCGGGCGGCAAAGCGCTCATCCTGGGACAGGATATCATAAAGGAAACGGCCAACCTGGTAGGTGATATCCTGCTCCCTGACGCCGAAACCCTCCGCCCCGGCATTGACACCGGCGGGATTATGTCCCTGATCAATATAAATGTTAACAGCCATAATATGTCCTTGAGTCATCTTTATAAAGACTTCGTGGAGAACCAACAATGCACGTTCTAATGTAAAAGCTTCGAGAAGAACCAACAATGCGCGTTCAAATGTAAAAGCTTCGAGAAGAACCAACAATGCACATTCTAATGTAAAAGCTTCGAGAAGAACCAACAATGCGCGTTCAAATATAAAAACTTCTGGAAGAGTCTACTATGCATATTCTAATATAATCCTTCGGGAAGGAACATTATAAAGATGACAGTTCTTTTTTATAATATATAGGGGAAGGGCAGGAAATATGAGCACTGATTAGTAAAGGTAAGTAAGGAGTTCTGGGAGATACAATCTCAGTTTCAGACTAGAATTATCGTAGTTTCTTGATAATTATCATCATTTCCATCCTATTTATCCACCTAATATATGAAATATAGACCACAAATACCCTGCTTTAACATTTTGTAGTTGATAATAATTAGCATATTTACTTTTTTTATCTTCATAAGTGGATAATTAACTGTTTATTATGGAATATATATCTACTTTTACTCCAGACCAACTCTTTTCACTTAAAATAAGTGGATACAAAACCTGCAAAAGGATAATTATATCAACCTAGTATTCCAGGAAAGCAACAACAAAAAGGATTTGCCGTGAAATTGTAAAACTGAATTCCACATGGCTCCAGGTTAATGGAATGTTTAATTCAATTCGCAATTAACAATGTACTTTCAATCCCAGATTGACAGGTCATGGGCAACAATTTATAATTAAATCTGTGAACAAACCAAGTAAGCTTATTTGCGGGCAAAGCCCAAGATAAAAATATTACAGTCTGTGAACAAACCAAGATAGCTTATTTGCGGCCAAAGCTCAAGATAAAAAATATTAAAATCTATGAATAACCCAGGTTAATTTATTTGCGGCCAAAGTCCGAAAAAATATATTACAACCAATATCAAAAAGGAGATGATGATTTGGACCCCGGATCCATACGACAGATTATAGCATTAATCATATTGCTGATTCTCTCTGCCCTCTTTTCCTCGGCGGAGACAGCACTGACCACGGCAAACAGGCACCGCCTGCGGGCTTTGTCTGAGGAGGGCAATAAGAGAGCCGCCAGGGTGCTCAGGCTGCTTGATAAGCCGGATAAGATGCTCAGTGCCATCCTGATCGGCAATAATATCGTGAATCTGTCGGCGTCATCCCTGACAACTACTCTGGCCATAAATATCGCCGCTTCCTCGGGATTAGGCGGAAGATCCAGCACATTTATCGGAGCGGCAACCGGAATCCTGACATTTCTGATTTTGATATTCGGGGAGATCACGCCCAAGAACATGGCAACCAAGCTGAGCGAGAAGATGTCCCTCTTTTATTCCGGACCGATCTATGTGCTGACCCAGATTCTCACACCGGTTATATTTATCGTAAACTCCATCAGCAAGATGGTCTGCGGCCTTTTCGGCGTTGATATGAATCAGACCCAGCTCATGACTGAGATGGAGCTCAGGACTATCGTGGATGTGAGCCAGGAGGATGGCGTAATTGAGGAGGAGGAGAAGGAGATCATCAACAACGTCTTCGACTTTGGCGATTCGGTGGCAAAGGATATCATGCTGCCCCGGATTGATATGGCATTTGCCTCCATCGACATGGATTACGATGAGCTGGTGGAGATTTTCCTGACAGACCAGTACTCCAGGCTGCCGGTCTATGTGGATTCCAAGGATCACGTGGTGGGTATCCTCTATCTGAAGGATCTTTTTTTCGACCGGGTGGCCCACCCGAACCAGGAGTTTGATCTGCGCAAGCTGCTCAGAAAGCCATTTTTTACATACGAATTCCAGAAGACCTCCGTCCTGATGGAGGAAATGCGCAGCAAGTCCGTGAGCTTTGCCATCGTCCTTGATGAGTACGGCAGCACAGCCGGTCTGGTCACCCTGGAGGACCTGATTGAGGAAATAGTCGGGGATATCCGGGATGAATTCGATGAGGATGAGGCGGAGGCCATCCGCTGTATCGGTGAAAATGAGTACGAAATTGAGGGCAGTGTCAAGCTTGACGACCTGAATGATGCCCTGGGCACAGATATTGAATCGGAGGATTATGACTCCATCGGCGGACACATGATCGAGCTCTTAGAGCACCTGCCCCAGGAGGGGGAGACCGTCCGGGAGGGCGACTATCTCTACTCCATCCGCAAGATTGACCATAATCGAATTGACACAGTGTATCTGAAAATAAACCGTCTTGAAGAGGAATCTGTTTGATATGATAAAGCTGCGAGTGTATGTGATCAGACAGAAAAAGATAGCGGTCAGATAATAACTTGTCTTATTAGAGGAGCCGATTACGTCCGTGATTGCGTAAGCAGGAACGGATACGGAATCGAACATCCGGACGATTTTGTCACAAATAAACTATCATTCATATAGGAGAATTATATGATCACTGATAAACAAAAACAAAAAGATTTTGAATATGATGCCGACTATAAGACCCGGAGTCAGTACACGGCTGAGCAATGGACCAATATCCTCAATTCCGGCCAGTTTGACCAGGATGATTTGTCCCTCTTAAAGGAGATTTACAGCTCCTATAATCACCTGGCAAATGTAAAGCAGCTTGCATTTTCTCATCAGATCAGCCAGGAGGAGGTTCTGGCCAGGGTTAACCAGATGGGAAAGGTCCTGGCTGAGGCCAACAGCTTAGAGCCTGAGGTTGATTATGAAGGGAATGAGTACTGGTGGTACCTGTGCTTCTGGGGGAAGAACAGTGCGGAGGCCGGCGCCTTGGAGCTTAAGATGCAGCCGGAGCTTACCGAAGCCATCGGCGGCCTGTGGCCGGAGCTGGAGCAGGCCTACTATGCCCTGGTCAGTGATGTGGACCGGAGCCTGCAGACCCGCTACAGCCAGGAGGATTCGGTGTGGATTGCGGCGGCCGTGCTCCTCTATGAGAAGTATTATCAGTTCCCCGGGATCTCCCCGGATGATATCCTGCTGATGCAGTACGAGGTGCAGACCAAGGCCCAGAAGGTATTCGGCCAGGATATCGATTCCAATACCATCTCCGTGATTTGTAATGCGGACGAGCGGGGACACCACTATAACTATCTCAGGGATATCTATAAGTATTACCGGGTTGCATTTCCCGGGGAATTCGAGGATGACCGGGAGCGTCCGGACCCCAAGGACCTGGATTACAATGCCTATGTCTATACTATTTTCGGCTATAAGACCTTGAATGAGATCTATAATTTTATCCAGCATGAGTACGCCCACCTGGTGGATGAGTCCTATGTGGAACTGAATGCCGCCAATGGGTTCGTCCGTCTGGCTGATTTCCTGACCCGGAAGGGAGGGATGGGCGTTGATCCCGAAGACCGGTCCGAGGCAGCGATTGAGCTTCGGGCGGCGGGGGAGGATGCAGTGGCCACCTTCCACATGATCAGTGAAGCTCTGATTAAGGAATACCCCAACTTCAGCTATGCCCATAAGGCAGATTGGTTCCTGGAAGCGGACCGCAAGATTCCTTATATATTCTACGATCAGCTCTACATGCAGGATTATGCGGCAAATGGGGCGTGTATATCCTTTGTGACGGTGCCGGAGGGGGACGCCGTCCACATCGAGATCAGCCTCAATCTGCCCTACTGTCAGGATGAGGAGGTCATGCTCCGCATACAGGATAAATGTAATATGCTCACCCTGATGACCACGGCGGCCTTTAAGGTGGAGACCTGCAATCCGGAAAACCATGACCTGGATACGGAAAGCTTGAAGATCAAGGCATCCGTACTCTACCCATATGAGACATTTATCACCATGAAGGAAGAGGATATCATAGGAACCATGTCACCCTCCATGGAGATATTTGCCTCCTACTATACAGACATCTGCCAGAATTATTATCCGGCGGACGGAGGAGCCGGGGCAGAGGACCCGCTGGCAGCGGCCCTGGGCTCCAAACTGGTCTACCGGCAGGCAGCGGATGTGCCGGGGCCCCAGGTAATCTACAAGGAGGGGACCAGCTCCTCCACCACAGACTTTGTGACCAGGACCATCCAGGGTTACGGGCAGTTGGCTCCGGGAACACTGACTAACCAGGCCTACCCGGATTCCCAGTACGCAGGAGCAGCCGGCACGCCGGAAGAAATGTCTGGCTATGCAGGTTCAGGAGTTTCAGCAGAGGCGGCTGCTATGGGCGATAACTTAGGAAATGATAACGCAGGAAGCAGGGGATCCGGAAGCGGCGTAGGTTTCTCCGGCCGCAGAGTTCATGGTCCGGGATCTGATGACCTGGAATCCGAGTTCTCCGGTTCAGTCAGAATCTCCGGAAGGACAGCCCTGGGCGGCCAGTCTGGGACTGGAGCGTCTGGAGCCGGAGCAGTCGGAGCTGGAGCAACTGGACCAGGAGCAATCAGCGCAGGAGCAGGCAGCCAGGGAGCCCAGGCAGCTTCCATGGGAGCTGGAGGAAGACCAGCCGGCCAGCCGATGGCCGGTGCCCCCGCCATGCCAATGCCCGGCTGGGGGATGCCCATGGAGGAGAAGGTCCCGGTCAGCACCCATCCCGACCGGAGCGAGCAGGGCTTCCGCCTTTATCCCAAGAACACCCTGATCAAGGGGCCGGTCAAGACCGGCAAGTTCCATGAGGCCATCCTGACAGCCGTGGGTATCATCGAGGGTAAAGAGCATGACATGGTGGCGATCGAGCCGGTACCGGAGGTCCTTGACCACTACATGAACTATGTGGAAGAGGGAAGGATCATGCAGGTCTCCTATCCGGACCTGCTGGGAGATGGCTATGACGGCTGGATCGAATACAGAGAAGGCCCATATGTCAGAGACGGTATATTCAAGGAGTTCGCCAACCGCTGTGCCGAGGGACGGTATGTGGTGATGATGGAGGATGTGGACCTTGACTGGACCCGTCTTTTCGGGGAGACCGCCGTCCTCTTAAGAGAGAACAGGCGGGAGGGAACCAGCAGCCAGACAACCATCACCCTGCCAAGGTCCAGGGAAACCTTCAAGCTGCCCTCCAACCTCTTTATCGTGGCTACCTGCGATTCCGTGGTCTGCGAGGAGACTATCCTGGGAGCCATCCAGCAGGACTTCTTCATAAAACATGTGAATCCGGACGCCAGCGTGCTCAGAAGCATGCGGGTGGAAGGAATCACTCTGGAGCGGCTGATGGAAGCAATCAACCTGAGAGTATCCTATTTTCTGGGAGCGGATTATCAGCTGGGCGAAGGCTTCTTCCTGGCCTCCCCGGACAAAGATCCCATGGTTTCCTTGGGAAGAACCTTCCGGGAGCAGATCATCCCCCTGCTTGAGAAGTGGTTTGATGGGGATATCGAGAGGATTCGCTACGTCTTAGGGGATAACGGGAAGAGGGATTCGGAAAGCATCTTCTATCAGGAGATTCCCTTCCGCAACAGCCTCTTCAGAGGACATATCCCGGACTCCTTTGACACGGAGCGGATCATATATAAGATCAACGAGAAAGCATTCTTCAACCCCAGAAGTTATATCGGGGTATACGAGTAGTCCTCGCAACACCAGTCGGAGTCC
>JAFUDC010000020.1 GCA_017459345.1 Eubacterium sp.
CCTGTGGCAGAAAAATAGTCAGGCGGTACACCGGCAACCACGGTGGGGAAGCCGTCCTTATCCAGCTGGAACATCCTGGGTGCGGACCAGACATCCGCACTGTCACCGGAGACAAAGATCGGAATATCGCCAATCAGCAGGATGCCATTCTCGTTGGCATAGGCCTTGAGAGCCATCCACTGTCTGAAAAAAAGCCACTGAAGAAAGCACTCATAGCGGATCTCGCCGGAAAGCTCCCTGGCAATCACCGTCTTCTGAGACCTGGTGGGCTTGCGGTACTTTTTATCCCACTCTAACCAGTGGGTGCCTCTGCTCTTCCTGATAGCCATAAACATGGCATAATCATCAAGCCAGGGGGTCTTGCTGCAGAAATTCTCAAACTCCGCAATCAGTTCTGCATCCGGATCCAGGCTGGAAAATGTTCTGTATGCCGCGGTAAACAGCTTGCTCTTGTAGTCTCTTACCAACTCATAGTCCACATGGTCCTCAGGAAATGCCGGCCGGTCAGCAATGTCCTCTTCGGCCAGAAGCCCGTCCTTTATCAATAGTTCGGGACTGATCAGCAGGGGCTGGCCTGCAAAGGAAGAATAACATTGATATGGACAGTCTGTATCACCGGTAGGACCTAAAGGCAGGGTCTGCCACAGATGCTGGCCGGACGCCTTCAGGAAATCTGCAAATTCATAGGCTGCGGGTCCCAGATCCCCTATGCCGAAATCTCCCGGCAGGGAGGTTGGATGCATCAGAATGCCCGAAAGCCTTTTAAGCTGTTTTACCATGTCTATTATCTCACTCATGGCAACCTCCTAATTTCAGTAATCACGCTTCATTATACTATATTGAAATTATTTATTCAAGCTATCAGAAATAATTGAAATTAACAGCCGGAAATGATATAATTTTACGACGGGCTTTTCCCTATCATGATCTTGGGCTGGTCCGGTTAAAACTGATTAACAGATTTTACAGGGTATCAATATGGAACAGAATAAAAAGTATACAAGGCATCAGCATCTGAATGTCTGGATCAATGTGATTACCATCCTCTGCCTGGCGGCCCTGGGGGTGCTCCTGGTGGACGGGGAGCCGGTATATGGCATCGTTCTTCTTGTCCTGGCAGGATTGCTCCTGATATGGGAGCTGTTTAACTTAAGCAGGAGAGATATTTCCCTGAAGAAAGCTCCTCCCGTAGTGCCGGAGACCAGCAAGGATGATCCGGCAGTGCTTCGGGCGCTGTCTGCCCTCCCCCTGCCCTATGTACAGACCAACCGGTCCGGAGACCTGGTCTGGTTTAATGAGAGCTTTAAGGACCTGATGGGGAGCAGGGAGATCCGGACAAACATCTCCCAGATATTTGAGGGGCTTTATAAGAAGGTCTTCCCACAGCAGGGAATCCGCAAGGAGATTCATGTACATTTCGGGGAGAGAAAGTACTGTGTCAAGTGCCGGCAGGTGGCGGCAGCAGAGCTTCTGGGAGAACAGGCGGCGGCTGAGCTGCCGGAATATCTGATGGAGTTCTATTTCTTTGATGAGACCCAGCTGATTGACTACCGGGAGGCCTACAAGGGCAAGAATCTTGTGGCAGGCCTTATCTATATTGACAATTATGAAGAAGTTCTGGAGAGCATGGAGGAAGTCCGGCAGTCTCTGCTTCTGGCTCTGGTGGAGCGCAAGGTTGTCAAGTATATGCATGACCTGAATGCCATCATCAAGAAGTTTGAAAAGGATAAATTCATCTTTGTCTTTGAGGAGAAGAATCTGGAGCTGCTGATTGAGTCCAGGTTCTCCCTGCTTGACGAGGTGAGAACCATCAACATCGGCAACGACCTCTCCGTGACTCTCAGTATCAGTGTGGGTGTCAATGCACCTGGATACCTGGAGACCTATGAGAGCGCCCGGATTGCCATGGATCTGGCATTGGGACGGGGCGGTGACCAGGCAGTTGTCCGGGATGGGGATACCATATCCTACTATGGCGGCAAGACTGCCAGGGTGGAAAAGAGTACCCGGGTGAAGGCCAGGGTGAAGGCTCATGCCTTAAGAGAGCTCATGCTCACCCATGATACCATCTTCATCATGGGCCACAAGATTCCCGATGCCGACTGTATCGGGTCTGCCCTGGGGATTTATCGGCTGGCCAAGACATTTAATAAGAGGGTATATATCGTTATGGATGAAGATTCCCCGGCCATAGAGCCCATTGTATCTGTGATCCGTAAGGACCGCAGGGAGGGTGACGAGGATATCTTTATCTCCGGAGACCAGGCACTGAACCTCAGGGACAGGAATTCCATGCTGGTCATGGTTGATGTGAACCGGCCGGCGATGACAGAGTGCCCTGACCTGGTGAGACTGGAGAAGACCATCGTGGTTCTCGACCATCACAGACAGACCAACGATACCATCAAGAACGCACTGGTTTCCTATGTGGAGCCATATGCATCCTCTGCCTGTGAGATGGTGGCGGAGATTCTTCAATATATACCGGATAAGCCCAGGCTTAAGCCTATCGAGGCGGATGCCCTCTATTCGGGTATTCTGGTCGATACGGATAATTTTGTAATCAAGGCGGGAGTCAGGACCTTTGAGGCGGCTGCCTACCTGCGAAGAGCCGGTGCCGATGTGACCAGGGTCCGGAAGATGTTCCGGGAGGATATGGAGGATTACCGGATGCGGACAGAGATCATCTCTGCCGCGGAGGTTTATCTTGATGAATTCGCCATATCCACCTTCGATGCCGCAGATATTCCCGGAGCCACGGTGATTGGGGCCAAGGCGGCCAACAGCCTCCTGGATGTTCAGGGAATCCGGGGCAGCTTTGTGATTACCAGGCTGACGGACTGGATCTATATCAGTGCCCGGTCCATCGATGACCTGAATGTACAGGTGATCATGGAGAAGTTCGGAGGAGGAGGCCACCTTACCGTGGCGGCAGCCCAGGTGAAGAACAGCAGCATGGAGGAAGTCAGACAGGAGCTTAAGAACCTGCTTCTTAATATGAAGCAGGATGGAGATATATAAGGAGGTTATGACAGATGAAAGTAATATTACTCCAGGACGTAAAGTCCCTCGGGAAAAAAGGCCAGATGGTGGAAGTGAATAATGGATATGCCAGCAATTACATCATCCCCAAAAAGCTGGGTGTTGAGGCAACCAGCAAGAATGTCAATGACTTAAAGCTTCAGAAGGCCAACCAGGATAAGCTGGCGGCAGAGCAGCTGGCTCAGGCAAAGGATCTGGCTGCCAGTATAGCGGAAAAAAGCATTGACCTTCAGATGAAGGTTGGAGAGGGCGGCAAGGCCTTCGGAACCATCTCCACCAAGGAGATTGCCACAGCAGTGAAAGATCAGCTGGGTTACGATATCGATAAGAAGAAGATTTCCGTGGATGAGCCCATCAAGACCCTGGGAACCCACGATGTCAAGATTAAGCTTCATCCTAAGGTTACTGCCCAGCTTAAAGTAAAGGTAACAGAAAAATAGAGGATAGCCTATGCCAGCAGTAGATGAGAATTTTATCAAACGAATACAGCCCCACAATGAGGAGGCGGAAAAGTCGGTCTTAGGCTCCATGCTGATGGACCGGGATGCCATCGTGGAGGCCGAGGATATGCTGGTAAAAGAGGACTTCTACCAGAGGCAGTACGGAATCCTTTTTGAGGCAATGGTGGAGCTATACCGGGAGGGAAAGGCAGTTGACCTTGTCACCCTGCAGAATAAGCTCAAGGAGAAGGATGTGCCGGAGGCCCTTACCAGCCTGGACTTTTTCCGGGACCTCATTGATGTGGTATCGACTTCCACCAACATTCGGGAATATGCCCGGATTGTTCATGATAAGGCTACCTTGCGGGCATTGATCCGGGTGACCGAGGAGATAGGGAATGAGTGCTATCTGGGCAAGGAAGATACAGCCGACATCCTGGAGAAGACAGAGCGCGATATATTCGGCCTTCTCCAGAACCGGAACCGGATGTCGGACTTTGTCCCCATCCAGGAGATTGTCCTGAATTCACTTAACGCCATTGAGGAGGCGGCTAAGACCAGGGGCCGGGTTACCGGCATCGCTACCGGCTTTACGGAGCTTGATTACATACTCACCGGACTGCATCCTGCTGAGCTCATCCTTGTGGCCGCCAGGCCTGCCATGGGAAAAACGGCATTTGTCTTAAACATTGCCCAGTATGCGGCATTTAAAGATAACCATGCGGTTGCCATGTTCAGCCTGGAGATGTCCAAGGAGCAGCTGGTTACCCGTCTCATGGCTTCAGAATCCATGGTGGATTCCCAGCAGATCCGCACCGGCGATCTCCACGATTCCGACTGGGAGAAGCTGCTGGAGGGAGCTGCCCTGATTGGTAACTCCAAACTGATCATTGATGATACTGCCACAAGCCTGGCGGAGATCCGGTCCAAGTGCCGCAGATATAAGCAGGTCCATGATATTGATATGGTAGTGATTGACTACCTGCAGCTGATGAGCGGCAGCGGCGGCCGCCGCAACGAATCCAGACAGCAGGAGATTTCTGAAATTTCCAGGGCCCTTAAGGTACTGGCCAGGGAGCTGAATATTCCCATTATCGCCCTGTCCCAGCTGTCCCGGGCGGTGGAGGCCAGGCAGGATCACAAGCCCATGCTCTCAGATCTCCGTGAATCCGGTGCCATCGAGCAGGATGCGGATGTGGTCATGTTTTTGTACCGGGATGAGTACTATAACCCTGATACGGAGAAGAAGAATCTGGCAGAGGTGATCGTCGCCAAACAGAGGAATGGTGCCACAGGCAGCATCGAGCTTGTCTGGCTCGGACAATATACCAAATTTGCCAATAAGGAACGGGCAATGCAGTGAAGCTGTATTGCCCGTTCCTTATGTTAAGAGGGAAAAAGGTCGATGAATGTATCATTCAGGCTTTACATAGAAGAAAATGTAATTTATTAGAGAACGATTTGAATTGAGATTGGGACAGGCAGCTTGGTATAATGCTGATATAAGAATCATTTCTGAACAGATCTTTAAACTAATATGAGAGGAGAACATCATATCTATGAAGGAGGTTACCTATTCCATATCGGAAGCGTCCAGGCTCCTGGAGGTTGAGAATCATGTGCTGCGCTACTGGGAGGAGGAGCTTTCCCTGCCTATTCCCAGGAATGAGCAGGGACATCGCTATTATCGGGAAAAGGACATAGAGCTGCTGTCCTGCATAAAGGAATTGAAAAACAAGGGATTTCAGCTTAAAGCTGTTAAGGAGGTTCTGCCTGAGCTTGAGAGTAACAGGTCTGAGCAGGAAAATCCCGTCACAGACCCCCATGAGGCGGATACATCAGCTGGGGATGCTCATGAGGATGATACGTCAGAAGAAAACAGGAAGGAAAAGATTCTCTCATTTCCCGCCCAGAAGGACCAGACTGTCCTGCGGCCAGCTATCCGCAATCATGAAGAAAAGATGCAGGAATTTGAGACGGTCATGGGCCGGATTGTCAGCAAGGCACTGCGCCGTCAGGCTGAGGAGATGGGGGAGATCATGGGAGAACAGATCTGCAGCAGGATGTCAGTGACGATCGATGACGCCATGAACGAACAGGCCAGGCTTGCAGAAGAACACTATCAGAAGCTTGATGAAGCCATTCGAATGCACCAGAAGGCCAGGCAGGAGATGGCCGCTTCCAGGGAGGAAGGGGGAAGAAAAAAGAGCCGCTTCTTCCGGAAGAATAAGAGGAAGATATAAACATAGAAAAAAGCCGCTGTAGAATCTACAGCGGCACTTTCATTCATGTACTCAAATCAGTCTGTTACCTGTTAACTGATTATGCCTGGTCAATTGCTCCGGCAGGACATGCAGCAGCGCATGCACCACAATCCATACAGGAATCAGCATCGATTTCGAACTTGCCATCGCCTTCGGAGATAGCGCCTGCAGGACATTCACCTTCACAAGTTCCACAGCAGATACACTCGTCAGAAATTACATATGCCATTATAAAATCCTCCTTTAGTTTAGATAGTTTAGATGAATGGATGCCATTCAGTTTGTAGTACTATTATATAATTGTTCCTCCTACATTTCAAGAAAAATAATTAGAAAAATTGTTTTCTATTCCATACAATAACTTCAAATCCTCATATTTATTGCAAATATATTAAATATTGATGAATTTTCCTCATGCAGACTTGTCTTATCAGGGATCATCCTATATAATAATACGATGAAAAAAGTGTTATTAGGACAAAAAACATTTTTTTGCAACTACTCATACAGCAAAGCGCAATCGAGATGGGGTCTGAGTAGTTACAATATTTTATACCCGCAGGAAGGAAAGTATAATACGGATGCAATATAAAAGGGATACAAAAACAGGAAGGATGATGCTGGCAGCAGTGGTGGTTATCATAGCTATCCTGCTGGTGATCATATTCGGCTTCCGATATATGTACATAGCCCAGGAGCGGAGAAGAGTTGATAACAGGGAAGGCAGCTACCAGGAGGCCACGGTCAGAATAGAGCAGCAGACTTCCGGGCAGGATGTAGCCGATTTGTCAGATGAGGATTCCATGGAAGAATCGGAGGAAGTCTCTGAGGAAGATCAGAATGGGGATTCCGGGGAAGAGGACAGCGATCTTACCGGCAGCAGTCAGGGAGAGCTTTCCGGGGACGAGAACGGCAATCATTTCAGCAGCAGTCAGGAAGAACTTTCCGAAGAAGAGAATAAGGATTATTCCGAAAACAGTCAGGAGAAAGCTGGCGAAGAGGGGAGTAAAGATAACAGCGAGGATGTATTCCTGGTTCCGGGAGAGGAGACAAAGTCCAATAAATACGAGAAGGTGAATAAGCTAACCTACACCGACAGTGTCCGATATACCTCCGAGGAGCTTAAGCTTCTGGACCGGGCCGGCCTTCGAATCACCCGCAATGAGATCTTTGCCCGGCATGGCAGGATGTTTAACGATCAGGAGCTGCAGAAATATTTTGACAACCAGCCCTGGTATCAGCCCAGGTATGCCCCCTCAGATTTTGATGACAGCTGTCTGAATGCCGTGGAGGTATATAATGTGAACCTGATTCTGGAATGTGAGCAGGAGCAGGGGTATATGCAGTGACTGCCTCAGCTTTGATTGTGACTATCCTTTTCAAGGGTAAAGTGTTTTCAGCAGAAGGAGACTTCGATTGAATAATTTCGTCAGAAGAACATTCCGCTGATAAAAATTTCCAGACCGATAGCGATCAATATGACACCTCCAAGGATGGAAGCCTTGCCTGCAAATCTTGTGCCGAATCTTTTTCCCAGATGCAGGCCGGCCATGCAGATGACGAAGGTCACTGCGGCGATGATCAGGGAACAGACCAGGGCCATGAACATTTTATAATCCGCTATGGTAAAGCCCACGGACAGGGCATCGATGGATGTGGCAATCCCCTGCATCAGAAGTGCCGATCGGCCAAGACGAGAGATTTCGTCTTTTTCCGCATCTTCATTTTTCCCCTCCAGGATCATCTTGCTGCCGATGTAGACCAGCAGGAAGAGGGCGATCCAGGGGATAAACATTTCAAATGTCTGAAAAACCTGTACAATGGTATGAACACAGACCCAGCCTGTCATGGGCATCAGTGCCTGAAAGAACGCGAAGACCGCTGCAATCAGGCACATTTTTTTGCGCCTCATCCGGGGTTCATTCAAACCGTTGGCCAGGGACACGGTAAATGCATCCATGGCAAGGCCCACACCAAGCAGTATGCTGTTTACAAAAAACATCAGACTAAAGCTCATATCACAGATCCTCAAGTAAACTTTCTGCGCTCTTATCTATAAAGAATTTGTAATCTTTTACCATATATAGTATGCACAGATAAGTAATTTTATCAATAAGAGGGGATGTATGTCAAGTTTCGGTAAGGTTTCCGGCAGGAATCTGGCAGGAATCATGGTTGAAGAAATTCATGACTCAGGTTATAATATGGTTTATCGGAAGGAAAGCTGAGCAAAGCGAGGCCTTACTTTCACCTGATAAATCACTTAAGCAGCAAAGCTGAGCAAAATAAGTTTAAGAAACAAGAAAAGAATACATAAGTGAGAGGTTAAGATGAGAATACTAGTAACCAATGATGACGGAATACATTGCAAGCACATGATAAAACTTGCCGAACTGGCAAAGGACTTCGGGGAGGTCTGGGTCGTTGCCCCCTCTTCAGAATGCTCTGCCATGTCCCACAGGGTGACGGTGGGCCGTCACCTGACCTTAAAGAAGGAGCCGGATTTTCCCGTTAAGGGTGTCCATGCCTATAGCCTGGACGGAACACCGGCGGACTGTGTCAAGGTGGGCATCCAGTGTGTGTGCCCGGAAAAACCCGACCTGGTTTTCTCCGGTATGAATGTGGGATATAATCTGGGGAGAGATGTGGCATATTCGGGAACCTTCGGAGCGGCTGCGGAAGGAACCATGCACGGGGTCAAGTCCATCGCCTATTCCCTGGAGAAGGATGCCGATTTTGAAGTGCCGGAAACCTTTTTCCGTGAGATTACCGAGATGCTCTTAAAAAGAGATCTGGCATCCGATGAAGTGTGGAATGTAAACTTCCCCGGTGGTCCGGCAGAGGATATTAAGGGAATTCTGTTCAACCGGAAACTTGCCGCAGAGGAGTTCTATTTTAATAACTATGAGTGTGAGGAAGTCAGCGACGATGAGACCAGGATCACAGCCAGGTATATCTTTTCCGAGAGCGGAGCGGAAGGGACTGATCTGGGTGCGGTAACCCAGGGATATATATCCATCAGTAAGATTAAGAATCTGGTGCCTTGAGATTAAAGAAGAAAGCCGGGAGCATGATGTTCCCGGCTTTCTTCTTGTAGATGGGGGGTTTAAACTGTCCTATCTGATTCTACACCAGCCCTAATATTGGGAAGAAGTAGCATACTGCCCCCCCGATGATGGCGAAAATGATTGCATAGATTGCAGACTTGCTTAAGATTTTGCTTTCAGCCCCGCTTAAGCTGCAGGCCGCAGAACCGATGGCGATAGACTGAGGACAGATCATCTTGCCCACGCCGGATCCCAGCATGTTGGCAGCGGCCAGCCACATGGGGTTGGCCCCGATGGCGTTGGCTGTCTCCACCTGAAGCTGTCCGAA
>JAFUDC010000021.1 GCA_017459345.1 Eubacterium sp.
CATCGATGTGGAAATCATCGATCCTTACTTCCGGATAGTACTTTGCACCGATCTCCTTGATCACGTCCCGGAAGAAGCCGTATGCCCACTGGATTACATTTGCCTTGTGGACGATGGTCAGGTGTTTTTTCCTCTTCATGGCACATTTGAAGGCTTCATGGGCCAGTCTCTCGGTGGCCTTTCTGGACATAACACTCATGGAGATGACCAGGTCTTCGTTTGGCATAACCTCTCCCCAGCCCCGGTACATATTTCTGTCCGGAAGAGCGCCTTCGCTGTTCTCGCGGAAAACCACGATATCGGATGTAGGGTCTACCTTGATCTTCTCTGCTGCCACACCGGGATAAACCTTAGCCGGTCTCTGGTTAGAGTAGAGGTCAAAGACATGTCTCATGGTTCCGGATGGGTTTGCCCTCTCAAAGAACTCCTTTGGATAGGCAGCACTGTCGTGGGGTCCGAATACCCATGCGTCACAGGTCTTTAACCCTTCGATGGTCACCTCCGGTACCGGATCGCCGTACTCATTGATGCCGTCCCAGCCCATGGGGTATACCGGCCATTCCACATCAAGGCCCACCTTCTTTGCACCTGCTTTAAGCATTAACTCTGTTGCCTTTGTGATTTCAGGACCAATTGCGTCTCCATAACATAAACCGATTTTATAAGCCATTTTCATTTCCTCCTGTTTAATACTGTTATCTTTTTTGTACCTTTATTATATCTGATAAATTACTATCTGAAAAATACTGTGATTTACATGCCAGTCATGCATTTTTTCTTATGTCTCTATCTGCAGATCAGTCCATATACGCCGGTCAGAGCCAGGACAACGGAGATTCCCATTGCCATGATTGCCACTCCGAATAACTGGAGGAACAGCTTATCCTGGGGATATCTCTCTTCTGCCACACTGTTTTGTCCAACCGCTGCCATGATCAGGGCACCTGCGGTAGATATGGGGCTGAAGCCTGTCACGGTACCGCCGATTACAACCATGGAGACCAGTTCCATTGCATTTACACCGATATTGCCGGCGATTGCTCCGGAGATTGGTACGAGAGTCGGGAATACAACGCCCAGACCTGAGGAGAAGAAGGACATAAATCCGGCAAATGCCACCATGATGGCGGATGCTGTCCGGGGTCCCATCACATTGCTTAAGGAGTTGGCCATGATATCCAGTCCTCCGGAGATGGAGACGATATTCATGAGAATCCCTACACCGATAACCAGAAGAATGGTATTCCACGGAATCGACTTTATGGCTTCCTTTTCATTAGCACAGTTTAAAACAACCAGGACTGTTCCTACCAGGAAGGAGGTTAATCCTACATTCCAGTTTTTGAATGCCACACAGATGATCATAAAAAGCAATCCGGCAAGGGACAGATAATTGATTATGGTAAATGGTTCTTTCTCAATCTTGATCTCTTCGTCAGTCACTTCTTCCAGCTTCCATCCCTTGAAGATGAGGAAGGATCCTGCAATCATCAAAAGCTCTGTTATAACCATGCAGATCATGATTGTAACTGTAGAACCTGCAATTCCCTGCTCTTCCATCAATCCCTGAACAACCACAGCCTCAGGGGTGATGGGAGACATTCTTGCGCTCTGCACTCCCATCTGTCCCACCAGAGACAGGAGGATGGGATTCAGTCCGGATGATAAGGCAATCGGCACTGCCAGGATGGGGATGATCGCCAGGGTGGGGATAGCCCCCGGGCCCACACCGCTTAAGATTGCTCCGGTGATGAAGACCATCAGGAAGATCATCCATTTTCTCTTTCCTGCCAGATGAACGAGGCGTCCGGCAAATTTGTGTAAGGTCCCATTGCTGTTGATCACACCGAAGAGGTATGTCACACCAATCATGGACATTGCAAGGGAGCTGGAAAAGCCAGCTATGATTTCTTTTCCGTCAATTTTGTAAATCAGCCCGATAAAAAAGGCCAGTGAAATTGCGATGATACCTACATTTGCTTTTCGAAAATATCCTATTACGATCGCCACAACCAGAGCCAGCAGCGATGCTAATCCCATGTTCATTTTTCTTCCTCCTCTTATGACTGAATTATTGCATCTTGTTTATATAAGTGATAGTTTTTTCCGTTTGATATTACTTTCATTATTATTTGAAAATGATGCAGGTCGGACTGCCGCAGTGAATTTCATTGCCTGCCGCAGTCAGCCTTCCGCTGCTTTCATCCCAGGCAAACTCGACGATGTTGTCGCTGTCTTCTCCGGCCACATAGCATCGTCCTGCCGGATCGAAGCAGAAGAACCGGGGTGTCTTGCAGAGACAGTCATGAAAACCGTGGAGCTTCAGATAGCCTGTATTCTGATCAATACGGTATACCACCATGGTATCTGTATAACGATTGGAAGCCAGAACATACTTCCCGCCCGGGCTGATCATAACCTCGCTGGCATCGGAATACCTGATCTCTGTTTCGGGTACTGTGGAAAGCTCCTGCAGGGCTTCCAGGCTGCCATCTTCCGGATTAAAACTAAAGTAGAGAACTTTGTTCCCTTTCTCTTCCACCATATAAAGCCAGCGGTTATTCTCATGGATGGCAACGTGCCTGGGTTCATCCCAGGTTCTTGCCAGGAATTGTGCCGTCTTTCTGAACTCTCCGCTTTCCGAATCATATCTCATGGCTCTAACCTGACCATAGCCGTTGATCCTTCCCTGGGCGCAGGAGATCATGTAATTTCCTGTTTTATCCCAGTAGCACTGGTGAACCGTTGATACCTTACCCTCTTCTTTTCCTTCAAATGTGTACTTTGCCACGATCTCTCCCAGCGCCCCGTTTTCCTGACGGGAAATGGTATACAGGGTTCCTCCCTGAAGTGTCGCCACAATGACATAGCGATTATCACGATCCAGGCTGATATCCACCGGATTGCGGCCCCCGATGTCGATGGTATTCAGGTGTTCCAGGGTTCCGTCATCCTTTACCAGAAAACTGCTGGCCTTTGTCAGATCTCCATGGACACAGTAAAGATTCCGGCCCGTATGATCCAGGCAAAGATAGGATGGGTTCTCCTCGATGGGCAGACATTGCTTCTGTGTCCACTTTCCATCTGCGTCCACATCATATACGAGGATTCCTTCCCCTCTGGCGTTTCTGTCTCTTGTGGTTCTGCATCCGACATAAGCAATCATTGATCATCCCTCCTCTTGTTTTTTAAGTGTTTTCTTTGATGACTTAATTATAACCGACAGGTTGTTCGTCTGTGAAATGTGCAAATATGCATCCCTGACATGCAAAAAAAGTAATAAGGCGGCAGCGGCATTTACTTCTTAATCTCGTAAATGCTGCTGCCGCCTCATATATACTCGTATATATTTTTATTAATCTGGTATTAAGTTTCCATTCTTCCCCTGCAGCTCCCATACAATCCTGCAGTTCTCCTCCAGCTCCTCCAGCCTCCCGAAGGCCTTCATCAGAGTGCTTCCGGTCACTACCGGCCCATGATTCTTCAAAATCCAGCCATCGCTTTTTGGAGCATACCTTTTAAACTGATCAAACAGGTCTTCCGATCCGGGTTTGGCGTAGGGGATCAGGCCGACAGTCCCCAGGGTCATCTTAAGATAGGGGGTATACTGGGGTATACAGTCAGTTTCATTCTCATGGGACAGGCAGGACCATAGGACTGCATAGGTACTGTGTGCATGAATGACCGCAGTATCCTCAGGACAAAGCTCATAGGCAATCTTATGGAGTGGCAGCTCCTTGCTGGGCTTCTTCCCATCCCACAAACTCAGGTTATTGAAATCCACGCAGGAAAAATCCTCCGGGGTAAGCCTGCCAAAACAGGTTCCGCTTGCCGTGATATAAATCTTATCTTCATGCCGGAAGCTTAAGTTGCCGGTGGTTCCTGGCCCCATTTTCCTCTCAAACAGCTGTCTGGCAATCCAGCAGGCCAGTTCTTTCTTTTCTGTAAGTATTGCATCTGCGGACATTTTTCCCTTCCTCCATAAATGGTTGTCTATACATATGTATTTCTTGTTCCATCCTGATAATTATCTCCACACCAGTATTTCTCGTTCTAGTCTTGATGATTATTTCCATCATCGATATTTCACGATTTATCCGATTTTTTTAGTCCAATCTGTCTGATCAGCTCTCTCACTCCTTCATCCGGTGTGGATAAAACCAGCACACCAAGATTCCCAAGGCAGTCGGCTGCCCTTGCCATAGTGATCTGGGACAGGAAAAGACTTGTACAGCCCTTATTAACCAGTTCTTCTGATTTCAGTCGCAGCAGCCTGTCGTGCTCCTGCCCATTCCCTGCCTTCAGGGCGTCCATGGCTTCTGTCACAATGCCTTCCTCGTATTCCAGCTTCTTATCCTTCCCTGTTTTCTTTGCTTCTTCCGCTTCCTTTTCCAGCTTTCCCCGGCAGGCCGGGGCGGAGGATGCCGTGGTGGCAAGGATTCCAATCTTTCCGCCATGTAAAACTGCCTTCTTCACCGCTGGTGCATCAACGGCAATGATCGGCACCGACAGAAAATTCTGCATCAGCCCGGCATAGGAGCAGTAGACCGAACAGGCAATCATGATTCCATCGACACCGGCATCCGCTGCCGCAAAGACCGTTTTAGCAAACATGCGCAGGGCTTCCTTCGTCACATATCCTTTCTGGTCAACGATCTGCAGAAGCTCTTCATTGCAGAAATTGACGAGGGTAATCTCCGGATCGGCCTTCAGGAAAGCTTCCCTGAGAGGATCAACCGCAGATGTATTTGCATGGATGACTCCTATTTTCATCATTGTGAATCTCCTTTTCACCTTAATCCTGTCATATGATAATTGCGAAACTCATGACCAGCACATAAAATATTCCTAATGCTGCAGGCCAGTCATGGCCAGGGCTCTGCCAAAGAAATCCTCCTGGCCGAAATTGCCTGATTTTAGAACCAGACGGATCTCCTGATTTTCCAGAGGGATCAGCACAGGCACACCGGGTGCAATGCTCTCCCCGATCCAGAAGGATTGATATCCCAGGGCCTGGGTCACTGCCCCAGAGGTCTCCCCACCTGCTGCTATGATCCTCTTGAAACCATTCTGTGCAGCGATGCGGGCGATGCCGGACAAGGTCGCTTCCACTTTGGCAGCAAGGAGGCGTCCTTCTTCATTTCTCTTCTTCGCCAGACCTTCCGGAGTATCATAGGAGTAAACCATAGGAGCCTGGCATTCCCCTGCTGAGATTTCCTCAAAGACTGCTTCCGGAGACTCTTCCCCGGAAATGACCTTCTGGTCATCAAGCTTTAACAGGCTTCCCCCGTTTTTTTCATACCAGAGAGTCTGGGCGTGGGTTGCAACCGAGCAGCTGCCGCCTACAATCAGGGCTTTCCCTTCCACTCCTTTAAAGTCTGCCTTCACACTCTCTCTGCCGGTCAGATGCTTTGCGAGGGCAGTCAGAATGCCGGAGCCGCCGGTAAGAAATGTCATATCTCCAAATATGGATATGATTCTTCCGGCATCCTCCTCATCCCGATAATCCGGAATAGCATACCAGTGCTGCTTATTCTTCCTAAATGCATCTATTTTGACCCTGACTGCATCCATGCTGTCCTCCATCTCATCCCCATGGATCTCCAGACAGTCATAGCCTCCCTGGGGACCCATCAGATCTGCGATCCGACTCTTTCTCATGGGAGTCAAAGGATGGTTTCTCATGGGACTCTCTGCCAGAGGAAGACCCTTGACATAGAGGAGGCCATCTCTCACTACCCTCTCATTTGCCGGGAGAGCAGGACAAAGAATCGTTCCTTCCTCATCAAGCTCCTCAAGAATTGCATCCGTCACAGGTCCGATGTTTCCCTGGTCCGTGGAATCAAAGGTGGAACAGTACTTAAAGTAAAACTTGTCCGCACCCTGGTCTTTCAGCCATCGTATGCTCGAGAGTGAATCCCGAACAGCGGCCGTCACTTCCTGTGTCCTTGATTTTAATGCAATCACCACCGCCTCACAATCCTGAGGCAGCTTGAAATCCTGGCCGGGGATCCCATTACAAAGAATTGTTTTCATCCCTCCCAGTGCAAGAAATGAAGCCGCATCGCTGCCTCCGGTAAAATCATCGGCGATACAGCCCAGTATAATCTTATTCTCTTTTTTCATGATATCCCCCATTTCTTAAAATAATCGGAACCGCCGGAGCTTAATCTCCGCCATGGCATAGATTGGAAACATCCGCCCTGCTTTACAGGGCGGATCTGTTCATACATGTATCGGGCAAAATTATTACATTTAACTTTTTCGATTTATTTATGCCTCGTTGATTCTTGCAACGATCTTCTCTGCATAGCTGGATGTGCTCTCATGACCGTTCATATCCGGTGTCACTTCCCCGGCTGCCATGGTATCAAGCACGGCCTTCTCCATAATCTTGGCCGCTGTGGCAAATCTCTCATCCTCACGGTTGGTTGCCAGCCAGTCAAACATCATGCAGGCAGATAACATCAGACCAGTAGGGTTAGCGATGTTCTTTCCTCCGATATCCGGTGCGCTTCCGTGGGCTGCCTGAGCCATGCACTGGTGGTCATTGGTGTTGATCCCGGGCCCAAGGCCAAGGCTTCCTGTCAGCTCTCCGGCCAGGTCGGAAAGGATATCGCCAAAGAGGTTGGTGGTGATGATCACGTCGAAGTCCTGCATATGGCGTACCAGGTGGGCGGTGGAAGCATCGATGTGGAAATCATCGATCCTTACTTCCGGATAGTACTTTGCACCGATCTCCTTGATCACGTCCCGGAAGAAGCCGTATGCCCACTGGATTACATTTGCCTTGTGGACGATGGTCAGGTGTTTTTTCCTCTTCATGG
>JAFUDC010000146.1 GCA_017459345.1 Eubacterium sp.
GAAACGGAGCAATTCTTTCGAATTCCTCCGTACTGATTTTTAATGTGTTGACCCGCAGGCCATATTGTCTTGTGCTTTCCGATTCCTGCAGAAATGCATTCCACTCTTCCTTTAGAAGATCCTGCATCCGATGCACAAAAAACTCCGGTAAATCTGCCATCCTAATCTTCCTTCTTCTTTGCAAGCAAGGCCTTCATGATTTCCCGCCTGGTGATAATTCCGATGAAGACATTCCTCCCGTCGACCACCGGCACAAAGTTCTGATCAATGATATGCCGGTCAAGCTCAGAAATATCCGCATCGATGCTCACGGGATAATAGAAACATTTCTTCTTAAGCTCCGCAATCCTGGCCTCCTTGATCCGGTCTGTTTTTGACCGGTAATCCACAATCAGGTTCCACAGGAAGTCACCCTCGGAGATGGTTCCCACATATTTTCCTTCCTGGTCCACCACCGGAACGGTCTGGTAACGGTTCTCATGAAGCTTCCTCAGGGCTTCTCCCACTGTATCATAATTATGTACATATACAACTTCACTCTTTGGTAAAAGGAAAAATGAAATGTTCATTTCACACCCTCCTGAAATATCTGTATGATTTTAAGTAATTACATCATATCATAATTCGTGAGGGATTTGTGAGGAAACGCAAAAGCTTCATGAAATCTTTATGAATATGTAATAAAACCCCATATAGAAAGGCAGGCTCACCAATTGAAATCAATCGGTTTAGTCCTGCCTTAATCATATTAGTTCAAATTAGCTGCCGGACCCTTACTGGGCTGCGGTGTCCGCTTCCTGGTCTGCTGTCGTCGCCGTCTCATCGCTTGCTGCTGCCGTGGAAGTTTCCTCAGCTCCTGCAGTAGTTCCTTCCTGGGCTGCCTCCGTTGTCTCAGCTGCGCTTTCCGTTGCTGTGGATTCCTCACTGTGAAGAACTACCTGAGCCCAGAGCTCCTGGTCTACAGCCGTCTTGTAATCCCAGTCCTTCTCCAGATCCTCTGTCCATTTGTCATAGGTCTCCTGGAAAAGCTCCTGCTGTCTCTGTGCAATGATGCTCTGCCTGTGCTGCTCGGTGGCATCCTGGTCGGTGTAGGCGGTGAGCTGGGCAATCACATAGCCGTTATCACACTCCTGCACACCATCCACGATATCGCCATCCTTCATGCCGGCAAGCTTCTTCTCGAAGGCTTCTCCCTCCTCGGATTCCCCTGCTGCGAAGGTCTCTGTGGTATTGGTGTATTCCTGCTCCTCGGCAATATCCTCGATGGCTGTGCCGCCGGCAAGCTTCTCATAGGCTGCCTTGGCAGTTTTTAGTACCTTGGCCTTTTCGTCCTCGGACATGTCGGTTGTCTGTCCGTCTTCGCCTGTGGTGGTCGTGGCAAATACGACACGGGCGATGCTGGTCTCTCTGGCTTCATCATCGGATACATTAGTATCGGTATCCTTGATCATATCCTCCTGGACCTTTGATGCCAGAGCATTATCCTCATAAATCTTCTGCATGTCTTCCTGACCTGCACCGCACTCTTTTAAGATACCCTTGCCTGTCTCATCCTTGGCGAAGGCTTCGGCGTATTTTGCGCAGTTCTCCTTGTCAGTATCATCCAGAGAGAGGCCCAGCTCCTCAGCCTTTGAATCCAGGACGATGATCTGCTTAATCTGGGTGATGGTCTGTTCCTTGGCATAATCCTCAAATGTGGTGGGGTTGCCATCCTCGTCCTGACCCATGGACATGGTCCAGAAATTCTCACCGAAGTAGCTGCTGTAGGTCTGTTCATACTGGGCGGCACTCATCCTGGCATAAATCCATGCCTCCTTCAGCGGTACATCTACTCCGTTATAGGAGAAAAGAGTCTTATCTCCATCTGTGGTTAATCCTGTACTCTTTGAATTGCCGCATCCTGCCAGCATCCCTGCTGCCAGAATTACAGAGCAGGCTGCTGCCGCAAGGCGGGTCATTATATTCTTCTTCATATATCTTAAACCTCCTGATTGATAAACACTGCCCTTTAGTATACAACAAAACTACCGTTCAATCAAATGATTTATCTTAAGAATTACATTTTTTATGTGATCCACAAGCTCTTTTTTGGGAAGAAGACCCGGATCATAGAGAAAAACCGGATGCACGGCAGGATTTATCTTCATCATCCCGTGATAGCTTTTCACAAAGGCATCGATCTCATCAACCCTGACTTTGGCCTGGGGATTCATGGTGAAGTAGATCTTAGTCCCCTTCTGTTCAACAGACAGGAGGAAGGCCCGGTGGGCTGCTGCCTTAAGCAGGGCCACATCCATCAGCCGGAGCAGGGGGGCGGGCACATCCCCGTAGCGGTCGGTGAGCTCATCGGTCATATCCTCATATTCCTCCTGGGTCTCAATGAAGGATATTCTTTTATAAAGGGAAAGCTTCTGGCTTTCGCTGGGTACATAGGCTGCCGGTATGTAGGCATCCAGGGCCAGGTCGATGGTCGTCTCAAAGCAATCTTCTTCCTTCTGCTCCCCCTTCATCTGCAGAAGGGACTCATTCAGCATCTTGCAGTAGAGATCGTAGCCCACGGCCTCCATATGGCCGGACTGCTCTGCCCCCAGGAGATTGCCGGCTCCCCGGATCTCCAGGTCCCTCATGGCGATCTTAAAGCCGCTGCCCAGGTCCGTAAACTCCCGGATAGCCTTAAGCCTCTTTTCTGCCTCCTCTTTTAAGATGGTATTTTTTCTGTACATCAGAAATGCATAGGCGGTCCGGTTGGACCGGCCCACCCTGCCCCTCAGCTGGTAAAGCTGGGACAGGCCGAAGCGGTGGGCATCGTGGATAATGATGGTGTTGGCATTGGAGATATCCAGTCCGGTCTCAATGATGGTGGTGGAAACCAGCACATCGATCTCCCTGTTAATAAAATCAAACATGATATTTTCCAGCTGACGCTCCGGCATACGGCCGTGGGCATACCGGACGCAGGCATCCGGCACCAGCTTCTGGACATTCATGGCCACATCCTCGATATCACTGACCTTATTATACACGTAAAAGACCTGGCCCCCTCTGGCAATCTCCCTCTCGATGGCCTCCCGGACCAGTTCCTCATTATATTCCAGGACGTAGGTCTGAACCGGCCTGCGGTCTGTCGGTGCCTCCTCCAGAACGCTCATGTCCCGGATTCCGGCAAGGCTCATGTGGAGTGTCCGGGGGATGGGAGTGGCTGACAGGGACAGCACATCCACGTCCTTTCTCATCTGCTTGATTTTTTCCTTCTGTTTAACGCCGAACCGCTGCTCCTCATCGATGATCAGAAGGCCCAGATTCTTATACTGTATCTTCTTTCCCAGTACTTTGTGGGTACCGATCACGATATCCACAGACCCCTTCTTAAGTCCGTCCTCAATCTCGCGGACTTCCTTTGCGGTACAAAAGCGGGAAAGCATCCGGATGCTGATGGGGTAGTGTTCCATCCGCTCCAGGAAGGAATTATAGTGCTGCTGGGCCAGGATGGTGGTGGGCACCAGATAGACTACCTGTTTGGAATCCATCACTGCCTTGAAGGCTGCCCTTATGGCAATCTCCGTCTTTCCGAATCCCACATCCCCGCAGATCAGCCGGTCCATGATCCTCCGGCTCTCCATATCCCGCTTGGTGTCCTCGATGGCAGATATCTGATCTTCTGTCTCATCAAAGGGAAAGAGCTCCTCAAACTCTGTCTGCCAGACGGTATCCTTGCTGTAGGCATAACCCTCTCTGGACTGGCGCTCGGCGTAGAGATCGATGAGGTCTTTGGCTGCAATCTGCACCTGGGACCGGACCCTGGCCTTGGTCTTCTCCCATTCATTACCTCCTAAACGGTTGAGCTTAGGCATATGTCCCCCGGCATTCTGGTATTTCTGGATCAGGTCCAGCTGGGTAGCCGGAATAAAGAGGTTGCTGTCATCCTTGTACTCGATATTGATATAATCTCTGGCCGTTCCCTCCGATTCAATCTTTTCGATTCCCCGGTAAATTCCCAGGCCGTAGCGCTCGTGAACCACATAATCTCCCACCGATATCTCCGTGAGAGACCGGATCTTTGTCCCTTCATGCTGTCTGGCAAGCCGCCGCTTCTTCTTGCTGCGGTCCTTAAAGATGTCCTTCTCCGTCAGAACCACGAAGGGCACTTCCGGGTACTCAAAGCCACTGCTCAGCCGGCCGCTTGTCACCATGATTTCCCCGGGAAGGACTTCCTTGTCCGTATCTTCGGAAAACCAGGCATTAAGGTCATATTCCCGCACATTGGCAGCCAGCCGCCTGGCCCGGGTGGGTGAGGAGGACATGAGAATCACCTGGTATGACTCCTTCTTCCAGCGCGCCAGGTCTGCCGCCAGCTGATCAAAGCTGTTGTTATAGGAGTAGATGGACCGCACATTCATGGTAAATGCAGTGACCGGCCGGGGCAGGTCTGTATTGGCCGCCAGGGAATCCAGCAGGACCAGCGGGCAATTCACAAGACGCCCGGTCATTTCTTCGCTCCCAAAGGTAAGATCTGCCTGTCCGGGCAGAATATATCCGCCTTCCAGCCGGTTGTCCATGGACATCCTGTACTCAAGCTCACTGGCTGCCGCCTTATCAAGAACCCGGCGGGATTCATCCAGAAAGATTACGGTATCCTCAGGCAGATAATCCAGCAGGGATACTGTCTCATCATAAAAATAAGAAAGCAGATTTTCGCTTCCTGTGGTAGTGCCCAGGGCAGCAAGCTCCTCCTCGGCCGCCTTAATCATCTTTCTAAGCCGTTCCTTCTCCGTCTTCTTTTTCTGCCTGAGAAAATAGTCCTTCCTGACCTCATACTCTGCCTTCATCCGGCTTATGGCCTCCCCGATTCCCGACCGGGGCAGGATGATGCCGGAAGCGGGAAAGATAGTCACCTGGTCAAGATTCTCTATGCTTCTCTGACTCTCCGGGTCAAAGCTTCTTATGGAATCCACCTCGTCTCCCCACAGTTCAATCCGAACAGGGCTCTCCATGGTCAGGGGGAAAATGTCGATGATATCTCCCCGGATGGAAAACTCTCCGGGAGCTTCAGCCAGGCCGCTGCTCACATAGCCAAGCTCCACAAGCTTCAGCCTCATGGCAGCCGTCTCCAGGACAGAATCCTGATCAACCACCAGACACTGCCTTTCAAACTCCTCCCGGGAAATCATCCTCTCCATCAGGGTATCGATTCCTGTCACAATGGTCAGGCTCTCCCCCGCCAGAAGCCGGCTGATAACCTTCATCCTCTGGGTGAGAGTGAGATTGCCATGGACATCGGCGCTGTAAAAGAGCAGGTCTCTGCCGGGATACAGAACCGTGTGACGGTCAAAAAAGCTCAGATCCTCGTAGAGACGGGCAGCTTTCTCCTCCCGATATGTGAGAATCAGACGGCAAGAGGCTTCCCCGGCCAGATTGACCACCAGATGCCCTTTCTGGGAATCCACACAGCCCGAAACCGCGATGGGAAACTGCCCCCCGTCGAAGGCATTCTTTATGTCCTGATAGCTGGTAAGCTTTTTAAGCGGTTCTGCGAATACACCCATATATTACCTCAATTATCTTCGTTTTCCGTCTTTGTCCGTTTTTTCTTCCCTACACTGTAACGGTTCATGGCTTCATCAATCTCATCCAGGACGATCAGCTCACTGGCCTTCACTGCCTTTCCCACAGCATCCTCCACCAGAGCAAGCTCCTCTTTGGGGAACCTCCCCAGGACATAATCGGCCAGGTCCTGGTCGGGATGTTTTTCTCCGCCGATCCCGATCCTGATCCGGGGAAAGGTATCTCCGCCCAGCTGCCTGATAATGTCCTTCATGCCATTGTGACCTCCGGCGCTCCCCTTCTTCCGGATTCGCAGCATGCCGGGCTCCAGGCTGATATCATCATAGATCACCAGGAGGTCTGACAGGTCAGCCTTATAAAAATCCATGGCCGCCCGCAGGCTCTGCCCGCTTAAGTTCATGTAAGTGAGGGGCTTTAAGAGAAGCACCCGCTGTCCCCCGATAAATCCGGTTCCGGTCATGGCCTTATACTTATGCTGGTTTACCGGGATTTTGTACTCTTTACTTATGGCATCAATGGCCATAAAACCCACATTGTGGCGGGTTCCTTTATACTCATCTGTAGGATTCCCCAGTCCTGCAATAATTTTCATCTTTTTTGCCGTATCCTTTCCCCAGTAATAATCCACGACCCTGGCTGCAGACAGGTCGTCATAATAATCATTATGCAGCCGGGCAAAGCGTCTTGCCCTTTCAGGGTCATAAGAGCCGGCTTTCACTGCTCCAATGAGGGCATCCATATCCGTGAGGACAGGGCCCGGTGCCGTCTCTTCAAAATCAAAATAGAAACCCCGGTCCTTCTTCAGATACCAGTCCTTATCAAAAGCATAGATCAGGATCGGCTTATCAAGGAGGGCATACTCCACCGCGATGGAAGAATAATCCGCAATCAGAAGATCCGTAAGCATGAGAAGCTCCCGGATATTGGGATATCCGGTAAGGTCGATGACCGAATCCGGAACCCTGTCTCCATGAACCTGTGGGTGAAGGCGGACTGCCAGGCAGTATTCTTTGCCGCACTCCCGGTCAAAGGAGTCAAAATCAAAATGGGACAGAAGCTCCCTGTCTCTCTTCTTATCATCACGGAAGGTGGGTGCATAGAGGGCCAGCTTCTTCCCCTTAAGCCGGGGGAAATACTCTTCCAGGCGGCTTCTAGCCGCCTTAAGATTCCTCCGGTCTCCCTTAAGATGACGGAAATAGTAGTCCGCCTGGGGACAGCCGATGACCAGAACCTTCTCCGGAGGCACACAGAAAGCCTCCGCATAATTCTCACGAATATTGACCGAGCTGGCCAGAACATGGGTCACATTGCGGCCAACCGCTTTAAGCTCCCCAAGCAGATCCTCCGGCAGCCCCTCTGATCCCCCGAACTTCTTATAGGAGCCCATACCATGCCAGAGCTGGACAACTTTGGTCTCAGGTGACAGGTGCATATAGGCCAGAGGCATAAAGTTATCATTCAGGAAGATATGGGAGGAAACTGCCATCCGGTATGCCTTCAGGGTAAAAAGCCTGACTAAGCCAAAGATATTCCCTGGCCGGACCTGATAATCCTCCTGGGTAATCACATTATAGGAAAAGGGCAGGCCTCTTCTTTCACACTCATCCCGGAGGGAATAGAGGCTGCCGGTTCCGTGGGTATCCAGTTTTTCAATCAAAGTAATCTGGTTTTCCTTCACCTTGAAATGGCGGAAAAAATCCACAAAACGGGCAAATATGCGATTGGTATTCATAAGCGGCCTCCCTGAAAAATACTATTAGGGATTATACACAAATTCTTTCCGATAGGCAAGGTTAACCATATAAATCACTAACTGAAAAAGAAACAGAACAAAAAAATGACCAATAGTGTGTCGGCGAGCGCCTTTGCAGCGCAGGGAGCATTACTACCTGCTTTATTGGGAAAGTAATTCCCGAGCAGGAACGATAGCTCCTGACACCTATTGGTCATTTTTTGTTCGTCTGTTACTGATTTATATAGTTATTTATTCTCCTGCTTCCTCCAATGTCTCTTCATATTTTTCCAGGATCATCCTTTGAAGACTCTCCCTGGTCTCGGAATTGATGGGATGGGCAATATCGCGGTATTCTCCATCTGCCGCCTTGCGGCTTGGCATGGCGATAAACACCCCCTTCTCCCCCTCAATTACCTTGATGTCGTGAACTACAAAGGCATCATCCAAAGTCACGGAGACAATGGCCTTCATCTTTCCTTCCTTCGCAATCTTGCGAATACGTATGTCTGTAACCTGCATATAAACCTCCCAATACTTTAATGTCTGATATCAATGATCGGCAGGAACTCCCCCTATGTTCTGCCGTTATTGTTATAAAATATATCTTACATTCTTCTCCACAACCACACGAATCTCATCTGAGCTTCCCACATAATTGGTTCCCGGACGCAGGGTATCCCTGCTCTCCACGATACAATTCTCAATATAGGAGTCATCCCCGATATAGACATCGTTCAGAATGATGGAATTCTTGATGGTGCAGTTGTTTCCGATATAAACATCCTTAAACAATACAGAATTCTCCACCCGGCCGTTGATGATACAGCCGGAGGATATAATACTGTTTTTTACCTCTGCCCCTGCGTTATACTTTGCCGGCGGCAGGTCGTCCACTCTGGAATATACGTCGGGACTCTGCTTGAAGAAATAATCCCGGATATCCTTCTTGAGGAAGTCCATATTGGTCTTATAGTAGGACTCCAGGGTGGCGATGTTGCGCCAGTAGCTTTCCAGCTTGTATCCGTAAATCTTGCGGACATTCTTATAGCGGACCAGGACATCCTTGACGAAATCATAGCGGTCTTCCTTGGCACAGCGCTCAAGTATCTCAATCAGGTGCCGTCTTCTGATCACGTACACGCCGATGGATACATTGTTGGTAGCTGCCACCAGAGGCTTCTCCTCAAAATCAATAATCCGCTCATCCTCATCCAGCTTGAGTATGCCGAAGCGGGTCAGGTCATCATCCTCCTCGGAAAGCTGGGTATAGACCACGGTAATATCTTCATTCCTCTCAATATGGCGCTCTAAAACCTTATTGTAATCCAGCTTGTAGACACAGTCGCCCGGTGCGATGATCACATATGGTTCATGGCTCTTTTTCAGGAAATCAATATTCTGATAGAGGGCATCTGCCGTTCCCTGATACCAGAAGTGATTGTCCTTGGTTACGGTGGGGGTAAAGACATATAAGCCCCCCTGCTTTCTTCCGAAATCCCACCACTTGCTGGAGCTTAGGTGTTCATTTAAGGAGCGGGCATTAAACTGCGGGAATACCGCAACCTTGGATACCCGGGAATTGGTCATGTTGCTCAGGGTAAAATCTATGGCGCGATAGCTTCCTGCAATGGGCAGTGCCGCGATGGCCCGCTTGTCCGATAATACGCCGATCCTTTTGTTATTGCCACCTGCTAATATAATCCCTAATGCCTTCATATACTGTCACCTGCCTCTACTGTCTGATAATGGACTCGCCGCTTGCAAGAATTCCATCGGGATAATCATCCGGAACCGTCTCCCCGACAATCGCCACATTCTTTCCGATCTTCACATCAGGAGGAATCACCGAATCTTCGCCGATGGTTACCAGTCCTCCTGCATATACTCCCGGCTTGTACTTGTTCTCCGCTTCTTCAAATACACCAAGCTGGGCTCTCTCGCCGATAATGACATGTTCTGCCAGGATGGCCTTCTCAACCTTAGCCCCTGCCTTGATGACACAGCCATTCATAATAATGGAATTGCTGATGACCGCGCCTTCTTCTATGGTGACTCCGGAACCGATCACGGAATCATAGACCTCACCGTAAACCTCAGTGCCCTCACCGATGATACAGCCGGATACCCTGGACTCCGGGGAGAAATACTGGGGCGGGATAATCTCGCTCTTGGTGTAGATCCTCCAGAATTCCTCATAGAGATTAAACTCCGGAATAATATCAATCAGCTCCATATTTGCCTCCCAGTAGGAGGAAAGAGTTCCCACATCCTTCCAGTAACCCTGGTAGTTGTAGGCCATGATCTTGTCTCCCTTCTCATGGCAATATGGGATGACATGCATGCCGAAGTCACAGCCCGGCTGATCTTTAAGGGTAATGAGGGCTTCCTTTAATACATCCCAGTCGAAGATGTAGATACCCATGGAAGCCTTGTTGCTTCTTGGGTGCTCCGGTTTCTCCTCAAACTCCAGAACCCGGTTATCCTCATCCGTGATGACCAGACCGAACCGGCTGGCCTCCTCCCAGGGAACCTCATAGGTTGCCAGGGTAATCTTAGCCCCGTTCTTCTTATGGAAGTTCAGCATCATCTCATAATCCATCTTGTAAATGTGATCCCCGCCCAGGATAGCAACATAATCCGGATGATAGTACTCCATGAACTCCATATTCTGGTAGATCGCGTTGGCTGTGCCGGTGTACCAGTCCGTATTCTCACTCTTCTCGTAAGGGGGAAGTACGGTCACTCCGCCTATATTGCGGTCCAGATCCCAGGGAATCCCGATGCCGATATGCTGATTCAGCCTAAGAGGCTGATACTGGGTAAGCACACCTACGGTATCAATTCCGGAATTGATACAGTTGCTTAAAGGGAAGTCAATAATCTTATACTTGCCTCCGAATGCAACTGCCGGTTTCGCCAGTTTTGATGTCAATACTCCAAGTCTGCTGCCCTGTCCGCCGGCGAGCAGCATGGCAATCATTTCTTTTTTGATCATTAAGACTCACTCCTTTGTCACATTTGCAATTATTATACCATTATGCCTTATAAATGAAAAGCTGTTTTGATATTTAATTATGCATTTTGCGATATAAATAATGATTATTCATTTATTTTTTTGTGAAATTTGTGACAATCCCCCGGCTTGGGGATTATTATCAGCTCCCACTTGAATTCACAATAATGATGATGTATACTATTATTTTGATAATAAAAGAAATTCCCAAGTCAGACTATCTGGCCTGCAATAAGGTATAAGAGGTAACCATATGTACACAATCAATTTTAACAATCCTATACATGTTCATTTTATCGGAATCGGCGGCATCAGCATGAGCGGTCTGGCAGAGATTCTTCTGGATCGCCGCTTCACTGTATCAGGGTCCGATATGAAGGCATCCGATATCACTGCCCACCTCGAGAAGACAGGTGCAAAGGTGGCCATCGGCCAGGCCGCCCGGAATATAACTGATGATATTGACCTTGTGGTATATACCGCTGCCATCCACGAGGACAATCCTGAATTCGCCGCTGCCAGGGAAAAGAATATCCCCATGATGAGCCGGGCTTCCCTCCTGGGTCAGATTATGGCCAACTATCTAAAGTCCATAGCCGTGGCCGGGACTCATGGCAAGACCACCACCACATCCATGCTGACCCACATCCTGCTTACCGGCGACCTGGATCCAACCGTCAGTGTCGGCGGTATGCTTGACCGGATCGGCGGCAACATCCGGGTTGGTCAGTCAGACGTTTTCCTGACAGAAGCCTGTGAGTACACCAACAGCTTTCTGGAGTTTTATCCCCTTTATTCCATCATCCTGAATGTGGAAGAGGATCACATGGACTTCTTCAAGGATCTTGAGGATATCAAGCACTCCTTCCACACCTTTGCATCCCAGACAGCATCGGACGGCTGCATTATTATCAACGGGGATATGCCCCATACAGACGAGATCCTGTCAGGGCTTACCCAGAAGGCAATCCGTTTCGGGCTGAATCAGGGTAATGATTATTCTGCAGCGGATATCGCCTACGACCGGGAGGGCAATGCTTCCTACACTCTCCTGATAGAAGGAGAGCCGTCAGGCAGGATTTCTCTTAAGGTAAAGGGCATCCACAATGTCATGAACTCCCTGGCTGCCATAGCCTGTGCCAGATCCATCGGCATGGCTGTCGACCAGATTGCTGCCGGTCTTCTATCCTTCGGCGGTACCCACCGACGCTTTGAGTTTAAGGGAAAGATCGGGGATGTGACAGTCATTGACGACTATGCTCATCATCCGACCGAAATCCAGGCAACCATCAGGGCAGCTAAGGAATATCCCCATGACGATCTCTGGGTGGTTTTCCAGCCCCATACCTATACCAGAACCCTGGCTTTTCTGCCTCAGTTTGCGAAGGTTCTCTCCGAAAGCGACCATGTTGTCCTTGCCGACATCTATGCCGCCAGAGAGCCCGATACCGGTCTGGTTTCATCCAGAGATATCTATGAGCTCATAAGAGAAGCCGGCTGTGATGTCCATTATTTCCCATCCTTTGCCGAGATAGAGGAGTATCTTTTTGCCAAGGTAAAAGGACACGACCTCCTGATTACCATGGGTGCCGGAGATGTGGTTAACATCGGGGAGGAGATGCTGAAAAAAATCAAATAATCGAAAAAAAAATCTGTCCACATTTTATGTTGGGCAGTTTTTTTATTTTCAAGGTTATCTACCAGTTATATACAAGTTATCCACCGGTTTTTAACTGCTGAAAACTGCAAATACCAGGAGAATAATGTCGAATTCTATGGTTTTATGGCTTTTTTCGTCAGCAGCTTAGAATTATTCAGTGGATTATCCACATTATCCACATACTTTTCCACAATTATTATGCCCGGTCAATCCCCGGAATATCCACCATCTGTACACTGAGTTTTCCACAGAAATCTGCCTCCGGAGAGCTAAAAAGCAGGCAGGGAGGCGCTGTTCATTTTCACGGGATTATGTTATGATAGCAGAAAGAAGCATCAAAAGACGAAGAGGGGGCGGTCGCACATTATGGATAATATCATCAAACCTGCCATGAACATGTTGAATAATATCACGGTACTGCCCAATGAATTCATAGACCGTTATATGGCAAAGGCGGATGGAGAATATGTAAAGATTTATCTGCTGATTTTAAGACTTAGCAGCCTGAATGAACCGGTTCTGGTTGACCGGATTGCCGACACATTGGAGATTACCAGGAGGGATGTACTAAGGGCTGTCAGCTACTGGCAGAAGGAGGGTCTCCTGGCCAAAGAGACAGAACCGGCGGCATCCGCACATTCGCAAAAACCAGCCGCACCGGTTCCCGGACAGGCAGTACCGGTTCCCGTAAAGCAGAACCGTGCAGCCTCTGACCTTAAGGGTCTGATCTCAGGCACAGAACTTGAACAGCTGATTTTTATGGCAGAGACCTACATGGGACATCCATTGTCTGTCCAGGAGCTGAACACCTTATACTACATCAGTGATGAGCTTGGTTTTCCGCCGGATTTGCTGGAGTATCTGATAGAGTACTGTGCCGAGAAGGGGAAAAAGCAGCTGCGCTACATGGAGAAGGTGGCCATAAACTGGTATCAGCAGGGAATCGATACAGTTCAGACCGCCATCGATCATTCAGCCCGGTATACACAGAATGTCTACCCGGTGATGAAGGCCTTCGGCATTACCGGCCGCAATCCGGGTCCTTCCGAGATGACTTATATTACCAGGTGGAACGCCATGGGATTTGGAACAGACATTATCCTTGAAGCATGCAACCGGACTCTCCTCAGCACACACCAGGCCAGCTTCCCCTACGCCAACCGGATTCTGGAAGGCTGGTAGGAAGCCGGAGTCTAAATCCTTTCCGAGATAATAACTCTTGACCAGTCCTA
>JAFUDC010000147.1 GCA_017459345.1 Eubacterium sp.
CTTACCGATGATCAGATGACTTGCAACGCCTGAGTACTCAGACTCATAGAAGACACCGGAGAATGCCGGATGTGCAAGCAGAGGAACATTGATATCCGGATGCTCATTAACCATCTGGAATGCACCCCAGCCTACTGCCTGAATATCCATCATCAGGCAGTTGGCCCCATTTTTACATGCCCAGATTGCTTTCTCAAGCATCTTGTCAGGACGGTCTGTAATATTCATGGCATAAAGCATGGTGTGGCCGGTCTCTTCTTTCAGACGCTTTACCGCTTTCATAACCTCTACGAATCTGGCTTTACAGGTATTATAGGATGTGTCACCGAGAAGCTCATCGTCCTTGATGATATCAAGACCACCCAGGCCTAATTCATAGGCAACCTGCCCGCACTGCTCAGGCGTTGTTCCTGTACAAGGCTTGATCATACCTAAAGTAAGAGGTCTCTTCTCCACGCCAAGAATCTTACGAATGCCTTCGATACCGAACTTGGGACCCTTGAACTCTGCAATGTAGCTCTCCGGGAACTCGATGTCTACGATCTTAAGCTTTCCGCCATTGGTGATGTTACCGCATACAGTAGCCAGAAGCTCCGGGATGTTCGGTCCGATATTGATGGTCGGATATGCAAGTTTGAAGATGAACTTTCTCTCTGTGACTCCATCCGGAATCTCAAACTCATAATTTGGCACTTCATACATACCGATCAGACGGCCAATATGTCGCTGACGGACTTCATCAGTTTCCAGAGGAACCCTTACCCATGTTCCTGTGGTCTGTTCTCCTGCCATGGCACCGGCTTTTAATAAGAGGTCTGCTGTCTTAGCCTCACAATAATATGTAACAATGATAAAATCCTCTTTGTTGACACTTTCTGAAATCTGGTAAATAGTTTTGTCGTAAATCATGTTGGTTCTCCTTTCATTAACTTTCAATACATGATAATTTGACTGATTATTAGTTTGACTGTTAAGTACTGCTAAGTTTATACTATTCATTATACAGATTATTGAATATTTGCTGTAATAAAATTGCCGGCTCTATATTCCAGCTTTAATATTCAATATTCTGTATGTTGACTTAATACTAGCAGATGTTTTTCTATCTGTCAACCCCTTTTTTAAAAAATATTCATTATTCAGTTTTTTGATTATTATGGCATTTAAAAAGGTCAGACAACAGCTCTGACCTAAAAGACATGATACCGGGAAAAAGGGACCGGCAATAAGGTTCATCCATTAAAATACAAAATCGACTCCGGTTTGCTTCCAAAAGTCTCCATCAAAGTGCTTGCAGTCTGGTAAGCCGTATCCACAGCCTTCTTTACCGCCGAGTAATCTCCCGTGATTCCGACAATCACCTCATTGGTCATGGACAGCCGGTAGGATGCGGTTCCATACCAGCATACCTCAACCGGGGCGGCCTTCATGGCTGCATCCGCGGCGACAATGCTGATCCCAGCCGGGCCGGCACAGATGAAACCGAAGCCTCTCTGCAGTGGAGCATCAAAGAGCTGATGGAGGATGACCCCGGCATGAGCGGTATAGTGCATCTCCATATGGCCGACCTCATTGATATAAATCCTCTCCGCATTCTCATCGATCCGGGCAAGAGCCAGCTCCACCAGCCGCCTGGCATCCGAGATATCCGGACAGCCAAGGACAAATAGATTGCCATGGCCGGAATAACCCTCCGTATCTCTGGGGAGCTCAAACCGGAGCAGGTCTGCCTGGGCAGACTTGGCCGCCTCATCGATGGCAAAGGCCTGGGCCGCAGCCCCCACCCTGGAGGTGAGGATAGCGATAGAGGGATACTTATCCGGAATCTCCAGCAGCATCCTGACTGCCGGATCCGGATTGGCGATCACCATCCCGATGGTGTGCCCTGCGGCGACACCCACATATTCAGTTAATCCGGGAGAAAATATATTGTTAGTCATATGGTTCTATTCTACTATAGTTTAATCATTTTTTCCATCTGTTTTTTTAAGGGCCCATTTCAAAGACATATCGATGGTTATATAGTCGAATAAGTACATTTAACTTAATTTAGAATATCTACCTGATATTTAAGACAACAGAGGGTAAGACCAGCTTTTCCAAGGGACAGACCCCCTTCCAGCCCGACAACATCCGCATGGTAAGGGAAATCGGCATTTTCCTGATTGCCATGCCTGCAGTGGGTCTGATCATGAGCATCATCGCAAGAATTATTCTGGGAGCAGCAATCCTGGATTGTTCCATGGACCTTCACTTTATCATGGTGGGGCTGGTTATGATCTGTCACGCTATTTTGCCTATGGCATGGAGCTGCAGGGAGATGTGGATGGTCTGATCTGATTATAAAGAGACCAATATTCTGACATAATAGCGGGAGGTACTAAATGGGAAAAATATTACTTGAATTGGATGTCATGATGGCAAGGCGGCATATGTCACTGAACGACCTTGCAGACAAGGTAGGAATTACCAATGTAAATTTATCAAAGATTAAAAATAATAAGGTGAACGCCATCCGTTTTGGCACATTGGCGAATATCTGTAAAGCTCTGGATTGCCAGCCGGGAGATCTGCTGAAGTATGATCCGGAAGCACCGGATGAATGAAACCGGGATGCTATAAAAAAGCTGCCGGGGTGAGAACATAATATCATACAAAAAGCTGCTGAAATCATCAGATTCCGGCAGCTTTTTTATAGCCTCTTATATTAATCATACAGCAGCTTATTCCATGTCATCCTACGTCAGTCATCCAGCTGCTTTTCATGTCATATAACATTAATCACCCAGCCGGTTCTCAATCTTTCTGAGATACTCTTCTATCTTGGAACTGATCTTATCCTTGTGACTTAAAACCATATCAATATCCAGTTCCTTCCCTGTCCGGTCTTCGTAGATTTCCTTAAAAGTCTTCCCCTGGTCTTCCGGGTCAAGAGTTACATTTTTGGCACTTTGCCGCCAGGAATTCCCTTCCGGCAGCTGTTCGTAAGCCAGACTATGCTGAACCCACTCGAAGGCCATGTCAGAAGGAGTCCGGTAGGACTCATAGTCACTGGCATAGACCGGATGTTCCTCGGAAAGGGCAGTGCAGATAGTCTTGATATCCTTGGGATTCTTTATCCGATAAGAATTATAGACCGTCCACTCCCCTCCGGAATACTCCGCATAATAGTCCTCACCCTTGTAGGTAAAATAATAATCAGAGTCATTATCACTTCGAAGATTGATATCCCTGGTCCAACCGGAGTTCCTGATAAGGACAAAGAACAATACAAGACAAAGGATCACACATAATAGTAATAACTTTTTCATCAAGCGGTTCAGCATAATACAGCCTTCCTTAGGTAAATCGGATTCATCTTCTTATAAATATATTTCGCATCCCTTCCTGTCTCTGCAGGCAGGGCCGATCTTCCGGCGAATCGCCTCCACGGTTTCCGCCGGGGCTTTTCTGGCCTCCACCGGACAGACCTGTACGCAGCGCATGCAGGAAATGCAGGATCCTCCTGACGGGGCA
>JAFUDC010000148.1 GCA_017459345.1 Eubacterium sp.
CATTGACAATGATGCCGCATACATAGCTTTCACCGATCTTAACGGCGTTGTCGCTGGGGTTATATACATTAAAGCCCACATGGGCATACTCAGTGCCATCTGTTAGGAAGATCAGCTCCTGTTCATCAGAGGCAAGCAGGGTCTCCTCAGTCATGTCACCGTTGCTTGTGGTCATCATCCAGCCGTCCTCCTTTAACCGCTCGTACTTAAAGGGGAGCTGATAGACCTTGTCCTTAAGCTGGAAGGTGTAATCCATCAAGTCATCGGACACCTCCGTAAGGGCAGCCTCCGTACTCTCTTCTGCTTCTGTGACGGCCTCAGTGACGGCCTCCTGGCTGCTGTCCGCATCAGAGGAAACCTGATCGCTGTCACTGCCGGCAGAATCCGGAGACTCTGTCACCACAGATGGTGCGGAGTTGGAAAGTGCAGCTTTCTGCCCGCCTGATCCTGACCTGCCGATCAGGAAGGCGATGATCACAACCACAAAGGCTGCCGCTGCCCCGCCGATGATTAAGACATTATTCTTCTTTTTGGGTTCGCCAGCCGCCGTTCCGCGGGAGGATGAGCTGCTGCCGGATGACCGGCTGACAGTTTTCCCGCCGGAAGTCGACCACCTGCCTCCTGCCGGGCTGTCATCCCGGGGCTGCCGGGTGGACGGCGTTCCAGTCTCTTCCTCAAAATCCCCGTAAAGGTCTGCGGAAAAGTCTGACAGATTCTGGTAGCGGTCAGCGGCCCGGACAGACATGCCCTTCATGATAGCCCTTTCCATACCTGCCGGGATATCTATATGAAGCTCGGAGGGCGACTTGATATCATCCTCCATGACCCTCTGCATGGACTCATCCGGTGTAATTCCCGTGATGCACTTATAGATGGTTGCCGAGAGGGCATAGATATCCGTCCAGGGACCCTGTACTCCCCTGGACCGGTATTGCTCTTCCGGAGCATAGCCGGGCTTTAAGACAATGGAGAGGGACTTCTCCCCGAACTCCGTGTAGTCCCTGGCCGCCCCGAAGTCCATCAGCTTCACCTTTCCGTTCTCAAGAAGCATGATGTTATCGGGACTGATGTCCCTGTGAATCAGCCCCTCCCGGTGAATCCGGTCAAGAGCCTCAATTACCGGTACGGTCAGATTCAGCATATCAACGGGAGAGATGGCCCCATTCTGGTTAATATACTCCTTCAGGGTTACCCCTGACAGGTACTCCATGACGATGTAGGCCGTATTATTCTCCTCGAAGAAATCGGTCACATTGACAATACCGTCCTGGTCCACAAACTGGGCAATGATCTGGGCTTCCTGGAGGAACTTCTCCTTTCCCCGCTCAAACATCTCATTCTGGGCCATGTTGGTCACGGTCAGGTTATCATTGACCGTGTTGTTTCTTACCACAACACCGTGGGGATAAAACTCCTTGACTGCCACAGTAACCCTCAGAAGTTCATCTCTTCCCTTGTAGGTGATGCCGAAGCCTCCCTCACCGATGATGCCGTCAATCACATACCGGTTATTCAGTTTTGTTCCCGGACTCAATACATGTAAATCTCTGTCCTGCATCTCATTTACCTCAACATTTCCTTATTCTTTATCCTTTAGAGTATCTTCACATCCGGATCACAGCAGACGCAGTAAAGATCGATATCCACCTTATCGGGGAGCCGGATCTCCTCCATGCTGTTATCCTGGCATAATAGTTGATTGATTTTATAAGGATGGGTCAGATTCAGCTTTTTAATCGAATTCCCGCTGCAATTGATGAAAGCAAGCTGCAGATTTTTTCCGATTTCCAGGCTGCTTAGCTGATTGCTGCTGCAGTCAAGCTCCTCAAGCTGTCCGCAGGAGCGCAGATCAAGCTCGTTTAAACGGTTATCTGAACAGTTAAGGCTGAGCAGGGACATGTTGCGCCCAATATCCAGCCCGGTCAGATGATTGCTGCTGCAGTTAAGTCTCTTCAGCCTGGAGTTCCTTCGGATCTCCATACTGCCCAGCGAGTTGCTCTCGCAGTTCAGATACTCCAGATTAAAAAATGTCTGAATCCCCTCCAGTGATGTCACCTTTATCTTCGTTCCAAAGGAACTGCAATCGATTTCCCTGATTTCTTTTATCTCATCATAGCTCAGTTTTCCGTCTCTGTTTTTATCGTATTTTTTTGAGATATGACTTCTGAACACGGGGTCGGGAAATGTCTTCCGGTTTATGACGATCCCCTTCTCCCTCTCCTTCTTCTTTTCTAAGGAATTACGGATGCGCTCATCCTCCGTAAGCCGGGTAAGGTACCTGCGTCTCCTCACAAATCCTTCCCGGCTTGCTGTCACGTCCTCTCCGCTCATCTGCCGGACCTGTTCCCGCAGATAGCGGATTTCGCTGTCTTTTTCTCCCAGTAAGAGCTGTATCCTGTCTTTAATCTGATCTAAGCGGCTATCCAGGGCTTCCTTATCATACTCCCCCATCCCCATGGAGGTTTGTATGATATCAATGTCCGTAAATAGTTCGTTCATATCCATAATGAGAAATCTCCCATACCCTTGCTATTTAACATCCGTAAACTGGAGGTCTGTAATATACCACTTCTCTCCATCTTTTTTATAAGAAAAGATACCGTTTTTCTTTACCTCTGTTTTTTTGGAGGTAAAGACAACTTCGCACTCTGCTTCGGCGGTCTCAGGGTCTGTATCAAAAAGCTCGATATTCCCAGGCTTGATCTTCATGGTAAGGCCGCTTTGTTCAATCCCCTCCAGTTCTTCCTCGGAGAGATCAAGCTCACTGTCGATTCCCGGAAACAGGGAAGCAATCCACTTGTCTGCTCCAAGGAATTCCAGGACATCCATCCCCTTTAAGAGAGGCTGTGATTTCTCCGGATCAATATGGCCGATGATATCTTTAACGTCCCGCTTATTGCAGGCATCCTCAAAGGACTGGAGTTCCTGGCGGACCTCATCCTTTTCATTGTGCTCCTTTTCCATCTCCTTAACCTGCTTGCAGGCAGCCAGGGGAAGGAGGCTCATACTCA
>JAFUDC010000149.1 GCA_017459345.1 Eubacterium sp.
CTGTCCGCCAGACTTTTCCCCGGCGTAGCCGCTTCCAAACAGGTCCTTAAGAATATCATCCATATTTACATCACTGCCGCTGAAGTGGAACTCCTGGTATCCGTCCGGCCCGCCGGATGACCGGTAACTATAGCTTGTATTGCCGCCGGGGGTTCCATCAAAACCATGAAATCTGCCATAGGTTCCGTCAAAACCATGAAATCCGCCATGGGCTCCAGTGGATCCATGAAATCTGTCATGGGCTCCAGTTGAGCCCTGAAATCCGCCAAACCCACCATAATTCTCAAAGCCGCCGAATCCATTCCGGCCATTGTAAGCCCTGTAGGCCTGCTGATACCTCTCCGGGTCAAAGCCTTCTGTAAATGCAATCATACCATATTGGTCGTATAGTTTTCTTTTTTCCTTATCACCTAATATCTCATAAGCTTCCGAGATTTCTTTAAACTTCTCTTCCGCGCTGGTATTCCCTTTATTCGTATCCGGGTGATACTTTTTGGCCAGCTTACGGTATGCCTTCTTGATGGCGGCGGCATCTGCGTCTTTGCTGATACCCAGGATCTTATATAAATCTTTCTTCTGTGCCATAAGCCCGCACCTCCTGTTTAATGATATATTGTTCTATTTGTAATATAACACCCATAATATCAATGGTCAATGCGTGAAAGAATTTAAATTGTGAATTTTTTGTGAACAAATTGCAGTCTACGGAAAAAAACAAATGTATTTATAAATATGTATTCATACCTATTTACATTTTCTCAAATAGTGCTATACTGTAATTATCACAACTATTCTGAAACTTTTTTGGTCATCTGTCGATACTAAGTTGTGTCATTGACAAAAAGTTATCATTGGCTAGTCTTATTACTTAGGAGGGAAATGTATGATTCTCAAATTCATTCTGGCTTTACTGCCCATCATCTGGCTGATTGTTGCCATGAGTATCCTGAAAATGCCCGGCTACCGTGCCTGTCTTATTGCCTTCGCAATCACGGCGGTGGTTGCCATCGCCGGCTTTCATCTCAGCCCGGTCAATACCGGGACTGCAGCTATTGAGGGTATCTGCAACGCACTTTGGCCTATCATCATTGTCATTCTTGCGGCCCTGTTCACCTATAATCTGACCCTGAAAACCGGAGCTATGGATAAAATCAAGGCCATGCTGGCCAGTGTGTCCACCGATAAGCGTATCCTGATGCTGCTGATTGCCTTCGGCTTCGGTAACTTCATGGAGGGCATGGCCGGCTTCGGTACCGCTGTTGCTATTCCGGCCGGCATACTTGCGGGAATCGGATTTGACCCGATTCTTTCCATTGTTGCCTGCCTGGTGATCAACTCCACCCCCACTGCATTTGGTTCTGTGGGAGTTCCGACCATCACTCTTGCCAACATCACCGGACTGGAAGCGGTTCCTCTGTCCGGCAGCATCGTAACAATCCAGCTGGTTATCTCCTTCCTGACCCCCTTCCTGGCAGTTATCATCATCGGAGAGGGCGTCAAGGCCTTAAAGGGGCTGATTCCTTTTGTTCTGATTGCTGACCTGGCCTTCCTGATACCGCAGTTTTTCGTCGCCAGGGTTCTGGGTGCCGACCTGCCGGATATCATAGGCTCTATCGTTTCCATGATTGCCATGATCGCGGCAACCAGGCTTCTCCCCATAAAGAAGCAGCCGGAATATGAAGTGGAGACCGGGGGAAGCGGAGTGGAGGGATTAACGGCAAAGAGTGCCTTTGTGGCCTGGTCGCCCTTTATCCTGATCTTCATCTTCCTGCTCCTCACCTCTACCCTGGTACCCTTTATCCATGATCCGCTGGCATCGATTAATTCAAAGATCCAGTTCTATGCCGGGGAGAATCCGGCAACCCTGACCTTCTTCTGGGTTAATACACCAGGTGTCCTGATTCTGATCGCAGGCTTTATCGGCGGCCTGATTCAGGGGGCAGGCGTGGGTGAGATACTCGGCGTGCTGGCTGGTACCGTCAAGTCCAACGTAAAGACCATCCTCACCATCTGCTCTGTTCTTGCCGTCGCCAAAATCATGGGCTATTCCGGCATGATCAGCACCATTGCCTCCGTACTGGTGGCAGTGACAGGTGACAAGTATCCCCTGATCGCGCCTCTGATCGGAACCATCGGCGGATTTGTCACCGGATCCGGAACCTCCACCCAGGCCCTCTTCGGACAGCTTCAGGTGGAGACAGCCAACGCCATCGGGGCCAACCCCATGTGGCTGGCCGCTGCCAACATGCTGGGATCCGGCGTGGGCAAGATGATCTGTCCTCAGTCTATCGCCATCGGTTCTGCGGCCTGCAGCTTA
>JAFUDC010000150.1 GCA_017459345.1 Eubacterium sp.
TGAAATCTTCTCTTTCCTTCTTCTGAAGATTATGTCATAGCAGCAGTATCACATCGTACATATTGATGAGATCATCTCTTTCCTTCTTCCGGAGATTATGTCATAGCAGCAGTAATCACATCATACATATTGATGAGATCATATATGAAGTAACTTTTTTGTTTTATTCCAACTATTTCCTACAAAATTAGGTATGAATTTCTGAAATCAGAATCTCTACCCACAGCTTTTTATACATTTCAAAAGAATTCCAGGATAAGGGCAAAACTCTATGGGTAGAGAATGCCATATCGTCTTATTATACCAATTATTTGCGGAAAAGATATCTTAAGGAGTATTTTTTTCCGCAAAACATGTTTTCAATCGTACTCACGGCTGAGATTAAATCCACAGAAATCAGGCTTGGGCCGGATATACCTGGCTGCAAAGGGAATCATCTATTCCTCTTTTCTCACCTGGCCTTAAGCTCTTTCCACAGTCTGGTATAATAGCGGTCTGCCTCGCTGCCCAGGTATTGGTAGACTTCGCACTTTTTAAGGACTTCTTCAGGGGGGAAGATTGTCTCGTCTTCCTGGGTTTCCTTGTCCAATGCGTCGTATACTGCCCTGTTGGGTGTTCCGTAGTATATATAGTCAAAGTTCATCATGGCTGTATCTTCCTGGTTCATGAAGTCGATAAAGAGTTCAGCCTCTCTTTTGTGCCTGCAGCTTTTGGGAATCACCCAGCAGTCAAACCAGACATTGGACCCTTCCTTCGGGACCACATAGTTTAGGCTTTCATTGGAGTCCATGGCCTCCGTGGCATCTCCGGAGTAAGTGACAGATATGGCGGCGTCTCCGGCAATCATGGCGTCACGGATCTCATCCACCAGGTAGGCTTCCACCAGGGGCTTCTGCTTCATCAGCATGTCCTGGGCTTCTCTCAGTTCTTCCTTGTCCGTCGTATTTAAGGAATGTCCATTCAGCTTCAGGGGAACCAGGAAGGCATCTCTCATGCTGTTCTGCATCACAATCTGATTCCTGTAGTCCTCATTCCACAGGATGGACCAGCTGTCGATCTCTTCCTCGACCATATCCTCATTATAGAGGATCCCCACTGTTCCCCAAAGATAGGGGACTGCATACTGGTTATCCGGGTCAAAACTCTGGCATAGGTCCAGGTATCTGGAGTCCAGATTGTCATAGTAGTCCATCCCGGATTTATCCAGAGGAAGAAGCTCTCCCTCCTGCTTCATCTTCTCCACCATATACTCCGAAGTACAGATCAGGTCATAGTCGATCACATCAGAAGAATACTTGGTGTACATATCTTCCGGAGTAAGGTACTCTTCATACTTTACATCAATTCCTGTCTCCTCCTCAAACAGGTCAATAGTCTCCCGGTCAATGTAATCTCCATAATTAAAGACCACAAGGCTGTCTTTCCTGTCTGCGCCGCTTTCTTTTCCACAGCCTGTAAGAGACAGGAGACCGCCGGCAGATATAATCAGGATGATTCCAAAAGCTTTTCGGTAAATATTACATTTACTCACATCATTTCCTCCAATGTATTCTTCATAAGTAAGATGCCATAGCCATCGCGATGCTCCCGCGGATTCAAGGGGACATTTCCGGTTAAATACTGCCAGACTCAGGATGCCTTTTCCTCCAATGTATTCTTTGCCGTTATGTGGTTGACAATTCCCAGCAGAAGCAGGATTACCAGCAGAAAGATAGCTGAGAGGGCATACATCTGGGGATTGATCCCCCGCCGCAGCTGCTGATAGAGCATGGTGGATATGGTGTTGATGCCGGGTCCTTTGGTAAAATAGGTCACCACGAAGTCATCCATGGAAACGGTAAATGCAAAAAAGAAGCCGGCGGCAATTCCCGGAAAGATTTCCGGCAGTACCACGGAAAAAAATGCGTATATTTCCGATGCACCCAGGTCCAGGGCAGCTTCATAGACTCCCTTGCTGGCTCTCTGCAGCCTGGGCATGACATTCAGTATGACATAGGGAATGCCCAGGGTCACATGGGCCGCCAGCATGGAGCCGAAGCCCAGGGTGAAATAGCGGGCAAAAAGCAGCATGATGGCAATACCTGTCACGATATCCGCATTGAGCATGGGAATATTGGTGATATTCATCAGCAGGTTCTTGCTGCGCCTGCTCATGACGGTCATACCCACACAGGCCATGGTTCCCAGGATCACGGCGATCAGAGCTGCCGCAATGGTCAGCATCAGGGAGGTACGCAGGGCAGATAAAACTTCCTCATTCTGAAAAAGGTCCCTGTACCAGTGGAGGGTGAAACCTCCCCAGACCGTCCTGGCTTTTGACTTATTAAAGGAGCAGACGATCAGAATAGCCAGGGGCGCATAGAGCAGGACAAGCACCAGGCCGATATAGCATCTTCCCAGATGTTTTTTTAATCCTGACATAGCATCCTGTCCTCCTTCCCGGATCCAATGCAGTTTTTTCTGCCATTTTCGATTTTTACTCCTACCATAGCATCATATCCTCCTCCCCGGAGCCTGACCGGTTCATCACCGCCATGCTGATAAAGATGAAGAGCATCAGGACAATGGACAGGCCGGAGCCCAGGTTCCAGTTGCTGGACAGGTTGAACTCCTGGTCAATTACATTGCCATAGAGAAGGATCTTGGACCCTCCCAGAATATCCGCCACCACAAACTCAGAGATGCTGGGGATAAATACCATGATGATGCCGCTGATCACGCCGGGCATGGACAGGGGAACCAGAATGCGGATAAAGGTTGTCAGACTGTCCGCCCCCAGGTCTCTGGCCGCCTCGATGACATCCTTGTCAATTTTTCGGATGGCATTATAGATGGGCAGGATCATGAAGGGAAGGTAATCATAGACCATACCGATCAGGATTGCTGTCTTGGAGTACATGATATGGACCGGTCCCATGCCAAAAAGCTTAAGAACCGCATTCAGGATGCCCGTGTTGGACAGGATCATCTGCAGGGCAAGGATCCGCAGCAGAAAGTTGATCCACATGGGAATCACAAAAATCATGATCAGGACATCCGTATTCTTCCCTTCTCTGCGGCTTAAGATCAAAGCCAGCGGGTAAGCGATCAGAAGACTGATCACTGTTGAGAGGAAGGCTATCCAGACAGAATTTGCGAAGGCATGGTAGTGAATGGGATCGGCAAATGCTCTGATATACTCAAAGGTAACCCGGCCTCCCGGTCCTGTGATACCATAGTAGAGTACCATGAGCAGGGGCAGCAGGATAAAGCCCGCAGCCCAGATTATATAAGGACCGGCCATATATCTTCTTCTATCCATCAAGACTCACCGCCTTCTCATCCTCGGATTCCGGCTTATTCATAATCTGTATATTGAAGGGGATGACCGAGATGCTGACCCTGGTTCCTTCCGGATAGCAGAAGGTGCTGTGGACAAGCCACTCATAGCCTCCGGCCATGACATCCATCTCATAATGAACCCCCTTAAAGATCACAGAGGTCACCACTCCGTCCAGGTTGCCCACGCCCGGCTCCTTGAGCATGACATCCTCGGGACGGATCACCACGTCCACCGGCCGGTTGGTCCCGAAACCGGTATCCACACAGTCAAAGCGGACGCCCAGAATCTCCACCAGCTTATCCTCGATCATGATTCCGTCGATGATATTGCTGTCCCCGATAAAGTCAGCCACAAAAGCATTCTCCGGCTCATTATAAATGTCTTCCGGTGTGCCCATCTGCTGGATATAGCCCTGGTTCATGACCACGACGGTATCCGACATGGTAAGGGCTTCCTCCTGGTCATGGGTCACGTAGACGAAGGTGATGCCCAGCTCCTCCTTAAGCCGCATGAGCTCATACTGCATGTCCTGCCTGAGCTTTAGATCGAGGGCACCAAGAGGTTCGTCCAGCAGAAGGACCTTGGGTTCATTGACAATGGCCCTTGCGATGGCGATTCTCTGCTGCTGGCCTCCGCTTAAGGATGCGGGGCTCCTCTTCTCAAAACCATCCAGGTTCACGAGTTTTAAGGCATAGCGGATCTTATCCTGTATGTATGCCTTTGACTTCTTGCGGATCTTAAGGCCGAAGGCGATATTCTCCTCTATACTCATATGGGTAAAGAGGGCATATTTCTGAAATACCGTATTCAGATTCCTCTGGTTGGCAGGAAGACCTGTGATATCCTTCCCGTCAAAGATCACCTGGCCCTGGTCCGGATTCTCAAAGCCGCCGATGATGCGCAGGGTCGTGGTCTTGCCGCAGCCGGAGGGGCCAAGGAGGGTGAGGAACTCATTCTCCCTGATTTCCAGGTCCAGCTCATCCAGCACCAGAGTATTTCCGAAAGATTTTGAAATGTTTTTAAGTTCGATCAGGTTTCTTTTCATTCTCTTCTCTTTCCGCTCTTCATTCTTTCCCAAAAAGGGAAAAGACCATTTTCTTGATTCCATGCCAGAGATTCTTTAAAAAGAGCTAGCGTAAACCAGGAGATTATCAGAAGCTGGGCGGCGATGTCACCCACAGCAGCCTGGCTCCCTTTTTGCTGGACAGAAAATGTGGTTTGTCCGCCGTGTAGTAGAAGGAATCGCCCTTAGAAGCATGATAAACCTGCCTGCCGATATGAATATCCACTGTTCCCTCAAGAACGTAGCCGAATTCCTCCCCCTCATGGGGATTATCCGGATAGGTGGACCCGTTCTTATCCAGAGTTAAGCAGATGGGCTCCATGGAATTCTTCTGGGCATTGGGGATGATCCAGGTGATCTGGTTCCCGTACTCCCGGTCTTCCTTCTCAAAATAATCTTCCTCTGTGAATACAATCTGTTCTTCTTTATCTTCCCTGAAAAACTCTGAAAGAGTTGTGCCGAGACACTGAAGGATATCCTCCAAAGTGGCGATGGAGGGAGAGGTCATATCCCTCTCCAGCTGGGAGATAAATCCCTTGGTAAGCTCCGCCCTGTCTGCCAGTTCTTCCTGGGTCAGCCCCTGGGTCTTCCTCAGCTCCCGGATTCGATTACCAATATCCATAAAATGTGGTGGAGCTCATCTCCACCCTGAAAGCCTCCTTTTATGTAGTAAATAAAAAGTTTAGTATTATTAAACACGCAGGCTTTATTATGACAGATTCCCCCCTGGATGTCAATAGGAAAACAGGAAATGTTTCTCCCAATTTAATGATGCTCCAAAAATGCCTGCTGTCAATCGGATCCGCCTCAGGAATTCCATATCAAGAAGGGGTCCATAAAAAGGCGCAAAGCCGGTCCCCCCTCAGCAGGGACCGGCTTTGCGCCGCCAATGTATATCTTTTCTTAAGCAAATGTATTATTCGGTATCTTCCTTTACCCAGGCAATCTTATCTTTTAAGATCTCCGCTATGCGGGTCACCACCGGCTTGATGGCGATCAAAGCCTCCTCCCGGTTTGACCCGGAGGCTGTCACCCGAATCAGGACGCCGTCTTCCTTGGCATAGGTAGCCACGGTAGGATTCTCATTATCCAGGATATCACCCAGCTCATCGGCAATGGGTCCCTCCCCGATCACGCCCAGAGGCATCTCATCGGGGCCTTTGATCTTGATATTGATGGATACAAGAACCCGGTTGGATAATTTGTCAATAAAGAGCCTGCAGCACTCGGACAGGACTGCCTTCATCTCCTTTGGCGGTCCGGGAAGCATCACAATGGCCTTATCCTCATGAGCCATGATCAGTCCGGGAGCCAGTCCCACCGGATTGGTGATGACCAGGGAATCCTCCGGAACCATGGCCTGCTTCTTCTGACTCTCCGCTATCTCGTATATGCCGTAGGATTCCAGCTTTTCCTTGACATGCTGGTACTGGCGCTGGTCAAATATAAGCTGCTTGCCAAAGAAAGAGGCTGCTGTCTCCTTGGTAAGGTCATCCTTGGTGGGACCAAGGCCTCCGGTCATGATAATCAGATCGGAACGTCCCAAAGCTACGCCGATAACCTCTTTCACTCTCTCTCTGTTATCTCCCACAACGGTATGGTAGTAGAGGTCGATTCCCCTTCTGGCCATCTCCTTGGAGATATACTGGGCGTTGGTATTGACGATATTGCCCAGGAGGAGCTCAGTTCCTACACAGATAATCTCTGCAATCATAATCGTTTCCTTTCTTGTCAAGAATAATTCCTGCTTTATCTGTCTTTTATCATAGCATGAATAATTTACATTTTCAAGCACATGCTGCCTGGCTCCTTAAGTACTATCAAAGACAACTCAGGTAATAAATTGCTCAATAATTCTGTACAAAAAGCCAGGTCTTAATCTGCAGGCAAATATTTCCCGTATAGTTTGACCCGTTTACGTTTATCCTTTTAACAAGGACGAATATATGACAGAGTCAATTCACTACAGGAGGTCTGATATGCATCTTAATAAAGTGGAGATCTGTGGAGTTAATACATCGGAGCTGCCTCTGCTGTCAGAGGATGAGAAGAAGGACTTGTTTGAGCGGATCGAGCAGGGAGATGGGGAGGCCAGGGAAAGATATATCAAAGGAAACCTGCGTCTGGTCTTAAGTGTGATCCAGCGTTTCTCAGGCAGTCAGGCCAATGCGGATGACCTTTTTCAGGTGGGCTGCGTCGGACTTCTAAAGGCGGTGGATCACTTTGACCGGTCACTTGATGTGAAGTTCTCCACCTATGCAGTACCCATGATTTTAGGGGAGGTGCGCAGATACTTAAGGGATAACAGCAGCATCCGGGTCAGCCGGTCACTCAGGGATACCGCCTACAAGGCAATCTCTGCCAGAGAGAAGCTGAAAAGCAGCCTTGACCACGAACCGACCATCGAGGAGATTGCGAAAAGCGCTCAGATTCCCCAGGAGGATATCGTCTATGCTCTGGATGCCATTGCCACCCCGGTCTCTCTCTATGAACCGGTCTACCAGGAAGGCGGGGACGCCCTCTTCCTGATGGACCAGATCAGTGACACGAAAAACCGGGAGGAAAACTGGGTGGAGAAGCTTTCGTTAAAGGAGGCTCTCAGGCAGCTGAATCAGAGAGAGTACAACATCATCCGCAAGAGATTCTTTGAAGGGAAAACCCAGACCGAAATCGCGGAAGAAATCAGTATTTCCCAGGCTCAGGTGAGCCGGCTGGAGAAAAACGCCTTAAGGTCAATGAGGAATTATATTGAATAGGGCCGGCCTCAGCTCATTCTGAGCATTTCCTTTTTCAGACGCAGGATGATCTTCTTTTCCAGCCGGGATATGTAGGACTGGGAGATTCCCAGCATGTCGGCAACTTCCTTCTGGGTCTTTTCCTCCCCCTCTCTGCCATTCATGCCAAAGCGAAGATAGATGATCATCCGCTCCCGGTCATTGAGGGTTTTCAGAGCCTTTTTCAAAAGCCTTTTGTCGATCTCATCCTCCAGGTCCCTCAGGATATCGTCCTCATCTGACCCCAGTATATCTGAGAGGAGGAGTTCATTTCCATCCCAGTCCACATTGAGAGGTTCATCAATGGAGACCTCCATCCGGATTTTACTGGTTCTTCGCAGATACATGAGGATTTCATTCTCTATGCAGCGGGAGGCATAGGTGGCCAGCTTGATTCTCTTATCCGATTTGAAGGTCTGGATGGCTTTGATCAGGCCGATGGTGCCAATGGAAATCAGATCTTCCACACCGATGCCGGTATTCTCAAACTTCTTTGCTATGTAAACCACCAGGCGGAGATTGCGCTCGATCAGCAGGGTCCTGGCCTCCTCTCCCCTCCTGGTATCCAGCTGGCTTAAGACATAAGCCTCTTCCTCCGTATCAAGAGGGGGCGGCAGGACATCTGTCCCTCCGATATAATGAATCTCATCCACCGGCTTAAAAAAGCGTCGGGGTTTATTCATCATCGTAAATCTCACTTTTCTGGTGTTTGAAGCATTCATCACCACTGCCATACTAAACTCCCCTTTCCTTACATTTTCGAGCTTTTACTTAAGTTTCGCAATTATCTATCAAAAATATCCTCCGGCAGAAGGACACCGAATCTCCCCTCCCCGGAAATCACTTCCTCTGAGAGGGCGACCATTCCCTTTTTATCCGCCAGAATCTCTTCCTCTTTTCTGACTATGATGCGGTCTGCCAGGATGCCGGGCATGATTGCTCCCCGGCAGCCTACTGTCCGGTATTCCACAGGATATATTCCGCCTTCATACCAGAGTTCTTTTTTCTGATTGAGAAGATCTCTCTCCTCTTTCCCTAACAGCAGTTTCCCCTTCTGCCCATTCAGGACGCAGATCCCCGCCCCTGTGATCTGACTTTTCAGAAGATTGCCGGAATCGTAGAGACCGGAGCAGCTGACCCGCCTCTCTCCGCGGATGATAGTAACCTGATACAGACCCTGGCTGCCCTTTGTCTGCTGCCCGGGAATACCGGCCGTGTCAGGTAAGACACGGTCCATGAGAAGGCAGAATGCGGAGGCCAGAAGGCAGGATATGAGAAGACGTCCGGGAAGCCCCGGAGGAAGGAATCTCAGGGTGATGATCATGCTGCCTGCCAGGAGAGCGGACCATAAGAATACTGAGCAGCAGGTAAGAAGCAGCAAATGTACTGTCTCAACCTGATATATGTATCCTGGCAGTATTCCCATCAGCAAAAGACAGGATAGTATCCTGGCCCAGCCAGGCCATGAGATGGCCGGCATGAACCATATCATGAAGGACAGGGCGGAAAGAACTCCTCCTGCCACCATTCTTCCCCTGGTCTTTTCAGAATACAGATGCCTTCTCACCAGCAGAAGAATTGTGGTATCTGCCAGCTGGTTTACCAGATATATACGTATCACAGATGCTGCCATCCTCCGGCCCTCTTCTCCTGAAACATAAGATTAAATGTAAATACCCGTGCTTTCAATCGGATTTACGATGATCTTAACTGTTTAACCAAGGGTAACATGCCGGACAAAAGAAAAAGGTCGAAATATAAAAGCAAAAGCTTTTATATTTCGACCTGTAATGTCACTTTACTTATTATCTTCTCTTCTGGAGAAACTCTGGTATCTTGATCTCCATATCGCTGTTGTCATAGGAGCGAGGAGCCGCCTCGCGCTCCGGCGCTCTGGCCGGGGCCGGCTTGATGGCCTGTCCGCTGTATGTAGGACCGGACTTCTCCGGCTTCTTAGCAGCTGCCTTGAAAGCAGGTCCTGCACCGGATACATCATGGAGACCTGTGGCAATGATCGTGATGCTGACCTGGTCCTCAGGTACGTCATCGCTCTCAACATTACCGAAGATGATATTGGCCTCGTCACCAGCTACCTCTGTCAGATAGGAAACGGCCTCATAGACTTCCTGGATGCCCACGTCACCGGAGAAGTTGATGATGATATCCGTAGCTCCGCTCACGGTTGTCTCAAGAAGCGGGCTCTCCATAGCCTTCTTGATAGCCTCTACTGCCTTATCCTCGCCGTTGCCCACGCCGATACCGATATGGGCGATGCCCTTATCACGCATAACGGTCTGGATATCCGCAAAGTCAAGGTTGATCAGACCCGGCTTAAAGATCAGGTCTGTGATTCCCTGCACGCCCTGCTGGAGGACTTCATCTGCCTTACAGAAGGCATCCTTGATGGAGGTTCTCTTATCACAAATCTGGAGGAGCTTGTCGTTAGGAATGATAATCAAAGTATCTACATGCTCTTTCAGCTTCTCGATTCCTAAAAGGGCGTTATTGGTACGGGGCTTTCCTTCGAAAATGAAAGGCTTGGTCACAACACCAACGGTAAGGATGCCAAGATCCTTGGCAATCTGGGCTACCACAGGGGCTGCCCCGGTTCCTGTTCCGCCGCCCATACCGCAGGTAACGAATACCATATCAGCATCTTTGACCAGTTCTGTCAATTCCTCGCGATTCTCATCGACAGCTGCAGCACCGATCTCAGGCTTGGCACCGGCACCAAGTCCCTTGGTAAGCTTTTCGCCGATCTGTACTCTGGTGGCAGCCTTGCAGAGATCTAAAGCCTGCTTGTCGGTGTTGATTCCGATCAGCTCTACACCCTCAATCGCTTCATCTACCATACGGTTTACAGCATTGTTACCAGCTCCGCCGACACCGATAACAAGAATCTTTGCCTGTGCTAATTCTTCGTTTGAAATAATCTCCAGCACGGTTTACTCCTCCTTATTCTATTTCAATCGTAATCGCCTCAGCGATTGCGCGAAAACTGCGCGCGCGTTAGCGCTCACCTGATTGTAGTCTATACATATAATACTTTTTTTCTTAAAAATAATCAACTGTAATTTACATTTTTTTTAAAAAACCGTTAAATACGATGGTTTAACTCACTTGCGGAAAGTGATGATATTCTTTTCGAGTGTGTACAGATGCATATCAATAGTTCCTTCCTTCTGTGTCTTTGCCACTGACTCCAGCACAGAGGGGATTTTTGACATTTTATCGTCAAGATAGGCCGTGGTTCCCAGGTAGATCAGATAAGAGCCGGATACAAGAGTGATATCATCCTCCTCCTCGAAATGAATCTCGGAAACCTCCAGCTCATAGGAAGCGATTTTCTTGGTGATGGACACGATGGTATCAAAATAATCACCCTTTGTAGGGATTTTCTTTCCCAGAACCAGCTTGTCAAATTCCACTCCGGTCACCACCGGAACATCGGAAAAAAGGTGGTTCCTGCTCTCCATGGCCATACCGGACTCATTGAAATAGACATATTTGCCCATATACTCAAAGACACCGGCCCGCAGCTTCTCCTTTACATAAACCTTAAGCACATGCGGCTGGCTGTAGGACATATCTACATGACTGATGAAAGGCAGGTAGGTCTGATGAAAGATCTTCTGCTTAAGGATCATCAGCAGGGTATTGGGTACATAGTCCTCCTCCTTCAGAGCATGAACAATCTCCGCATCCGAATAAGTGGAGGACCCGCTGATTTCTATATTGGTGATGGAAAATTCCGTAACTGCAAAGTAAGCTCCCACTCCGAGAATCAGGAGGAGACAAAGCAGTATGATGATTCTTCTTTTCTTCTTTTTTCGGGGACTCTCAACCAGAGTCAGTGACTTGCCTTCCATAGCCGGCTCCTATCTCGTGTATCTTGAAACCGAGAGTACCAAACCCATCTCTACCAGAAGAAAGAGCATGGATGTTCCTCCGTAGCTGATAAAGGGAAGGGGAATCCCGGTATTGGGGATCGTATTGGTGACAACTCCGATATTAATAAAGACCTGAATCCCGATGTGGGCGATGGCTCCGACCACGATCATGGAACCAAAGAGGTCTGTGGATTTCATGGCTACCCGCAAAAATCTCCAGAGAAGGATGAAATAGAGGGCAATCACACAGATTGCTCCAAATAATCCAAGCTCCTCACATACAATGGAAAAGATCATGTCATTGTGGGTTTCCGGCAGAAAGCCCATCTTCTGCATACTCTGGCCCAGTCCCTTGCCGAAAAGGCCGCCGGAACCGATGGCGTAAAGGCCCTGCATGGTCTGCATACCCTTCTCGCTGGTTTCGGGATGGAGCCAGGTTGTGATACGCTCCAGCCGGTAGCTGGCGGTGAGCAGGAGTACTCCGACGCCCAGACCTGCAACTCCTCCCATGAAGAAAAAGGGCACATACTTGGAGCTTGCCACGAAGATCATGATGACCGTGATTGCCAGCAGGATAATGCAGGTACTTAGATTCTCCACACCCACCAGGCCGATAATGGGAGCCACCATCAAAAAGGTAATCATAATTCCTCTGGTGTCCCGCATCTGCCGGGCATTCCTGCTGATATAGATGGCAAGAATCAGGATAAGGGAAACCTTTGCCGCCTCAGAAGGCTGGAAGCGGACCGGTCCCACACCGATCCAGCGCTTGGACCCGTGGCTTACCGCCGCAAAGACCAGGGTAAAGAGCAGGAGAAAAACGGTCAGCCCGTAATAAACATAGATAAGTATATCTCTGCTCTTCCACAGATGATAATCCAGCCGGGCTATGATCAGCATGGCCACTGCACCCACACCGGCAAAGAGAGCCTGCCGCTTCAGCCAGTAGGCCGGATCATTATAGTAGAGCCCTCCCTTGTAGGAGCTGGTTGAGTAGATCATGATAAGGCCGAAACCCACCAGGAACAAAACCAGGAATAATATGGAATAGTCCATGGCATGGGCCCGCCTGATAATACGCTCACGGCTCCTTTCAGAAGGTCTGGTCCGGTTTATGGTACGTGCCCGGCTTCCTGTATAGGGACGTTTTCCTGTCCCTTGTCTGCCGGCCTTATGCAGGTTGGTTCTTTCAGCCATCCTCTCACTCCTCTGACTTATAACTTCGCACGATATCCTTGAATACCTGTCCTCTTACTTCGTAATTCTTAAACATACCCCAGCTGGCGCAGGCCGGTGAGAGCAAAACAGCGTCTCCCGGTTCCGCCTGCTTTCTTGCGGCTTCCATGGCTTCTTCCAGAGAGTCGGCATAGATAATCTGATCAAAACCGTGTCTTATGGCAGTTTGGCCGATGGCCTCTGCGGTGGCCCCCATGAGGATCAGGCATTTGACTTTTCCGTCAAAGGCTTCGATCCACTCATCATAGGTCGACTTCTTGTCGTAGCCCCCGCCCAGCAGGATGGTGGGCTTTTCCATGGCCTGGATGCCCTTGATGGCGGCATCGGGATTGGTTCCCTTGGAATCATTATAATAATCCACGCCATTCACTGTATCCACATATTCGATCCGGTGTTCCACCGCCTTAAAGTCCATGACCGCCCGGCGGATAATCCCGGCAGGCACGCCCATATACCAGGCGATGCCGATGGCAGCCAGTATATTCTCATGGTTATGGCTTCCCAGAAGACGGATCTCATCCGTGCCGCAGACCGGAATTTCTTCCCCATTCTGCCGGATGACAAAAATCTGTCTGTCCCCCTCTTCCTTAAGCAGAATTCCCTCAGGAAGGTCAGCCAGTCTGGAAAACATGACCGGGCGGGCGGGAGTCTTCCCTGCCATAGCCCTGGTTATGGGGTCATCATAGTTAAGCAGGATCACTTCTTCCCCTGTCTGCTTTTTCGCTATGGACAGCTTGGTATCTGCATAAACCTCCATGGTCTTATGCCGGTCCAGGTGATCCGGGGTCACATTAAGCACAGCCGAAACCGCAGGGTGAAAGTCCACAGTCGTCTCCAGCTGAAAGCTGGAGATCTCTGCCGCGATCACGCTGTCCTCCCGGGTATCCAGGGCCACGGAGGTGAAGGGAATTCCGATATTGCCCACCACAAAGACAGAGTCATAATATGCCTCAAATATACTGCCGGTGAGGGCTGTGGTTGTGGTCTTGCCATTGGTTCCCGTGATGGCGGCAATCCTCCCCTTGCAGAAGGCAGAGGCCAGCTCAATCTCTCCCCAAACCGGTTTATTTTTCTCAAAAAATGCCCGGGGAGCCGGATTGTCAATGGCAATCCCGGGACTCATGATCAGCAGATCGTATGTATCGGCAAGCTCATCGCGAAACTCTCCCAGTTCAAAGGAGATATCCATCCCCTCCGGCAGGTCTGCCTTAATGGCTTCTGTATCAAGGTCTTCCTTGCCATCATAGATTGCGGCACCGTATCCGGCTCTTCCCAGAAGCCTGGCAGCCCCCCGGCCGCTGATTCCGGCACCCGCAATCAGAATCTTTTTATTCTCTAACATAATCTGTTCTTCCTCTTATCTCATTTTTGGTTTATCGAAGTTAAAACGCCAGCATACCGATCAGGCAGAGCACGGCCGTCACAATGGAAAAGATGGAAACCACCTTGGTCTCCGGCCATCCTGACAACTCAAAGTGGTGGTGAATGGGAGCCATCTTGAAGACCCTCTTCTTCGTCCTCTTATAGTAAGCCACCTGAATGATAACAGACAATACTTCCATAAAATAGATAAAAGCGACTATCGGTAAATAAAGCGGCAGTTTCAGCATGTAGGCTGCGGATGCCACAAAGCCGCCCAGAGCCAGTGATCCGGTATCTCCCATGAAAACCCTGGCCGGATGGGTATTAAAGCAGAGAAAGCCCAGGAGGGCGCCGATTACCGCACAGATTGCCGGGTGGATCCCTGCATGGGATGCCACGGCAATTACCGTGAAGAATACGGCAATCAGGGTAGTGACACTGGAAGCCAGTCCATCAAGTCCATCCGTAAAGTTGGCCCCATTCACCGTGCCGATCACAACAAAGAGCAGCACAGGGATATAGAGGAGACCCAGCTCCAGAGTCTTTCCTCCGGAGAAGGGAATGATCAGGTCTGTCCCCAGGCCAGAGTACCTTACCATGTAGAAGGCAAATACGGCAGCAACAAGAACCTGACCCAGCATCTTCTGCAGGGGGGTCAGGCCCAGGTTTCTCTTCATGACCACCTTGATATAATCATCAAGGAAGCCGATCAGGCCAAATCCCAGAGTGACAAAGAGGATGGGGATGATCCTGGGATACCGGGGGATATAAAAGGCTGATCCTGCAAGTATTCCGACCAGAAAAAGGATGCCGCCCATGGTGGGTGTTCCTGACTTCTTCTGATGGGACTGGGGACCCTCCTCACGGATAAACTGGCCGAACTTGAGTCTGTGTAAAAACCGGATCAGTCCCGGCCCCAGAATCAGTGTAATAAAAAAAGCCGTCAATGCCGGTATCGCAATCGAATGATCCATAATCATAACCTCCATTAGTAACTACAGGCAACCTCTGATTATCTCTGGTAACGCGTAGTGATTTCAGTGTATTATAATCCTCTTTTCAAAGATTATCAAGGCAGGGAAGGACATTTTCGAAAATTTCTGCCATAACCGGGGCTGCGATAGTCCCTCCGTAATAGATGCCCTGGGGTTCATCAATGAGGATAAGTCCCATGATCTTAGGATCATCTGCGGGAGCAAATCCCAGAAAAGAGGAGATGTATTTGTTGTTTCTTCTGGGGAGTTTTTCGCTGGTGGCTGTCTTGCCTCCCACACGGAACCCCTCCACCTGAGCCTTGTTTCCCGTACCCTCGGAGACAACCGCCTCAAGAAGTTCCTTCATGGTCTGCGATACTTCCCCGGATACCCGGTTCTTTATCAGGGAATAAGAACAGGTCTCCCTGCTGCCGTTGACGGGATCTGAGACCGCTGCGGCCAGATGGGGAGTCACCAGGCTGCCGCCGTTTACAACGGCGCTCACTGCCCGAAGCAGCTGCAGGGGCGTAATCTGTATGGACTGGCCGAAGGACATGGTGGCAAGCTCCACCCCTCCTATATCCTCTAACTTATGCATGATGGAGGAGGCTTCCCCGGGCAGGTCCACCCCCGTTTTCTCATAAAGGCCAAGCCTGCGGTACCAGGCCAGCATATCCCCGGCCCCCACCCTGGCTCCGATATCCATAAATACCGGATTGCAGGAGTTCATCACTCCTTCCTTAAAGGTCTCCGTCCCATGTCCCTGTGTCTTGTGACATCGGATCTTCCGGTCCTCCACAATACGATAGCCCGGACAGGAAAAAGTATCATCCACTGATACCTTCCCTTCAGAAAGGGCGGCAGCAGCCGTCACAATCTTGAAGGTTGATCCGGGCTCATATGAATCGCTGATGATGGGATTTCTCCACATATTATTCAGCTGGTCCTGCTTTGATATGGCTGGGTCCTCGTAATCCGGGAGCAGCCGGTAAGGCTCGTTGAGATCATATTCCGGCACATTGACCATGGCATAGATCTCGCCGTTTTGGGGATTCATCAGTATGACAGAGACACTTTTGGCCTTCTTCTCCTTAAGAACCTTTTCGGCGGCCTGCTGGGCATAGCACTGGATATTATAGTCCAGGGTCAGGTAGAGATCCTTTCCGGGGACCGGTTCAATACGCTCTTCGGCAGCATCCTCCACCTCTACCCCCATAAAGTCTGTCATGGTAAGAATCTTGCCGTCGGTGCCCATCAGCAGCTGGTCATACTTAGACTCCAGGCCCAGAATACCCTGATTGTCGGAGCCGGTAAATCCCAGAACCCTGGAAGCCAGCTCATCGTGAGGATAATATCTGCGGTAGTCCTCATCCACCTTGATGCCGGCAAGGCCAGCCTCCCTGATCTGGTCTGCAAGATCCTTGGGCACATTGCTTTTTATCTTCTCCCGGGAAGAAACCTTCTCTACCTTGTCCCTGACCTCCTCCTCAGGCAGGTCCAGGATCCGGGTCAGCAGGGCAATTATCTTCTCCGGCTCTCTGATCTGATGATAAATAACTGATATGTTACATACCGGCTGGTTGTCCGCCAGAACCTTTCCATTCCGGTCATAGATGATACCCCTGGCGGCCTTGATGGGCCTTTCTCTCTGTTCCACGTCGACTGCCCGCCTGGAAAGGTCTCCCGAGTCGGCAATCATCAGAAACAGAAGTCTGACGGCAAGTACAAGGTATAAAAAGGTGATTCCCAGAAATACAATCCAGCATTTTCTCTTCTGAAAAACATGAAACCCCTGCATAGCTGCTCCGCGGGTCTTTTATTATCAGTGTACGCATATAAATATGCAATTATGACTGGGAACTCTCGATCAATTATTATCGCATCGGCATCAGCACTAATTGCGCGGCACCGCAGCCGTCTTCCTGTTATTCCTGCTGATTTTCTCCCGTTTCAGCTTCCGTATTCTGTTTATTTTCCTCTGATTCTTTATTATCCTCTGATTCTTTGTTATCCTCAGAGTTCTTATTCTCCTCTGATTCTTTGTTATCCTCGGAGTTCTTATTATTTTCGGATTCTTTATCCTCGTCAGAATTCTTATTCTCCTCGGATTCCTGTTTGTCCATGGTCTCTTCCTGGTCCTGGGCTTCCTTGACAGCTTCTTCGCTCTGCTCCTCCGGTGACTTATAGGCATGGCCGGTGTGAGCTTCATAAGCATCTAACTGCTTCTGGGTAATCTCCTCTGTGGGCTCAATTCCCAGGAGAGGCAGAATTCTTTCCATGCACTGTCTCTGCAGGTCTACAGCCAAAGCTGCCGAAGCCTGATTGTCCACATTCGGCTCATCGATGGTGACATAAATCATCACCTGAGGCTTGTCCACCGGGGCAAAGCCCATGAAGGAAATGTAATAGTCTGTCTTATTTCTCGGAATCTTCTCCGCAGTACCTGTCTTGCCGCCGATGGCATAGCCAGGGATCTGAGCCTTCACGCCGGTACCGGTAAGTACCGTCTCCTGGAGATAGGACCGCAATGTCCTGGAAGTCTCCTCGGATACGGTATTGCGGATGAGTTCCTTATCAATATCCTCCACCACATCCCCGTTGTAGGACTGAACCTGCTTCACGATATGGGGGCGGTAATAATTCCCTCCGTTGATCAGGGAGGCAAAGCCCGCTGCCATCTGGATCATGGAACAGTTGAAGTTCTGCCCGAAGGAATTGGTGCAGAGGGTAACATCATTCTTATAATTGGAAGCATTGTAGACCAGGGTGGAAGTATCTGCCTCGCCGGGCAGGTCCACGCCGGTCTTTCTGCCGAATCCGAAAAGATTCTGATAGTAGTAGAACTTATCGGCCCCCTCCCGGTAGGCGATATTCATCATGGCCACATTGCAGGACTTGGCTACCGCATCCTTCAGGGTGATATCCCCATGGACATGAGAACAGCCAATATGGCGGCTTCCCACCGCCTTGGAGCCTTCACAGTAGAACCCTTCCTTCCCAGTCAGGGTTCCGTTCTCAAAGCCCGCTGCCACGGTGAAGGGCTTGTAGGTCGAACCCGGCTCGTTGGTGTCAGAGATGATGGCGTTGCGCCAGAGCTCATAGAAGCCGTCATAGATGGTTTTCTCCGGCTCTTTATCCTCCTCATCGGACTCGGTTTCTTCCTCGGACTTCTTGTCTGTCTCTTTTTTATCAGCGGTACTGGCTGAGTCCTTAGTATCCGCAGCCTCTGTAGTATTCCCTGTATCTGTTCCTGCCGCAGTCTCCTTCTGATCCCCTGTCTCAGTGCCTGCCGCAGCATCAGCCTCTTTCTCCGCTGTACCCTCATCAGCAGTGTCCGCCTCAGTTTCGTCTGAATCTGTAGAATCTGATTCCCCTGTCTGTTTTCCTGCCTCCTCCTGCTCCAGCTTTTTGGTATAGTCCTTCATCTTCTGGATCTCGGAATCGGAAAAGAGTTCCTTCAGGTTATCCTCGTTCATAGGATCATTCAGATTATAGGGTCTTGAGCTGGCCATGCCCAGAATCTCACCATTCTGAGGGTTCATGACCAGGATGTTGGTATTCTTGCTGCCGATGGACTCATCATAGCTCTTAAGCCGCTCTTCGATGATCCTCTGGATCTGCATATCGATGGTGCTGACAACGGAATTCCCGTTTACAGCCTCCTTGACCGTCTGTTCCTGGGTCAGCTCCTCGTTAAAATAATAGTAGGACCGGCCGTTGGTACCATTCAAGGTGTCATTGTACTGCTGCTCGATCCCCCAGTTCCCCAGATTCCCTGAGGAGGTAAAGCCCAGGGCCCGGCAGGCCAGGCTGTCATAGGGATAGATCCTTCGAAAACTCTCCTCGAACATGACGCCGGTGATATGCTTGGCTTCCAGGATCTCCGCTTTTTCCGCGTCGGATTTGGCATCGCTTGCTGACAGATTCTTCTTGGCCTCGAATTTCTTAAAGGCTTCCACCTGTTCAAAGGAAAGCTCCTTATCCTCCTCCTTGTAAACAACATAATAGGAGTCCGGATTCTCATTGATCTTGCTGCGGAGGTTATCCTCATCAAGATCAAGATACCTGGCCAGGGCTCCCGCTGTTGCATCAAGCGCCTCCTCACTGTCGGCAGAGTTCTTCAGTATATTCCTGGGCTCTAAAATCAGGGTGTAAACCTTCTCATTGGAAGCCAGGATATTGCCGTTGCGGTCATATATCTTCCCCCGCTCATAGGCAATGGTCGTGCTGGTATGGTTCTGCTGGCCCAGCACGATATTGCGGAACTTATCACCATTTCTTACCGTCCAATAAACAAGCCTCACCGCCAAAATGAAAAAGAGGCACAGGATACCTAAAAATACGATACTCAGATTGCCTCTCATTCTGGGGGTCAGGCGTCTGATATTTTTTCTTTTCTTAGCCATAATTCCCACCTGTTATATATATGTCACTTGATATCAATACTTTCGAACTGCCTGAAGTAATCGCTGTTATTATCATTATAATAGATAATATGCTTTTGTCCAGGGTAAACCATGCCTTTTTTCTTCACGGCATAGGACCTGATCTCATCTAAGTTGATGGCTTTATCTATCTCGGTCTTTAAGGCAGTTTGCTTGCTGATCAGACTTGCTTTCTCCTCCTTAAGCTGGGTAACCTGCGTGGACAGGCTGTGGAGATGGATGGTTCCTTTGACATATAAAATGGCGCACATCATTAGAACAAAGGCAGCAATCGTGACAACGACGGTGTACTTCCAGTCAAAATCTATCACATGTTCTGCCTGCCTGCGGGCTCTGGCTCTTCGCTGAGCTTCCCTGGCAGTACGTCCCGCAGTATCGGATCTCCGGCTGTCTGCAGGCTTTCTCCTGACAGCAGGATATGCAGGCTCCGGCGCTGCCAGCTGTCTTGCCGTATTGCCATAGATGTACTTATAACGATCCGATGTGTTCTGTAATGCCATGTTACCTCTCCTCCAACTAAAATTATATTAATATCCGCTCAAATACCCTGAGCTTGGCACTTTTGGACCTGCTGTTCTCCTCCATCTCCTCCTGCGAAGGTACGATGGGCTTTCTGCTGATCACCCGCCCTTTGGATACCCTGCCGCAGGTACAAACCGGAAAATCCGGCGGACAGATGCAGGGATTCTCAGCTGTCTTAAATATTCTCTTTACAATCCGGTCTTCCAGAGAATGAAAAGTGATGATGCTGATCCTGCCTCCGTCATCCAACAGGTCGATCATCTCCATGAGGTGATCTTTCAGGACTTCAAGCTCATGATTAAGCTCAATCCGTATAGCCTGAAATGTCCTCTTGGCAGGATGTCCTCCCACGGCCCTGAACTTTTTGGGAATGGCCGCCCGGATGATATCGCACAGCTGGCCGGTAGTCTCCACCGGCTGGTCCCCTCTGGCCTTCACGATGTGCCTGGCAATATTCCTGGCAAAGCGGTCCTCCCCGTAATCGCGGATGATATGGTAAAGCTCAGTCTCAGTATAATCATTGACAATATCCCTGGCTGTCCGCTCCTGCCTCAAATCCATCCGCATGTCAAGGGGGACATCCTCACGGTAGGTAAAGCCCCGGTCGCTGTTGTCAAGCTGATAGGAGGATACGCCAAGATCCAGCAGAATTCCGTCTACCTTATCTATGGACAGGTCTGACAGCACCTCTCTCATCTGTGCGTAATTGCTGCGGACAATGGTTACCCTCTCCCGAAAAGGACTCAGCCGTCTGCCAGCAGCCTCGATGGCATCTCCATCCTGATCAATCCCGATCAGCCTGCCTCCCCTGTCAAGGCGTCTGGCTATCTCATAGGAATGGCCGCCGCCCCCCAGGGTTCCATCCACATATATCCCGTCCGGCCGGATATGAAGTGATTCAATTGTCTCCTCCAGCATGATGGACTTATGGATGAATTCCATATCAGGCTCCTTTAGAATTCCAGATCACCGGCAATATCCTCAATAGACATACTGTCTTCATTCTGGTATGCCTCATATCTCTCTGTGGACCAGATCTCAATCTTATCCGACACTCCAAGAACCGTGACCTCCTTATCGATCTCGGCAAATGTACGGAGCACAGGAGGGATAAGAAACCTTCCCTGCTTATCCGTCTCACAATCCTGGGAGCTTCCGATAAAATATCTCTTCAGCTTCCGCGCCTTGGCTGACGATGTGGGCAGGGCATTGAGCTTGTCCGAGAACGCCTGCCAGGCCTCCGGGGTAAAGATAAAGAGACATCCGTCCAGACCCTTGGTGATTACAAACTGGGTTCCGAGCTCCTCCCTGATTCTTACCGGGAGAATCAGCCTTCCCTTTGTATCCAGACCATGCTGATATTCGCCCTGAAACACCTGCTCACCTACTCTCTGGAACCACTTTCCATCCAAAAAACGTCACTTTACCCCACTTTGCTCCACTTGAATTCTATTTTAGCTCATTAAAGGGTCTTTTGCAATAGGGAATTGAAAAAAAAACAGAACAAAAAAAGAACCCGGAACGGGTTCTTTTTTTGTTCTGTTTATTTCATAAAGTCCATATAGATGGGCAGTACCACCTCCGGCCGGTCCAGCATGATAATCTCCCCGTCATGCATCCACATGATCTGATCACACAGGTCCTGTAAGGTGGACATGGAGTGGGAGACAATGACTACAGTCCGGTCATTCTTGGAGATGAGTTCCTTCATCTTCTCGTAGCTCTTCTTTCTGAACTTCTGGTCACCGACACTTAAGACCTCATCAATCAGCATGATCTCGGTCTCCAGGATGGCCGTGATGGAGAAAGCCAGCTTGGAATACATACCGCTGGAATAAGTGCGGACCGGCATGTCAATAAAGTTGCCGATGGCGGCAAAGTCGATAATGGCAGGCATCTTCTCCACGATCTCCTCCCGGGAGAAGCCTAAAAGCATACCGGACAGGAGGATATTTTCCCTGCCGGACAGTTCCTTATCAAAGCCCACGCCGATGGACAGGAGGGATACAGAGTGGCCGTGGAGGTCAATCTGGCCGGTATCGGCGGAAAAGATACCCGCTATAGCCCTAAGCATAGTGGACTTTCCGCTTCCGTTCTTGCCGGTGATTCCTAAGATCATGCCCTCAGGCACCTCAAAAGAGACGTTATTCACCGCCCGGAATACCTCCTGCTTGACTTTCTGAATCTTAAAGAGGCTTTCCTTTATGGAACCGGATTTCAGGCTCTTATAATCGATACAGACATTTCTCACGCTGATTGCCGAAGGTCTTCCGGTAAAATCCCGGACCTCTCTGACCTCCTCTAAAGCCTGTCCGCCCTCTCCGGCCAGAATACCTCCGCCCTTTATATCATTCATGCTGTCAGTGACATCCGTCACTATCTCATTATTACTCATACACAGCTCCAATTCTTATATCAGCTTGACGTAACTGTTCTCGTTCCGGTAAATCTTGCGGACTCCGAAAGCGGCAATGATAAGGCTGATCACAATCCACACACAGATTACCTTCAGATCCGGACTCTCCCCGTAGAGAATACATTTTCTCGTGCCGGTGGTAATGATAGCCAGGGGGTTGCACTTCATCAGGATAGGCACATACTGCTTGGGAAGCCTCTTTTCAATATTAAAGAAGATACCGGTCAGGAAATACAGCATACGGAGCACGATGCTTGTCACATTCTCCAGGTCCTTAAGAAAGACTCCGTAATGGAGCAGGTGAGTCATCAAGGCAAAGGTAAATGTAAATAACAATACCAGTTCCGGAATCAGGAAGATGACTCTCCAGGTAAGATGAATCCGGAAGTAGATGATCATGATGACGATCACAACCCAGGAAAAAAGCATCTTGTAGCCATTCAAAAACATCCTGGTAATCAGGAGAATAAACTTGGGCAGGTATACCTTGGTGACAATGGCCTTGTTATTCCTCATGATTTTTACGCTCTGCACGATGCAGCGGTTGAAGAAATCCCACAGGGTAAGGCCCAGGAAGATAAACAGGGGAAAGTGGGGTTCCCTTGCGTCAAACACCACGCCGAAGATAAAGGCGTAGATAAGCATGAAGCAGAAGGGCTCCAGAACCCACCAGATCCAGTTCAGATATGAGTTGGCGATCTCTGATTTCAAAGATGATTTTGCCGACTGTATCGAATACTTGTAATGGCTTTTCAAATCATTCCAAAATCTTTTCATAGGTGCCTCCGTATTATTTATAAAAATCCTAGGAATTATAGCACATATATATGTATTTATCAAGATATGAAGTATGAATGATTTCTTTACATTTCCCCTCTTTTATACTATTATCTTATCAGTCTTCTTTAAATCTGAAGCCGTAGATTATGTCTATCCTGCTCACTCCAGTCATGGTTTTATATGTGCAGGGTTCTGAGCAGTTATGTTTATTCTATCTTTATTCCTGGAGGTATTACTATGCAATATATGGATATCCGTTTCCCACATCTGGGCATCGTCCTGAATCATGTGGGAAGGTCTTTCTCCATCGGCTCCTTTGAGATCATGTTTTACGGTGTCGTGATTGCCTGCGCCTTTCTCCTGGGCATGATGATCGCCAGACTGGAGGCCAGGTCCACCGGCCAGGATCCGGAGCTTTACCTGGACTTTCTCCTCTGGCTGGTGATTCCGGCCATTTTGGGAGCCAGGGCTTACTATGTCATCTTATCCTGGGATTACTATGGAGCACATCCCGCCGAGATTCTGAATCTCCGCCATGGCGGCCTGGGAATCGTGGGAGGTGTGACCGCAGGCATCATCACCATCATCATTTTCTCCAGAGTCAGGAAGTACAGCGCCCTTTTGATGCTGGATACCGTCACCATGCCCATGCTGATCGGACAGATGCTGGGAAGATGGGGCAACTTCTTTAACCGGGAGGCCTTCGGAGGCTATACAGACGGACCCCTGGCCATGCAGATTCCGGTGGGATACTTTGAGCAGACCGGCCGACTTTCGGAGATCCAGAATGCTGGATTGATGGATCATCTGGTCAATCTCACCGTAAATGGCCAGGCCATCTCCTATATCCAGGTTCACCCCACCTTCCTCTACGAAGGCCTGTGGAACCTGATGGTTCTGCTCTTTATCTTCTTTTACCGCAAGCATAAGCGCTTTAATGGGGAACTGTTATGTATCTATTTTATCGGATACGGAATCGGAAGATTTATGATTGAGAGTCTTCGAACCGACCAGCTCACCATCGGACACACCGGCATCGCCGCCACCCAGGTGGTCTGTGTACTGATCGTGATTGGGGGATTAATCGGGATTATTGCAGGAAGAAGAAAGAAAAGAAGGGCCTGAAAAACTCGAACCGGATCATAAGTGCTTATCGGGCAGAATTAAGCCTAAAGCAGATATGATACTTTTTTGCTTGGCGGGCAAAATGAAGCCAACGGCAGATATGATACTATTTTTGCTTGTCAGGCAGAATTAAGCCCAAAGCAGATATGATACTATTTTTATCGTTCGGTCAGAGTACGGGGAGATACAAAAGTGTTTCCGACGCAGGTATTATCCACTTTATTTGATAATAATGGACAGTTCGCTATTTTTATCCACCTGATTTGGTGAAAGTTGAGCAAAATCGCAAAGAACACTTGAAATTGGTAGATACAATCTGCCAGGACTAAGTGTTTTATCGTGAATCTACGATAAAATAGTGTGGAAAACATGATTGTATCTCCCACATCTCCAAAGGAAGCTATTCTTTGAGAAATTCACATATCATTCTACTCCAATAAAGTTCATACCTCTGGGCATATTTTTTTCCAATGTTATCTTTTTCAATATATTTCAATCTATATTCAAATCGGAATCATTTTGATGATTCCGCGCGAGTTGCGCAGCGCGTATGCGCTTTCCTTTGCGCACAGCATGCAATGCTCGGCGCATCGCTTTGCACGCTAAGGCGTCTGCGATGCGCCGTAGGCTACATCAGATGGAGATTGTGACTCCACCTGATGGAAGCGAACTTTCTCCCCATTATAGAAGAGGGAGTCACATTTGAATCTGATGTAATACTGCTCTAATCTCTGTACAGCCTCACAATTATTCCTACATTTCTAAATTTAGCCTGCCCTGCAATACCTTCTGTCTCACCCTCTCCTATACCATCAGGATTATTCTAATATACTTGGTAATTATTTATATTATTATTTTCTATTTACATTATTGTTATTTTATGGTATTCTTCAGATGTTGTTAATTTTAATATATAGGAGGTGCCTATGAATAGAGCTATTTTGAAAAATAATATCACATCAGAAAAGCAAATGCTTATTAGATGCAAGAATAATCTCAAGGGGCTTCCAAAGGGAAGTTTGTCCTGCTATAAAAAAGGGAAACATCTGTACTTTAAAAAATACGACAAAAACAAGCAGGTTTATGTAGGAGGGGAAGATGAAAGGATAGTTTCCCTATTGAAAAAGAGACATATGCTGGAGATTATGATCAGTACCCTGGAAACGAATATCGAATTGATGGAAAAGCTTTATGCCGGTTATAAGGAATTTGATCCGGCAATACTGGAAAGAAGATTCACAAGAGCTTATCAGAATATTCCTCAGGATCTGATCAGAGAGCTTGGCTACTCTGTCAAAACAAAAAGGCAGTCTTTCTATGAAGATCAAAAGATATACAAAACCTCTGCAGGGATTGATGTACGATCAAGAATAGAAGCATTAATTGCAGAGATATATACAAAAAAGGGGATTAGCTTTGATTATGAAGCTGCAATAAAGCTTCCTGATGGAAGCCTCCTGCATCCCGATTTCACTGTCTATTGTCCATCCTGCAATAAGCATAAGTATCATGAACATATCGGATTATTATCTGATCCTGATTATATGAAAAGTTATCTATGGAAGCTGGAAAGATATATTGCCAATGACCTGTATCCGTATTATGATGTTTTGTTCACTTATGAAAAGCCAGACCATGGCATCGATATGAATGAGATAGAGTATCTGATAGATGCATTTATGAAGTGATGGTTTTTGTTTCTGGAGGGGTGTTTACAATCATAATATTAGGATCATGAACACTCTGGCGTTTCTGGAGCCGGATTATGGAGGGCGTCGCAGTAATAATCTGCCCATTCAGTTAAGAATGGGCAGTTCAGTTACTGCGACGCCCCCAGCCTTTTCTAATATAATTCCAACCCGAATCCATGCACCTTGCTTTTCACTCCTGTCAGTTCCCATGTGGTCCATCGGGCCATTTTCTCCTGCAAAGCATATTTAAAGTTTTGAATTTCAATCCTTCGGTCAGAGTACGGGGAGATACAAAAGTGTTTCCGATGCAGGTATTATCCACTTTATTTGATAATAATGGACAGTTCGCTATTATTATCCACCTGATTTGGTGAAAGTTGAGCAAAACCGCCAAGAACACTTGAATTTGGTAGATATAATCTGCCAGGACTAAGTGTTTTATCGTGAATCTACGATAATTCAGAAGAAAGAACAGAATCATATCTCCCATATCTCCAGAGAAAGGGTAAAGTCCTTATAATAGTGTAAATTGAAAGACAGGTTTCTGTTCAGGAGGAAAGCCAACTTACATCAGCAGCGATATCATCTTAGTTACATCAGCGGCGATATCATCTTAGCCAATCCTCCCATGAGCTTATAAGACATTTTCTCCTTTTTGATGGTCTCACTGGTGACCTGTCTGCACTTGGCAAAAGTCTCCTGAAAATCCTTCTCAATGTCAGCGATGCAGTCTGTCCGGTAAAGATAGGTTGCACACTCAAAATGATGATAGAGGCTCCTGTAATCGAGATTGATGGTTCCCACAACAGCCCTGATGTCATCACTGACGAATACCTTGGCATGAACGAATCCCGGCGTGTATTCATAGAGTTTTACACCGGAATCATGCAGCGCTTTGTAATGGGTCTTGGCAAGAGCATATGCCAGCTTTTTATCCGGTATGCCCGGCAGAATCAGTTTTACATCCACTCCCCTCTGGGCTGCAAAGCACAGGGCTGTCTCCAGTTCGTCATCTAATATCAGGTAGGGTGTCATGATATGGACATAATCTGTTGCACGGTAGAGGATATCCATATAGATGGCTTCCCCGGCCTTGTACTTGTCTAAGGGGCTGTCACAGTAGGGTAGGACATAGCCAGCTGCGGAAGTTACCTGATTATCAGGCAGAGACAGCCATCTGTCATAGTCTGCTGTATCCGATCCGATGGACCACATCTGAAGGAACATCAGGGTAAAGCTCCTGGCTGCCGGGCCTTTGATCATGAGGGCGGTATCCTTCCAGTGGCCAAACCTTTCAATGCGGTTGATATATTCATCTGCCAGATTGACTCCCCCATTAAATGCCACCTTGCCGTCTATGACGAGGATCTTACGATGGTCACGGTAGTTGTAATGGGAGGAAACGACAGGTTTTATGGGGGAGAATGCCTTGGCATGGATTCCCTGCGCTTTGAGCAGCTTCCAGTAATTGACCGGAAGAGTGGACATCTCGCACATGCCGTCATACATGACACGGACCTCGACGCCGGCCTGAGCCTTGCGAATCAGGATATCAAGGATACGCCCCCACATATACCCTTCTTCTATGATGAAGTACTCCATGAATATGTACTGCTCCGCCTTCTCCAGCTCCTCAAGCATGGCCTCAAATTTCTTCTCACCCAGGGGAAAGTAGGTCACCTGGGTATGGTCATAGACCGGAAAACAGCCTGTATGGTTCAGATATCTGCTGATATCATCAAGGCCCGACCCATCATGCTCTATCTCTTTCAGCACGTTCTCTGCCTGAGAAAGTAAGGTTCGGGTATCATCAATCTGCTTTTTTACAAGCCTGGTCTCCAGGCGGTGTCCGATATTGGACTGGGTCCACAAAAGCATGATGGCTCCAGGAATGGGAAGGATGGCAATAATCAGCATCCAGGTGAGCTTGGCAGAGGAATCCATGCTGCTGTTGAACAGGTAAATGATCATCAGGAATGTGAATATCCACTGTAAATGCAGGAGAACCGGCAGCCTCTCCGTAAAATGCAGATAAGTCAGCACCATGATGACAACCTGTGCCACCAGCAGGACTGCAATCACGAAAAATCTGCTGAATATGAGCCGCATGATTCCCTTCTTCACCGGCCTGGCAAGATTGACGGTTCTTACTTCATGATCCATAGATTACCTCCCATTTTTAACATAGTTTTCTTCTTCGATATCTTATAACTCCAGATGAAAAAAAGTGCCCTGTCATATCTGGCAGTCAACGCATTTGCTGCCCATCGAATGTTTGTACAGTAGCATGAACTGTTTTTTCTTTTTATATCCGGCATTAATTATTTCCTCTCATATGGCATCACTTCAATATATCAGATAATATCATAGTACTCCATTGCCTTATATATTCCGTCCTGGTTAATATCGGCTGTGACATATCCTGCAATCTCCTTTACAGAATCATAGCCATTGCCCATGCAGATGCTGTTTCCTGCATAATTCATCATCTCAACATCATTAGGGCTGTCACCAAATACATAACACTCCTCAGGAGAAAAGTCAAAATAATCTGTCAGATACGCAATAGCAGTGGCTTTGGTGAATGGAAGAGGCAGGATTTCTATGAACCCGTTTCCGTTCTCAATCAGGTGATAGTCTTTCATAGCATCTCTGAAGTCCTCTGCTTTCCTTTCGTCCGTGTAAAATGTGGTTAGCTTATTCACTTTTGAAAAATAATTCGAAAACTATATAATTTCTGCACGCACGATTCCGCCGAATCACTTTTTCACTTCACGGGTGCGCCCTCCTAATCATCTGTTTTTTAACAGTTCTCCCAGAACCTCAAGCTCATCCTCCGGGATATCGGACACCGGCCCGATCTCTCTTGTCAGATGATAAATCTTTAAGACCTCCTCCGCTGCCTCCACCAGTTTGCAGGCATCCTCCAGGGTTTTCCCCACAGCCGCGCAGCCGTGGTTGGCAAGAAGAACCAGGTCATGATCTTTTAAAGCTTCCTCAATTCCATCAAAGATGTGGACTGTTCCCGGTCTACCGTAGGGCAGGCAGGGGATCTCCCCGAATAACATGGCAAATGTGGTGGAGCACTTTAGTTTAATATCCTTGCCGCAGTAGGCGTAGGCCGTTAGATAGGGGGCGTGGATGTGGGCTACCGCATTGCAGTCCGGTCTGGCAGCCAGTGCTGCCAGGTGGAGACGGTATTCGCTGGATGCCTTATACTCCCCTTCTACCTGCTTCTCATTATTATCCAAGACCGCAACGGTTTCCTCGGTAAGAAATCTTTTCCGCCTTCCTGAGGGGGTGATATAGAGCCTCCCTGTGCTGCGATCCAGCACAGACAGATTCCCCTCCACCGAGTTGACCAAACCTTTTTCATCCATCATTTTGGCATAGAGTACGACTTCGTTTTTAAAATCTTTTGCTTCCTTTCCCATAGTGTAACCTCCGATTAAATTTCTTTTAATAAACCCTTTTATTCATGACGGCACAGGCAGCTTGCATGGAGTTTTTATGCAAATGTATAACTTATGCAAATGTTACTTTAAATTATAATACATTTATCTCCAGGATAAAAGTCCTGTCAGACAAAATTAATGCCGCACATTTATTTCAGGTAAGCGGCACTTTAGCAAACTTAGAAGGATTTTCATTGCCTTGACAAATTAAGACTTACTTGATATATTTGAAAGCAATTCTCATATTTATCGGGTCCAAATAATATCTTTGAGTATTAACATGCTTAAGGGGAAAGGAGAATTATATCCATTAAAAACATTTCATCTCTAGGACTGACGGAGGTTTTATTATTATGAAAATAAATATTATTCTTTTTATCACTGCTGTTTTCCTGATCTGCTGTCTTGGTGCATGCGGCAGGGGAAGTGCAGGCAGCTCTGATGAAACTGCAGATACAGGTCATATTATCAGTTCAGAAAATAAAGCTGATTCAAAGGGATCAGATAATACAGGCCAGGCTGCTGGCAAAGATGGAAAATCACTGCAGATTGTTACCACCATATTTCCCGAATATGACTGGGTACAGAACATTTTAGGCGAACAGGCTGCCGGCGCAGAGGTCAGCATGCTGCTTGATAACGGGGTTGATCTTCACAGCTTCCAGCCCACAGCGGAAGATATCCTGAAAATCGGAACCTGTGATATGTTTATTTATGTTGGGGGCGAATCCGATAGCTGGGTCGAGGATGCCCTGGCAGAGGCAGTCAATAAAGACATGGTGGTGATTAATCTTCTCGATGTGCTGGGCAATCAGGTTAAAGAAGAAAAAATTGTGGAAGGAATGGAGGGTGAAGAGGAAGAAGAAGGTGAAGCTGTTTCCGGGGCTGATAGCGAAAACGGTGAGCAGGAAACAGAATACGATGAGCATGTATGGCTTTCTCTGAAGAATACATCTGCCCTTGTGGATTATATAGCTGAATCCCTTGCAGAAATTGATGCAGATAATGCTGAAACTTACAAGGCGAATGCCGCTTCTTATATCGGGAAGCTGACTGCTCTTGACAAAGAGTATGAAACCGCAGTAAATGAAGCGAATGTATCCACTCTCCTCTTCGGAGACCGGTTCCCCTTCCGCTACCTTACAGATGATTACGGGCTATCCTACTATGCGGCATTTGCCGGCTGCTCTGCCGAGACTGAGGCAAGCTTCGAAACGATTATATTCCTTGCCAGTAAAGTGGATGAACTATCTCTGCATTCTATATTGACCATTGAGGGAACGGACCACAGGATTGCCGAGACGATTCGGGATAATACAGGAAATAAGAATCAGCAGATCCTGACCTTAGATTCCATGCAGTCGACCACCTCACGGGATGTGGGGGATGGCAAGACCTATCTTTCCATCATGGAAGGAAATCTGGAAGTACTGAAAGAGGCACTAAAGTAGAAACCACAACCGACAGCATTAGTCAGGTAATTACTATTGTTATTTAGAGGAGGTAATAAAAGATGAAGAATAAGAAATGCATTGCCCTGGTCTGCATCATGCTGATCAGCTTATTATCAGGCTGCGGCAGTGCAGGCGGCTCGGGCGGGCGCACGTCCAATCAGCAAAAAGGAGTAAATGACGTCCTGCAGGAGGGAATGGCGGAAGCTGATTCCACAGATGATACAGCCCGCCAGAGCGGACTGAACGAAGATGCCCCGGAACCGGATGTTTCAGAAGAGGAGGATACCATCCTCAGCAATACGGAAGGAATCGATGTTGACCTGACGACCCTGTCAAGCTCCATGGTCTATTCTGAAGTCTATAACATGATGTTTGAACCGGATAAATATATCGGCAAGACCATAAAGATGGAAGGACAGTTAACCATCTATCAGGATGATACTACAGGGAATACATACTATTCCTGTATTGTCAAGGATGCCGCAGCCTGCTGTGCCCAGGGCATGGAGTTCATCCTTGCGGATAAGTCCTACCCGGAGGAGGGCAGCAATATTACGGTGACGGGAGTCTTTGACACTTATACAGAGGATGGCTATGAGTACTGTACTCTGAAGGATGCTAAGCTGGGGGAATCCTGAGATTTACTAAAAATTCTTGAGAAGATTCTGACTCTGTGATATACTTCTTTAGTTAGCTTACATTGATAATATCATAAATAAGATTAGCTTACATTGATAATAACATATAATAAAGAGGAGCCGATTACGTCCGTGAGTGCGTAGCAGGAACGGATACGGAATCGAGCATCCGGACGATTTTGTAAGCAATAAACATACAATTGATTAGTAGAGGAGAATATATACCATGAAATTAGGAATCGTCGGCCTCCCCAATGTGGGAAAGAGCACATTGTTTAATTCCCTGACCAAAGCTGGTGCAGAATCAGCCAACTACCCCTTCTGTACCATCGACCCCAACATCGGTATCGTGGCTGTCCCGGATAAACGTCTTGCGGTTTTATCCGACATGTATGATTCCGCCAAGATCGTGCCCGCTGCCATAGAGTTTGTAGACATTGCCGGCCTGGTAAAGGGAGCTTCCAAGGGTGAGGGGCTGGGCAACCAGTTTCTGGCCAACATCCGCGAGGTGGATGCCATTGTCCATGTAGTGCGCTGTTTTGAGGACAGCAATGTCATCCATGTCGACGGCAGCATCAATCCCTTAAGGGATATCGAGACCATCAACTTCGAGCTGATCTTTGCGGATATCGAGGTGCTGGACCGGCGAATTGCCAAGCAGACCAGAGCTGCTCATAATGATAAGAAAATCGCTGCAGAGGTGGAATTCCTAAAGAGAGTAAAAGCTCATCTGGAAGATGGAAAGCTGGCAAAAACCCTGGAGCTTGCCGATGAGGATGAGGAAAAGATGCTGGCAGAGTGCAACCTGCTGACAGACAAGCCTGTCATCTTCGCCGCCAACGTTTCCGAGGATGATCTGGCTGATGACGGAGCGTCCAATGCATTTGTTCAGGAAGTAAAGGAATATGCAAAGAGCTGTGATGCGGAAGTCTTTGTTGTCTGCGCTCAGATTGAGCAGGAGATTGCCGAGCTGGATGATGATGAGAAGGAAATGTTCTTAGAAGACCTGGGTCTGAAAGAGTCCGGTCTGGAGAAACTGATTAAGGCCAGCTACAGTCTCTTAGGCCTTATCTCCTACCTGACCGCCGGCCCCATCGAGTCCAAGGCCTGGACCATCAAGGCAGGAACCAAGGCACCCCAGGCAGCCGGCAAGATCCACTCCGATTTTGAGAGGGGCTTCATCAAGGCCGATGTAATCAGCTACGACGACCTGATTGAAAACGGCAGCATGGCCGCCGCCAGGGAAAAGGGTCTGGTTCGTTCTGAGGGAAAAGAGTATGTGATGCAGGACGGAGATGTGGTATTGTTTAAGTTCAACGTATAATTATTCAGAACCATGCGGGATTTAATCCCTGGAGCGGATGATCAGAAGACATCCGCTCCTTATTTTTACGGTTCCCATATCCTCTATGAGTTCATTGGAGATCCCCAGACTGACATCACAGGAGAGGGTCCCATCTGTCAGAGGATAGGAGAAGCCACTAAGATCAATTCCTGTCACCCTGCCGCCCCAGGCAAGGAGAGATAAATAGGGCAGATCATCCCTTCGCTTAAACTCTCTTTTCCCGGGGCCGGTCAGCATCTCCATCTCGTTATGCCTGTCAATGATCTTACAAAGAATTCCCTTCCCTTCCATCCGGGACAGGAGACCGATGTTGGCCAGAGCATGATCATACCTGGTCCCGGTCGCCCCCAGTATGGTCACCATCTCCGGCTTAAGATCTGCCGCATAAGACAGGGCCAGGTGGGTATCCGTGTAATCTTTTCTCACGGGAAATGTACGGACCGGCACCCCCTGATCTTTATAATATTCCAGCACTTCTAAGTTTTTCAGACTGTCAAAGTCCCCCAGGATATCCGTCGGCATGATATCCAGTTCCCTGCAGCAGGCCAGTCCGGCATCCGCTGCTATAATCCGTTCAAACCGCTTATCCTTTATATACTCTCCGGCAAATTCTAAATCGATATGGCCGCCAGTGATAATTAATATATTATTCATTTACGCATTTATCCTTCACCACTTCTTCATCTGGGCCAGCTCCTCATAGAAGAGGCAGTAATCATCGTATCTAAGTCTGCTGATCCTGCCATCCTCCACCGCCTCCCGGACAGGGCAGCCGGGTTCGTGGATGTGAGAACAGCCATTGAAGCGGCACTGGTTTTCGTAAGGTTCAAATTCCGGAAAGTAGTACTTAAGGGTTTCCTTGTCCATCTCCTCCAGATACAGGGAGCTGAAGCCGGGCGTGTCCATCAGAAAGGTATCCTTCCATAGCCATATGAGCTCCGAGTGCCTGGTGGTATGGCGGCCGCGCTTGATCTTCCGGCTGACCTGACCTGTTTCCATCTGCTTCTCCCCTCCCAGCTGGTTGAGGGTGGAGGACTTGCCTACGCCGGAGGGGCCGGCCATCACCGTGACTTTACCGTCAAGCAGGCCCCGCAGCTCTTCGATGCCCTCATGGGTCACCGTGGACAGGAACATTACCCGGCAGCCGCAGCCGGCATAATCTCTGCGAAGCTGATCAAGCTCTTCCTCTGAGGCCAGGTCTGTCTTGTTAAAACAGATGGTCACCGGGACATCCTGCTTATCCATCATGACCAGAAAGCGGTTCAGGAGATGAAAGTTAGGTTCCGGTTCATGAACGGAGAAGATAACCAGGGCCTGGTCCACATTGGCCACCATGGGCCGGATGAGCTGGTTCTTCCGGGGATAGATTTTAATAAGATTCCCCTCCATATCCTCCTGGGAGATCAGGTCGATATCGACCTGATCTCCCACGTTTGGCTTCATCTTCTTATTGCGGAATATCCCCCTGGCTCTGCATTCATAGAGACCGGCTCCTTCCACATAGACATAGTAGAAGCCGCCGACTCCTTTCATGATCCGTCCTGTCACATTAATCTCCTCATATTATCATGTCAATCCGCCACAGCACTCAAACTCAAACTGTAGCTGTCATATTCCTCCCCATTCACGTAGATGGTGGCGATGGCCTCCTCACCAATCTCCGATTGATAATTAATATTGATGGGGAAGGATTCTGCTGTTGCAGACTCATTGCTGTAAACCTGCCGGGTCTCCCCGTCCTGCTCCACTTCGATGGAAAGGCTTCCGCTCTCTCCTTCTGCGAAGGGGGAGTCTTCCATGGATATGGTCGCTTCATAGTGGTAGGTTTCCTGTTCCCCCAGGCTGATGGTGATGGAAACCTCGGTTCCTTTTTTCACCATACTGCCGGAGGGGATATCCTGGTCGATGACATCACCGACTCCCACAGAGCCGCTGTAATCGCTGGATACCTTGCCCAGGCGAAGTCCCACATCATTGAGGAGCTTCTCTGCATAGTCTCTGGATACGCCTGTAAGAGACGGTACCCGGACTTCTCCCACACCCTTGCTGACGGTGATGGTGATGGTGAAGCCTAAGTCTACCTCGGTTCCCTGGTCCGGATTCTGCCGGATTACGTAACCTTCATTCACTTCATCACTGGCAGCATAGATGACGGAAGCCTTAAGACCTACCGCCTCCAGGGCTTCAATGGCCTTGCTTTGTTCCATGCCGGTCAGGGCCGGGACCTCCACTCTCTGGGGTTTGGCAGCCTCATTCACGTCAAGGGTCAGGGAAATCACCGTTCCCACCACAACCTGGTCTCCCTTCTCGTGGTCCTGGGCTATGACAATCAGGTCCTTATCTTCATAATTGTAGGCATCTTCCGTCTTGCTGAAGGTCACATTCAGGGAGTGTTTTTCAGCCCTGGCCAGGGCCTCCTGCTTGGACAGCCTGACAAAGTCCGGAACAGAAACCTTCTCAGCCTCGGTTGAAGCCTGTGTGCTGGCTTCCGAACCTGGTGCTTCAGTGGTACTTTCCGTCGTCTTCTCAAATGGCAGGCGGAAAAGGTGCATAGACCTGCCCACCACAAATATGATGAAACAGCCAAGGCCGATACCAATGATAACCGAGACAATGAGGATCATTTTCTCGAAGCGGGGCCTGGTCTCCTCATCATCATTATAGTCTTCCTCCAGGATTCTGGTCTCACGGTCCTTATCCTCAGCGCCGGCTCTCCAGTTCACATTGCCTGACTTCTTCCTGGCCGGCCGCTTTCCTGAACCGGATTCATCCGCCAAGCCTTCCCGGCGGTCTTGATTATTGCTGCCGTCCGGTCCGTATCCTCCGCCAAGACTCTTCTTGATGGCATCAATCTCATCCCTGGTCCTGGCCCTGGTGGGCGAATCATCCACCAGAGAATCTAAGTACACATAATTCCCGTCCGGAGACTCAAAGACACGCAGCAGGTCATCAATCAGCTCGCCGGCTGTGGAATATCTCTCCTCCGGACGCTTCCTGGTACATTTTAAGATGATGTTCTCCAGGCTGACCGGAATATCCGGGAAGTAATCCCTGGGGGGTGTAATCTCATTCTGCAGGTGCATGAGGGCAATTGCCACAGAGTTATCTCCATCAAAGGGAACCCTGCCGGTTGCCATCTCATAGATGGTTATACCCAGGGAGTAAATGTCACTCCGGTAATCCGAATAGCCGCCCCGGGCCTGCTCCGGAGACAGATACCTCACCGATCCCATGGCATTGGAGGAAATGGTATCTCCGGTGGCTGCCTTGGCAATACCAAAATCGGTCACCTTGATATTTCCTCCATCCGAAACCAGGATATTCTGAGGCTTAATGTCCCTGTGTATGATGCCGTGATCGTGGGCAGCCTTGATGGCTTCCGCAATCTGCAGGGCAAAATCCACCGTCTCCCTGGCGCTTAAGCGGCCGTATCTACGGATATAGTGCTTGAGGGTCATCCCTTCCGCCAGCTCCATCACGATGTAGTAGAGTCCCTGGTCCTTTCCGGCATCGTATATTTTCACTATATTGGGGTGCGTAAGTCCTTCCGTGGAACGGGCCTCGGCGATAAACTTGCGCACGAAGGCTGCATCTTCATTGTATTCGCGGCGAAGTATCTTAATGGCAACATAGTGCCCGTTATCGATATTTCTGGCCTTGTAGACATTGGACATGCCGCCGGAACCGATTTCTTCCATCAGTTCATATCTATGATCAAGAATCATTCCCATGCGTACCACTGCTGTCACCTCCCATGTTCATACTGGGCTATGACCACAGCGATATTATCAAGGCCTCCGTAAAAGAGAGCCTCCTGGACGCACTCCTCACAGAGGATTTCCAGGTCTTCCTCCCTGGAAAGGATCTCCGTAAGCTTGTCATCCTCAACCATGTTGGAAAGGCCGTCCGAGCAGAGAAGTATTCTATCCCCCTCCTTCATCTCGATCATGAAGAAGTCCGGTTCCATGGCCTCCGCCACTCCGATTGCCTTGGTGATAATGTTCTTCTGAGGATGGTGCCTGCTTTCTTCCCGGTTCAGCTCTCCGGCTCTCACCAGCTCCTCCACCAGGGAATGATCCATGGTGACCTGTCTCATTTCCTCACCATTATAGTAATACAATCTGCTGTCGCCGATGTTCATGACATAGGCAACATTGCCCACAATGGAAGCTGCCACAAAGGTTGTCCCCATGCCGGCATACTGGTCCTGTGTCTCTGACATCCGGTAAATATCCTCGTTGACCTGCTGGATCAGCTTCTCCATGGACAAAAAAGGGATATCGGCTGATGTCTTCTTCGCCAGTTCCACAAAGCGGGTGACCGCATAGGAAGACGCCTTATCTCCTGCCTTGTGGCCCCCCATACCATCTGCTACTATATAAAGATTGGGAAAACACCCGATCTTCTCATCGGAGAAAAAGAGATAATCCTGATTGATCTTCCTCTTTTTTCCGATATCTGTCATGCCGTAGGATCGCATACTGCCTCGCTCCTTTCCGCATAGCCTTTTCTAAGCTGACCGCAGGCTGCCTGGATGTCTCTTCCCATCTCCCTGCGGACAGTAACCTGTATATGATTATCTTCCAATACTTTCACAAAATGTCTGACAGACCGGTCTTCCGACTGCTTAAAGTCCCTCTCCTGAATGGGATTGACCGGGATCAGATTGATATGGCAGTTAAGGCCCTCTACCAGCTTAACAAGCTTTAATGCCTCTTCCCGGCCATCGTTCTTATCCTTAACCAGACTGTACTCAAAGGTAATCCGCCGCCTGGTCTTATTTACATAATAATTCGCTGCCTTCATCAGCTCAGCCAGACTGTAGCGGTTGGCGATGGGCATCAGGTCCCGCCGGCTGGCATCATCCGGGGCATGCAGGGATATGGCCAGGGTTACCTGGGGGTGCCGGTCGGCAAACTGGTAAATCCGCGGGACGATCCCGCAGGTGGAAACCGTGATATTACGGCGGCTGATATTTAAGCCTTCCGGGTCACAGAGGAGGTCAAGCATCCTGCTTAAGGCATCATAATTATCAAAGGGTTCCCCCGTACCCATGACTACAACATGGGAGACCCTCTCTCCCGTCATGCGCTGAATCTGATAGATCTGATCCAGCATCTCTGAAGGATAGAGATTTCTGGACAGGCCCAGCAGGGTGGAGGCGCAGAAACGGCAGCCCATCCGGCAGCCCGCCTGGGAGGAGATGCATACAGAGTTCCCATGCTTGTATTTCATCAGGACGCTCTCGATAATGTTGCCATCATGAAGAGCGAAGAGAAATTTCATGGTTCCGTCAATCTTTGAAACATAGCGCTTAAGCTCCGTCACCCCGTAAAGAGGATGATCCTCACAAAGCTTATCAAGACAGGCAGCCGGGATGTTGCGCATTTCCTCAGGCCGGCTGATGAGCTTCTTGTGAAGCCAGCCGTAGATCTGTCTGGCTCTGAACTTCTTCTCACCCCGGGCCAGAAGGACTTGCGTCAGTTCCTCCATGTTCATTGACCGCAGGTCATTCCACTGCATCATGTATAATTCCTTTACATTTTGTTTCATATTTAGGTAGTTGTTAATCTCTTTTCTGACTCTTAATGTTCCTATGTATCACATTGGCAGCTGCAGCTTTGCCACAAAGAACCCATCCCCGGCAGAAAGGCCGGGCAGCACCTGTATGCAGCCCTCTTTTCCGGTCTTCCCCTTCAGGCTTTCCGGCAGTTTATCCTCTATAGAAACTGTCCTTAGAGGAGTATGGTCCATGAGCCAGCGGACATTCTCCTCATTCTCAGCCGGGTTGATGGTACAGGTGGAGTAGACCAGCTGGCCTCCCGGCTTTACATACCGGCTTACGGCGGCCAGGATCTTTCTTTGCAGGATGACCAGGTCATTCATCTGCTGCCTGCTTACATTGTACTTGATGTCATTCTTCCTTCCCATGATTCCCAGCCCGCTGCAGGGCAGGTCGGCAATCACCAGGTCGGCAGACCCGGCCAGGCTCTCATCATAAACTGCTGCGTCCCAGCACTGGGTCTTTATATGATCATAACCGATTCGGTCATTATTTTCCTTAATTAATTCTGTTTTATATTCTGTCAAATCTCTTGCGATCACGGTTCCGGTTTCCGTCACCCGGTCCGCCGCATGAAATGTCTTGCCGCCGGGAGCGGCACATACATCGATCACCAGGTCTCCGGCGCGGAGGTCTGCCACGGCTGCCGGAAGCATGGAGCTCTCATCCTGGACTGTAAACCAGCCATCTCTAAAAGAACCCAGCTTTCCAAGGTAATTGAATCCGGATATATGGAAGGCGTAGGGGAAATAATCCCCGGCTTCCACGGTGACCCCTTCTTCCCCAAGTCTTGCCGCAAGCTCATCAGGACTGCACTTTAAGAGATTGGTCCGGATAGTCACAGGCCTTACCTGAAGAAAGGAAGCAAGCATACGCTCCGTCGTCTCCGGCCCGTAAAGTATAAGAAAATGTTCCACAATCCACCGGGGCATGGAGTAGATGACCGACAGATAGGAAAGGTCCCCCTCATTCCGGTCCGGAACCGGCAGAGCCTCCTTGTTTCTTACCAGGGTTCTTAAAACCCCGTTCACAAATCCGGAAAGCCCCTTAAAACCCTTCTTTTTTGCCAGGCTCACCGCCTCCGAGCAGGCCGCCGCATCCCTCACATTGGTAAAGAGGATCTGGTAGGCCGACATCCGAAGGAGATTCCTGATCAGGGGTTTGCATTTTTTCATCTTTGTCCTGGAAAACTGATCCAGGATGTAATCAAGGTATATCCTGCGCTCCGTAACTCCCTCACAGAGCAGGGTGAAGAAGGCCCTGTCCTGTCTGGGGGCAAACTGGAGCCGCATCAGTGCATCGGAGATTGCGATGTGGGATAACTTCCCGCTTTTTTCCATATCAAGAAGGGTCATAAGGGCCGCTTCCCGGATATCCGGTCCTTTCGCCATATCTCATCTCCTCACTCATCACCCAGCTGCATTCCCTCTGAAATCTTATAGCCCAGAAGGAAGCTGGACACAGGCATCCGCTTCTTACCCTGAAGCTGGACCTCATTCACCTTAAGGAGGCCCTGGCCGGTCACCACATAAAAACTATCCTTTGTCACTGCCGCGATTGTACCGGGATTGCCTGGCCTGGCCCCTTTCGGGCAGCTTTCTGCATCAGCCAGGTCAGCGTCCCAGATCTTCAGCGTCTTTCCATTCAGTCCGGTGTAGGCACTGGGCCAGGAATTAAGGCCCCGGATCAGGCGCTCTATATACCGGGCATCCTGCTTCCAGTCAATCCGGCCAAGCTCCTTAGTCAGCATGCCTGCATAGCTGCTCTCCTCATCCTTCTGGGGGATCCGCACTGCAGTCCCCTCCTCCAGCTTGCGCAGGGTTTCAAGAATCAGGCTGCCCCCCGCCTGGGAGAGCTTGTCATGAAGGCTCTCTCCGGTCTCCCTGGCCTCTACAGGCACAACCACCTTATCGATCATGTCCCCGGTATCAAGTCCCTTTGCCATATACATGGTTGTGACACCGGTTTCCTTCTCTCCGTTAATCACTGCCCACTGGATGGGAGCTGCTCCCCTGTACCTGGGCAGCAGGGAGGCGTGCACATTAATGCAGCCATACTTTGGCAGATTCAGAATCTCTTCCGGCAGAATCTGTCCGAAGGCGACAACCACGATCACATCGGGGGCAATCTCTGCAAGAATCCTGATAAAGTCAGGCTCCCGCACTTTGACCGGCTGGTAAACCGGTATATCATGAGCCAGGGCTGCCTCTTTGACCGGAGGAAACTGCATGGCCTTGCCTCTGCCCTTTCTCTTATCCGGCTGGGTTACCACAGCTACTACCTCATGCTTCTCTATCAGCTGATTCAACGTCGGCACCGAAAAGTCCGGCGTTCCCATAAATACAACTCTCATGAATCTCTATTCTTCCTCTTCCCAGTCTTCCTCTTCCAGATCTCTGTAGGGTTCATTGGCCCGCTCACCGTAGAGAACACCCTGTAAGTGGTCCATCTCATGGAGCATGGCCCTGGCTTTTAAGCCCTCTCCCTCATAGGTGACCGGATTCATATCCATATCCAGAGACTTGACCACCACATGATTGGGTCTGGTCACCTGGGCAACCTTGCCCGGGACACTCAGACAGCCCTCATCGTCGGTCTGCTCCCCATCCGACTCAATAACCTCCGGGTTGATGAGTACGATGGGGTCTTCATCCATCACATCCACCACGCAGATCTGCCTCAGGATTCCCACCTGGGGAGCAGCCAATCCCACTCCCTTGGCCTCATACATGGTATCAAACATATCCTCAATGAGAACCTTCAGGTTCTCTGTCATCTTTACCACCGGCTTGCACTGTTTGCCTAAAACAGGGTCACCGATCACCCTTATTTTCCGAATTGCCATCTTATCCTCCTGGTTATCAACGTAAGTATACTTACATTGTTTTCTCTTATGTAAAACTCAATACCTGTTCATGGGGTCTGTATCAAACTGCACCGTAATCCCCGCAAAGAGGGGATGATGCAGCAGAACCGGTTCCAGCCGCTGCCGGATATCCACAAGCACAGACAGGTCAGTCCCCTTTAAGTACAATACCTGCCGGTAGACATCCTTGATCCTGGCCACCGCTGCTCCTCCCGGATTCAGTATGGAGACCTTCTCCCCGGAAGTCTCCAGGCTCTGAGCTATGATCTTCTGAATCCTCTGGGATGCCAGGACAGCCTGGGTCTCATCCCCGCTCTGGATCAGGATCACCAGCATATGCCCGCAGGGGGGATACCCCATGAGACTGCGGTAGGCATATTCCTGCTCAAAAAAGTCCTCGTAGGAATGGGAGGAAGCTGCCCTGATGGCATAATGATCCGGATGATAGGTCTGGATCACCACCTGACCTGCCTTCTCTCCCCGGCCGGCCCGGCCGGCCGCCTGGCATAGCAGCTGGAAGGTCTTCTCCGCACTCCGGTAGTCAGCACTGTTTAAAGATAAATCCGCAGCCAGAATACCCACCAGGGTCACATTGGCATAATCATGACCCTTGACGATCATCTGGGTTCCCAGCAGAATATCCGCCTGGCCTGCCGAGAAGGCGGAAAGTATCTCCTCATGGCCATGCTTCTTCCTGGTGGTGTCTGCATCCATGCGGAGAATCCTTGCCTGGGGGAACTCTGCATGAAGGGCACTCTCCACCTTCTCTGTTCCCAGCCCGAAGGCTGCCACATGGGGCATCCCGCAGACGGGACAAAGCTTCTGATAGGGGGTCTGATAGCCGCAGTAATGGCAGCGCAGACTCCCGTCTCTATGATAAGTCAGAGACACGTCACAGTGGGGGCAGCGGATGACCTGCCCGCAGCTGCGGCAGGATACAAAGCCGGCATATCCCCTGCGGTTTAAGAAGAGCATAATCTGCTCTCCCCGGCTCAGCCTCTCCCGAATCCCTTCTTTCAGATCTTCACTGAATACGGACCGGTTGCCATGGAGGAATTCCTCCCGCAGATCCACGATCCTTACCTGGGGGAGCCTTCCTGCCCCTGCTCTCCGGTCAAGTCTCCACAATCCGTATTCCCCGGATACAGCCTTCTGATAGCTCTCCACGGAAGGAGTTGCCGATCCCAACACCAGACTGGCTCCGGCCAGCTCTGCCCGGCGGATGGCTGCCTCTCTGGCATGGTACTTGGGGGTGGAGTCACTCTTGTAGGCAGTGTCATGCTCCTCATCGATAATGATCAGCCCCAGATTCCTGACCGGGGCAAAGAGGGCCGACCTGGCTCCGATCACCACATCAGCCTGACCTCTGGTAATCCTCTCCACCTGGTCAGATCTCTCTCCGGCCGACATGCGGGAATGGATCACTGCAATCCGGTCACCAAATCGCTCCGAAAACCTCCGGACGGTCTGAAAGGTGAGAGAAATCTCCGGAATCAACACGATGGCCTGTCTTCCGGACCGGATTACCCGGTCGATAAGGGCAAGATAAACCTCCGTCTTTCCGCTGCCCGTCACCCCGTATAGGAGATAGGTCTTCTTTATTCCCTTCTCCATATCCATGAGGAAGGAATCCACGATGGCCTGCTGGTCCGGATTCAGGGGGATGGGGGGCTTCTTTACCGGTCTGCCCTCTTCCGCTATCCCCTTCCGCCAGCGGATGGAAGACTCCATGCGGATGATCCCCTGGTCTTCAAGCTTTTTAAGATCTTTTCCGGAAACTCCGCATTCTTTGATGAGTACCTTACTGTCCACTTCCGGCCTGGTCATCAGCCGGTCCATCAGCCGGACTCTTGCCCTGTAATGCTTCCTGTCCCACTCATCCCGGATCTCTCCTGCCTGATCTTTGGGCAGCTTAAGGGAAACATAAGTCACTGTCTTATGACGGATCTTTCTCTTTACCGGCAGCACGGTTCGAAGAGCCTGGGCCATGGTAGAACCATACAATCTGCGCAGATCATCCGCCAGCCGGATCAGCTGTGACTCCACCGGCACACTGTCCGGAAGGATCCCGGAGATATCCTTAATCTTTTCCGGGTCATAATCCGCCTTATCCTTGAGGGCAATCACATAGCCCTCCCTCTCCCTGCTGCCGGCGCCAAAGGGAATCCGGACCCGCATACCGGGCAGCAGACTCCCTTTCAGGGCATCCGGAACCCTGTACTCAAAGACCCGGTCAAGAGCCTCATGGGAGATATCCACAATGATATCTGCATACATATTATTCATCAATTAATACTTTCCGGCCAGGACATCAGCCACAATTTCTTCCTCGCTCATGTGGTACTTCTTCCCCTTGATCTCCTGGTAAGTCTCATGGCCCTTGCCGGCAAGAACCACGATATCTCCCGGCTGGGCATGGTGCATCACGTAGGAGATGGCCTCCCTTCGGTCAATGATGGAGATATACTCTCCATCCGTCTTACCGATTCCGGTAAGGATGTCATCGATGATGGCCTGGGGTTCCTCGAATCTGGGGTTATCGGAGGTGATCACGGTAAGATCAGCCAGCCTTCCGGAAACTTCCCCCATCTCAAAGCGGCGCAGCCTGGACCGGTTTCCTCCGCACCCGAAGAGGCTGATCAGCCGGTTGGGATGATAAGCCCTCAATGTATGCAGGATGCTCTCAAGAGCCACCGCATTGTGGGCGTAATCCACGATCAGGGTATACTCATAACCGGTGGGAATGATCTGCACCCGGCCCTTCACCGTAAAGTGACGGAGAACCTGGTTGATCTGATCAAGATCCACACCCATGGCAGAGGCCACGCAGATAGCGCCCAGTGCATTATGCACATTAAATGTACCGGGAATGCCGCAGGTCACCCTGCCGGAAAGCATGCCCGACAGGTCAAAGTCAACGCCCAGGAAGTCGGTATCCCGGGTCAGCTCGATGGAATCGGCCTTAAGGTCAGCACCTTGACCCAGTCCGAAGGTCCGGATGGGGCAGCCTGCATGGGCCGTGATTTCCTCATAATGCTCATCATCTATATTGGCAAAGCCCTGCTTTGTCTGGTCAAAGAGCATGGCCTTACAGCTTAAGTACTCTGCAAAATCCGCATGCTCATTGGGTCCGATATGGTCGGGGGACAGGTTGGTAAAGAGCCCGTAGTCAAACTCGATCCCGGCAGTCCGGTCAAGCTTAAAGCCCTGGGAGGAGGCCTCCATCACCACCGCATCGCAGCCGGCATCCGCCATCTGACGGAAGAATCTGTGGATATCATAGGATTCCGGTGTGGTATTATTAACCGGGATGTGTTCATCCCCGATTACCACCTCGATGGTGCCGATCACACCCACCTTATGGCCTGCTCTCTCCAGCAAAGACCGGATCATGTAGCTTGTTGTGGTCTTGCCCTTGGTTCCGGTAACCGCGATGGTTGTCAGCTCCCTGGCCGGATAGCCAAACCAGGCTGCGGAAATCAGAGCCATGGCATGACGGGTGCTATCCACCTGGATTACCGTAACATCCTCCGGCACCTCCACCGGCTCCTCCACCACAAGAACCGAAGCCCCCTTCCGGGCCGCCTCGGCAGCAAATGTATGGCCGTCAAAGGAGGCTCCCCGGATGCAGAGGAAGAGGCATCCCTCCACCAGCTTCCTGGAGTCATTCACGACGGCTGTAACCTCTCTATCTATGCTGCCCTGAAGACAGTGATATGTCAAATATTCAATCAACTGACTGCAATTCATGATATGTCTAAATCCTTTCCCTGTATCTATAATAAGTCATCCACATTTTACCCTTTTGTGAAGACAACGTCAAGAACAATAAAAGCCCAAAAAGAGCGCCCAGGCTGTCGATCCCCACATCGGCAAGACGGGCGGCCCTCCCCGGGACAAAAAACTGATGGAACTCGTCCGTGAGGGCATATAAGAAACTGACCAGGATTGCCGCGGCGCTCCTTTTGATCACCTTTCCCCCAGCCAGTCCTTCCCTGAGCCACAGAGCCTGACCTGCAAGGAAATGCAGGTTCAGAAAGAAGGAAAGGAGGGCATACTCCAGGAAATGAGCACATTTGCGGACCAGGGTCTCCAGGCTGTCCCTGCTGATCATGGACTCCTTACTGGTGAGGGCCGGTATCACACGCTCTGCCGTCTCCACGATATATTCGGTCACCGCAGAACTTTTATCCGAAGACCTGTCCGCATCCTCTCTGGAAAAGAGAAAAATCATGATCATCATTCCCAGAACAGCAAGCAGGGTCAGAAACCAGATAACTTTAAGACGCATGGCTAACTCCTCCAGATTCACACTTTCGGGTTCATGAGATAAAAGCAGACACCATATCAGTGTCTGCTTTTATCTCATGTCTCCCATATAGTTGTCAGATCAGCTCATCCTCCGTATCTTCCGGAAGATCCCCTTCAAAATCGATCTCATCGTCAAATCTGGGATCGTCATCCGGAAGGATGTGAATCTCTCCGTCAAAGAGCTCCTGGACTGCAATGGACAGAGGCTTATCCCCTTCCATGGATTCATCTATGGGCTCTTTTCCTGAGATCAGCTCTCTTGCCCGCTTGGCCGATGCAATCACGATAGAGTAGCGGCTGTTGATGGCCGGCTCCTCTCCCCGGATTTCCTCACTGTTAATCTTCTCAAGCAATTCGGTATATGATGGGTGCAGCATTCTTATCTATTCCTTTCTAATCTTTTTATCTATATTCAGCCAGACCTTCCCTGAGAGACCGGATAAAGTCCTCCCGGGCTGATACCCTGCAGGTCTCACTCTCAATGATGGCATGCACAGTCTCAATGCACTCGGCCAGTTTTCCTTCTTCATTGACAACAATGTATTCATACACATCGATGTCTTCTGCTTCCTGGGCTGCCCGGCTCATTCTCTTCTCCACAATCTCCATGGACTCGGTTCCCCGGCCCACCAGGCGGTCCTTCAGAAGCTCAATGGATGGAGCCGTGATAAAGAGGAGGATGGCATCCGGGTACTGGTCCTTGATCTTCATGGCACCCTGAACCTCAATCTCCAGAAGTACCACATGACCGGCAGCCAGCTCATCCTCTACATATTTGCGGGGTGTCCCGTAATAGTGGTCCACATACCTGGCATACTCGATAAAGCCATTATAATCGATCAGTTTCAGAAAATCAGACTCTGTCTTGAAAAAGTACTCTCTGCCGTCCTCTTCTCCCTCTCTCGGGCTTCTCGTGGTGGCAGAGACAGACAGACTGTAGCCGTACCTTTCCACCAGTGCTTTGGATACAGTCCCCTTCCCGGCACCTGAAAAACCGGAAATCACAACAAGCTTTCCTCTTTTATCCATAAGCAAAATCCTCACTTGTCCTGACAGCGGGAGGCGATGGTCTCCGTAGTCAGGGCTGACAAAACCAGATGTCCGCTTTCCATCACCAGAACGGTCTTGGTCTTTCGGCCGCAGGTGGCATCCACCGCCCTGCCTTCATCTCTGGCACTCTGTATCATCCTCTTGATTGGCGCAGCATCTGTGCTGACCAGGGAGACAAGCTTGTCTCCGTTAACCATATTGTTAAATCCTATATTAATCAAATGTGCCATAATTATGATATTCTTAACTAAACTGAGATGCAATCACTCAATATTCTGAACCTGCTCCCGGATCTTCTCGATCTCTGTCTTCAGATCAATGGCCCGGTTGGATATCTCCATGTCGTTGGCCTTGGAAAGGATGGTATTGGCCTCCCGGTTCATCTCCTGGGCAATAAAATCAAGCTTCCTTCCGATACTTCCACCGGAGATTAGCTCAGCAGACATATGCTTAATGTGGCTGCGCAGTCTCACCGTCTCCTCGTCCACACAGATCTTATCGGAATAGAGCACAACCTCCGTCGCGATCCGGTTCTCATCGATGCTGCCATCCTCCAGCAGCTCATGGACCTTATCCTCAAGCTTCTTCCTGTAATCAGCCACCATCTGAGGATACCTTTTCTCAATCTCCGTGATATTGGCATCCATCCCGGACAGTTTATTAAGGATATCTTCCTTCAGATGGTCTCCTTCCCTGCTCCGGCTCTCGGAGAACTGGTTCAGGGCCTGGTCCAGGGCCTCCTTCAGATACTCCTCAATCCGGTCAAGGTCGGTCTCCTCCTCCGTCACTGTAAGCACCTCGGGCATGCGGGCGAGCCGCATCACCGTGATATCGTTGGGAATACCCAGCAGATTGCTCAGATTCTCCAGCTCATGGTAGTACTGCCGGCTGACAGTCTCTGACAGGCTGACGCTGACGGCATGCTCAGCCAAGTCTTCGTAGCCGATAAATATATCCAGCTTACCCCGGCTGACGGCCTTTTTCACATAAGTCCTGATCTTAGTATCAAGACTGTTCAGCTTCTTGGGAAGCTTGATGCTAAGATCGCAATATCTATGATTGACGGCTTTGATCTCCACGGTGACCTTAAAATCGTCGGACACGTACTCTCCACGGCCAAAACCAGTCATACTTTTAATCACTTTTCTCACCTCGTTGACGCTTTTATCATCCTATCATTATATATGAAAAGAGATCGTTCGTCAATCTCTAGCCTCCAGATCCTTCTGCAGACAGGTCAGATAATGAAGGGACACTCCGCCATGGCCGGTGACAAAATACGCCGGGTCAAGCTCCTCGTACTTGAAATGTTTCGGCCCGCCCTGTCTCATCCGGTCCCAGTAGCTTTTCATCTCCTGGTATCTTAAATAATAGCATTCCTGCCGGTGGCTGAAGTAGATCAGGAGGAAGCTGACCCCTTTTTGTTCCTCAAAGGAGGACATGAATTCCACCTGATGCTCATGCAGGTTCTGCAGAGGAAATGTATCAACCGCACACTCCTTGGCATCAAAGCAGACCGGAATCCCCTGAACCACTCCGATGTAATCCACGGTACTCTTTTTCTCAAAATAGGCCAGGGTGATATGGCGGCTGTCCTTGTCGAACCTCACCGGCGTGATGGGGGTGGGTACCTTCTGGATCAGAGCCAGGTTTTTCTCTCTATATCTTTGATTGGTATAATTCACCATTTCCTCGAGGACGGATCCCCGAAGACCTCTTGAATTCCAGGTAGCCATTATAATCTCTCACCAGTCACTTTCTCTACGTTAACGAAAACATCAACAGAGCCTCCCTGAACTCCTCCGGCAGGGGATCCCTGATCTTAAGGCCCCGCAGAGAGTCCGGGATACTCCCGGTCCGTTCAGGCAGGATCAGCTCGCTGCTGTGGAGCATGAGCGACCTGCTCCCCTTTTTTAAGTTCCGGTTAAATTCCGGATCTCCGTACTTTCCGTCTCCCAGAATGGGGTGACCCAAGGAGGACAGGTGGGCGCGGATCTGGTGGCTCCTGCCGGTAACCAGCCTGACCTTTAAGAGGCTTGCTTCCCTGCCGGAGCATAGGGTCTCATACCAGGTCTCCACAGGAGCACTCCCCTCCACGGCTTCTTTGTATAAAGCCACCTGGTTTGCCTCCTCATCCTTCTTAAGATAAGCCCGGAGCCGGCGGCTCCCGGTCACAGTCCCTCTCACGATACATAAGTAGTATTTGACCAGTTCCCTGTTTTTAAACAGGGAAGACAGGATCTGCAGCCCCCTGGTCGTCAGTCCGCAGGCCACGATCCCACTGGTATTGCGGTCCAGACGGTTGGCAACGGAGGGGCGGAAGGATGGGGGCAGGTCTTTCCCCGCCATGATCTCCCGGGCCCAGTAATCCAGAAGATAATCGTTCAATGAATCATCGCCGGGGCCTGACTTCTGGGTCAGGAGACCGGCAGGCTTGTGGAGAAAGAGGACATCCTGGTCCCGGTAGAGGACTTTAATCTGCCTTCTTAAGGGGCTTAACCGGGTTTTTTCATCTGCTTTTTTAACCTGAAGGGCAGTGGACGTCCCCTGCCTGAAGGTCTTCAATGTCTCCTCGGAAAAGTAGATCTGGATCCGGTCACCGCAGATCAGCTTCTCGGTCCCATCCGCTTTGGCCTGGTTTAACTTGATATTCTTTTTTCGAAGCATTTTATGGAGGAATCCTGAGCCGGCCCCCGGCAGATATCCTCTCAGATACCGCATGAGACGCTGGCCTTCCTCCTGTCTGCTGATGATGATTTCCCTCATGATTATCTATTGTCCCGCCGTTAATTTTCTATCTTTATCGTTTTAATTATCGTCATATCCATAAAGGCCGGTTCACCTCATTCACATTTTACAGAAAATGTAAGATAACCCGGTGGGGCAGTATCTTTGCTGCCAGGTGGAATAATTTCATCAGTTTCCCGTAAACAGAGATTTCCCGGTTCCTCCGGCAATCCTCCAGAGCCTTTTTTACCACCTTCTCGGGGTCAGCCATGACCAGCTTCTTATAAGCCGGCAGATGCCTCTGCCTGGCTGCCCGGTTGAAGAACTCCGTCTTAACTGCTCCGGGACATACCGCAGTCACCCGGATATTCCTGTTTTTAACTTCTCTTCGCAGTGCCCGCACATAGCTGAGCACAAAGGACTTGGATGCCGCATAGACGGCGAAGTCAGGCTGGGGCAGAAAGGCTGCCGCAGAGGCAAGATAGATCATGCCGGAGCCTTCCGCCATAAAGGGCAGAAGGATAGAAGTCAGGCCTGCCACTGTGCGGCAGTTGACATCCACCATCTCCATCTGCTCGGAAGGGGGAATCTCACTGATCTGCCCCATGATCCCGAAACCTGCACAGTGGATCATCAGGTCAATCTGAGGCTGCACTTCATTAAGCTCCTCATGAAGAAGCTTAAGCTGGTCCTCCTTACCAAGATCAAGAGCCAGGATCCGGAAGGACTGGTCCTTGTAAAGTCTCGGCCAGTGGTCCAGCCGGTCCTTTCTTCTGGCAATGACCCAGATTTCGTCATATTTCTCCCTGCCTTGCATGGCGAGCTTTACAAACTCTTTGCCCATACCGGATGAGGCACCGGTAATCAGACATATTCTCATTGAAACCCCTCCATATTCTGCTTCCCGTTCATTTCTTCTTTTTCTTGTGAACATTGCGAATGGTCTTCTTCTTATCCGGCCGATTCTCATTCCGGGAGCCGGTCTGCATCCCGGACCGATTCTGCGTTTTTAGGTTTTTCTGACTTTTTGGCTGATTCCGGCCTCTTGCCTTATTCCGGCCGGACTCTGCAGATGTATTATCCGACTGCCTGGGGCGGATCAGACATTTTGGACCGTAGCCGATCAGGTCCTCCCTGCCTGCCTTAAGCAGAGCCTGGCGAACCAGACTGTAGTTATCCGGATTGCGGTACTGGATCAGGGCCCTCTGCATAAGCTTTTCCTTCATGGAAACCGGCACATAGACCGGCTTCATGGTCCGGGGATCCAGCCCTGTATGGTACATGCAGGTAGATATGGTCCCCGGTGTGGGATAATAATCCTGAACCTGCTCCGGCATATAGCCAAGATCCCTGACATACTCGGCCAGGGCGATGGCTTCCTTAAGACCCGAACCCGGGTGGGATGACATCAGGTAGGGAACCAGATACTGCTTCTTGTCAAGCTTTGCGTTCATCTTCTTATATTCCCTGGCAAATGTCTCATAGACTGCATTCTCCGGTTTTCCCATGAGGGTAAGTACGGAGTCGCTGATATGCTCCGGAGCTACTTTCAGCTGTCCGCTGACATGGTAGCTGCAAAGCTCTCTTAAGAAATCCTTTTTCGGGTCAGCCAGCACATAGTCAAAGCGGATGCCGGACCGGATGAATACCTTCTTTACCCCCGGGATAGCCCGCAGCTTGCGAAGCAGGGCAATATAATCACTGTGGTCGCAGATCAGATTGGGGCAGGGCCGCGGAAAGAGGCACTGGCGGTGGGAGCATACCCCCCTGGTCAGCTGCTTCTTACAGGCCGGCTGTCTAAGGTCTGCCGTGGGGCCGCCCACATCATGGATATAGCCCTTAAAGAGGGGATGCCTGGTCATCTCCTCTGCCTCTTTGATGATGGATTCATGACTCCTCACCTGCAGCCGCCTCCCCTGATGGAAGGTCAGGGCACAGAAACTGCAGCCGCCGAAACAGCCGCGGTTGCTGACCAGGGAGAAACGAACCTCATTGATTGCCGGGACTCCCCCCTCCGAATCATAGGAGGGATGACTCTCCCTCATATAGGGCAGGGCATAGACATGGTCCATCTCCTCCATAGTAAGGGGCAGGGCAGGCGGGTTCTGGACGATATACTCCTTCTCTCTGTAAGGCTCCACCAGCCTCTTTGCCGTGATGGCATCCGTATTCAGATACTGTGTATAGTAGCTTCTTGCATAAGCTTCCTTGGAATCGTTAATTTCCGTAAAAGACGGCAGGAGCTCATAGTCTCCTGGAAGATCATTAAGATCCTGGCACCTGAAAACCGTCCCTCTCACATAAGTGATATCCTTTACCGAAAGTCCTGAACTTAAGGCTTCCGCAATCTCCAGAACGGAGTGCTCCCCCATCCCGTACATGAGCAGGTCCGCTCCCGCATCCAGCAGGATTGACCGGCGGATCTTGTCACTCCAGTAGTCGTAGTGGGCCATGCGCCGGAGGGATGCCTCGATGCCTCCGATGAGGATGGGCGTATCCTTGTAGGTCTGCCGGATCAGATTGCCATAGACGATGGTGGCCCGGTCCGGCCTTCTGGAAAAGCCGCCCCCCGGCGTGTAGGCATCCTGATGCCTCCGCTTCTTTGAGGAGGTGTAGTGATTCACCATGGAATCCATATTGCCTCCCGACACCAGAAAAGCCAGCCGGGGCCGGCCGCAGACGCAGACACTCCTCTTATCCTTCCAGTCCGGCTGGGCAATCACAGCCACCCGGTAGCCCGCATCCTCCAGCAATCTGGTGATGATGGCCATCCCGAAGGTGGGGTGGTCCACATAGGCATCCCCGGAGATATAGACAAAGTCCGCCTGGTCCCAGCCCCGCTCCTCCATCTCTCTTAAGTTCATCGGTAAAAAACATTTATTATCTTTCATTAATTCAATTGGATTCGTCTCTAAAGAGCTCGTATCTCCTCAATCTCTTCCCTGGTCAGGGTCCGGCAGGTTCCCGGCTCTAAAGCCCGGTCCAGGATAAGAGGTCCCATGGACAGCCTCTTTAAGTACAGGACCTTGCGGCCTGCCGCCCGGGCCATCCTCTTAACCTGATGATATCTTCCTTCCTGGATGGTGATGTAAACCGCAAAACCCTGCTCCTGCCCGGGCAGGCCGGATATGGTTTTTCCTTCTGCCGTCAGGGGCTCAGCCTCGCTGATCCATCCGACCGGCTCCAGCAGGGCAGGCATGGTCATCTTCTCATCCCCGATATCCAGGCCCCAGGCGAAGGCTTTCACCTCCTCCTGACCCACAGCCTCATCAAGAATGGCATAGTAGCGCTTATCCACATGATGAGCCGGGGAGAGCAGGCGGTGGGCCAGCCGGCCGTCATCGGTCAGCAGAACCAGCCCCTCCGTATCCTTATCTAATCTTCCCACAGGAAAGAGATCTCTTCCTTTACAATCGACCAGATCAAGAACTGTTCTCTCAGCAGAGTCCCGGGTGGCCGATATGACACCGGCGGGCTTGTAAAGCATCAGGTAGACAAACTCCTCATACAGGCAGATCTCCCCATCAAGCTCTACTTTATTCGTTTCCGGGTCAACCTTTCGGTCCGGTTTCTTCTCCGGAGACCCATCCACATTGACCCGTCCCTTTTTGATATACTGCCTGGCCTGGCTGCGGCTGACATCCCCAGCCATGGTCAGAAACTTGTCCAGACGAATCTGTTTCATGAGAAGGCTCCTTTCCGGTAAAACACATATAAACCATTATATACCACGGCAGCTGAAGTTTTTCAAGGTTTAATAATCTACTGCCTTCTCCAGGCAGCCGGATATTTGTTCCTGACCTGCCCCTTCATTACTTTTCCCCAGCCCAGGGGAAACTCATCCACACAGATCAGGACCCAGCTGCCATCCGGCAGCCTGGTCCCGGAACCTTCCGGCTCAATATTTCCGGGAACCTTAGCTGCACCATTGCGAATGACCCGGTCAGAAATCCCGGCCAGGTCTATCGTCTCACATCGCAGATACTTTAGCAGGCGGTCATCCTCCGGAGCCAGAGATAATACATGATCAAACTGGTCCGCTTTTAATGCCATGGCCAGGGCCTGTCCCGGTTCGAAACGTTTCTTTTTGCAGGTTCCCAGATGGAGGCCGGAGCTGACCACCCGAAGGCCCTGCATATGAGGCCTTTCTTTGGGCAGCAGAAATATTCGGTCATCCACCTTATGCAGCCGTGACTTCAGTGATTCCCAGCACTGTTCAGCTTGTGATCTCCCGGCTTCCTCCGGGAAATCAGACCCGCTGATCCAGTTCACATGCTTAAAAAAGGCATAGAATTCTTCCGGAATGAAGTCATCCTCTTCTGCCGGGCTGAAACTTCTACTCCCTCTGCTCCTCCTGGAATTCTGCTTTATGTCAGATTTATCCCTCTTATGACCTTTGAGTCTTTTACTGTTTCTGCTGTATTCTTTTTCGGATTCTGTCAGTTTTCTATCACCGGAGATGCCAATCTCCTCGTCTCTCCCGGCAGACAGGCAGATATTCTTTCCCTCTGTCCCTGAATCCGCTTTCACTAAGAGGGCGGCAAACTGCCCCTCCCCCTCCACCCTGTGATTCCAGAAGCGGCGGCAGCAGGCCAGGGAGGGGTCTCTGCTAATGCTCCACTCGGGATGTCCCTCATCCAGGCCTTCATAGATGGGCAGGGGTTCCAGACGAAACTGCCGGTCATGAAGGAGGGTCTCTACCGTCTGTTCGTTCTCCTCAGGAGAGTAAGTACAGGTGGAATAGAGGATCCTTCCCCCGGGCTTAAGCATCAGGGCTGCGGAGGCGAGGATCTCCTTTTGCAGGCGGCTGTAGCGGTCGACCTCCTCCGGACTCCATGCTTTTATCATGGCAGGGTCTCTGCGGAACATCCCCTCCCCGGAGCAGGGGGCATCCACCAGGATCTTATCAAAATATGCCGGAAAATGTTCTGCAAGCCTCTCCGGGCTTTCGCAGGTGACGATGACATTGGGAATGCCTGCCATCTGAATATTTTTCAGCAGGGCCCGGCAGCGGGAGATACTGATATCGTTGGCAATCAGGATACCCTCCCCCTTAAGACGGGCTCCCAGGGCCGTGGTCTTTCCCCCGGGTGCGGCACAGAGGTCAAGCACCCTGTCTCCGGGCTTAACCGGCAGAAAGGCAGCAGGCGCCATGGCACTGGGCTCCTGCAGATAGTAGACTCCTGCCTGATAGTAGGGATGAAGTGACAGACGGTCCTCCCCCGGATAGTAAGCTCCGGTCCGGCACCAGGGAACCGGGCTCACGCCCGGTTCCCCCCGGACACTGCGAAACCGGCGGAATAAATCCGCCGGTTCTGTCTTAAGCTGATTCGCTCTGAGTGTCTGCTTTATATGATGTTCAAAGCTAAGTATGTAGTTGTCGTAATCCTCCCCAAGAAGGGTATTCATCTTTGCCTGATAGGCTTCGGGCAGATTCATAAGTCTGTTCTCCAATACGATTAGCAGCTCGGCCTATATGCTCTCTGTATCTGACGACAGGCCTCCCGCTGAAGCAATCGAAATCATCTCGCTTATTGCAGGCTCTGAGCCTGGAAACCCTCGGATATGATATCCAGCTGGTTGGAAAAATGCTGCAGCTGATTCATATCCTCCATCAGATATACTTTATAGAACTCATCCTGAATCCTGGCCACCTCTCTCTTGCTGGCAACCTTATAGAGATTCTGGATATTGTTCAGGATATCCTTGACCAGATTCTCCTTCTTTTTGTATGTGTTCTGGGCATCCATGATCTCATCACGAACATCAGACATCACATGGTCCAGATCGATAATAGCTTCTGAAGCATCAATCAGTTTCTGTTGTATATAATCCGGGATATTGCCCTTGTACTTATACTGCAGGGAATGCTCGATGGTGGCCCAGAAATTCATGGCCATGGTCCGGATCTGAATCTCCGCATGCAGGTCCTTGGCCCCCTCGATGGTGTTAACCGTATAACGTACGATCATATGGTAGCTGCGGTAGCCGCTGGCCTTCATATGCTTGATATAATCCTTCTCCTGCAGCACCTCCATGTCCGTCCGGTTCTTGATCATCGCCACTACCCGGTCAATGTCCTCCACGAACTGACATGTAATCCTGATACCTGCAATATCCTCGATCTTTTCCTCAATCTCACTCAAAGCCACATCCTTGCGCTGCATCTTATCCAGGATGCTGGTAATGCTCTTCACCCTGCCATCCACAAACTCGATGGGGGAATAAAGACCCCTGTTCCTGTGCTCGCTTATGATATGGTCAAACTTAACGGTCAGCTCATCGACAGCCAGCTGGTATGGATCAAGCAGCTCTCTCCATAATTGAATCTCCATCTGATCACCTCCAAGTTCTAATTCATCTCACCTTGGCTGCGACTCTCACTGATAATCAACCGAAATCATCTCGATATCCGGTGCAAATTGTATATAATAATTATCGATAGTATTATATCATATATTTCCAAAAAAACAAACATTTTTCTTTATTTTTTGTGAAAATGTACCTACTCAGAAAAAACTACACGCCCGGATCAAGCAGGAGGTCATTCCCCTGCGCTGCTGCCACTGCCAGCCGGTCACAGCGCTCATTCTCCGGATGACCGGCATGTCCTTTAACCCAGTGGAAGGTCACCTGGTGGCCCTCCATGGCTTTCAGCAGCCGTTTCCACAGGTCAACATTTTTCACCGGTTCATTTTTTCCCCGGGTCCAATTCTTTTTCTTCCAACCCTCAATCCAATGCTCATTAAAGGCTTTTACCAGATACTGGGAATCCGAGTACAGGTCAACCTGACATGGGCGGATCAGGGCTTCAAGCCCCACGATGGCTGCCATCAGCTCCATCCGGTTGTTGGTTGTTTTCCGGTATCCGCCGGAGAGCTCCCTGCGGTGAGTCTCCCCCTTCCCGTCCACATACAAAAGGACAGTCCCATAGCCCCCGGGGCCATTGGGATTGCCTTTTGCAGAGCCATCTGTGTATATCGTAACTTTCATATGTGTCTCCTGTCTTAGTTTTATTGTGATAGAGGAACTTTATGAGCCGGGATAAGAGTTTTGCAATCAGCGATTATATAATAATACAAATCAGTCCTCCGCTGGACTCATTGACAATCTTCTCCATGGCACTTTGCAGCTTCTCCTGGCTGTCCTCGTTAATCCTGGTCACCTTGCCGGAGATACCGTCATCCACCAGCTGTTCCAGTGTCTTTCCGAATATATTCACCTTCCAGATTTCATCCGGCTCTTCCCCCGCCTGGTCTCTGATGTAGGTTATCAGATCCTCTGCCTGCATCTCGGTACCCACGATGGGGGCGACTTCCGTAGTCAGATTGGCCCGGATCAGATGAATGGATGGCGCCTCAGCCCGAATCTTTACGCCATACTTATTCCCATGCTTAACCACCTCCGGCTCAGACAGGTCGATTTCTTTAAGAACCGGCTTCATCACACCGTAGCCCCGCTCCCTGGCATCCTTAAGTGCCTGGGCCACCTCCTCAAATTCCTTCTTCCTTCCTGCCAGCTCCTTTAAGGTCCGGATCAGATGGTACTCACTGCGGATGGGAAGTCCCGTAAGATCGGACAGGATCTCATAATAATAGGAATCCCGGATCTGGATCATTACTTCCACCTGACCGGTATCCATATGTATACTCTCTCTCGTGCCGGAGCTGATGTACTCATTATCCGGCAGGGTCTCA
>JAFUDC010000151.1 GCA_017459345.1 Eubacterium sp.
CCGCCGCCCGGCGCTGCCATGGGCTGGGTTCTGTCAGACGGGCCTGCCCCTGCATTCTGACAGTGGGGACAGGAGTCGAATTTATCCTTATCATAAAAGTGTCCGTTGCTGCATCTGGTAAGATTCATAAAATTAATACCTCCTAATTTTTATTCCCTGTATAATAACATCACTATTGATGTATTATCCTGTACTCTGGGGGAAGCCAGATGGGCTTCCTCCTGAAGCTCCTGTAAGGTTTTTTCGATATTTACAGGATTCTTTCTGATGATGGAATAGATCTGATCCTCACTCAGGGCCTTATATAAGCCGTCGCTGCATAGCAGGAGGATATCCCCATCCCGAAGCTTTAAGGGGTTGGGGTTAAAATCCATCAGGCTGACATTGCCCATGCCCAGATAGGAAATCAGTGCCTCCCCTCTCTTTGCCTCCCAGTTATACTCCTCCTCCGAGATCTGACCTTCTGCCAGCTGCTCATTGAGAAGGAGAAAATAGTTATGTTCCTTTGTCACACATACCATATCGTCTCCGCGTATGATATATATCTTGCTGTCACCGACAGATATCCACTGGAGATAGCCGTCCGTCACCGAGACAGCCACGAGAGTGGTGCCGGCATGGAGATAGTCTCCATACTCATCCTTGAGATTGGCCACCATGGTATCGATGTCGATCATCTCACTGCGGAAGAAATCACAGAAGTTCTGCTGACTGTAGCGGATCTCCTCAAAGTCCTCGATGAACATCTTCACTGCGCTCTGGCTGGCAATCTCTCCGCCTGCAAGGCCTCCCATTCCATCACACACGATTCCCACCGCATAGGTCTGATCCGTGATATTCACATAGCAGGAGTCCTGCTGGTTTTCTCTTGTCCCCAGCACACTGCTCATGCTGCCGTACATTTCATACCGGCTGTAATCTCCCATGGTCCCCTGGTCGCTGATCAGCCGCTGGCTTTCCTCCTGGGACAGCTGCTGTGTCACATCGTTAGAATAATCTTCCATATCAATCCTCATTCATTGTCTTTGTTATCTTCTTCTAGCCTTCAATCACTTCCAGCCGGAAGATGCAGGAATCCCTGGCCAGGGATAGCCAGCTTCCGGGCTGGGCCGGATAGATCTTGCCGGGGTCGCAGACAACACCGTTTAAGACCGTCTGGTTTACCGAATGGTTATCGGCAATATAAAAGAGATTGTTATAGGTGTCAAAAAACAACTCCAGATGTTTCCTGCCGATCACATGCAGGGGAATCATGATATTGCTGGACTGGGATCTCCCGATGCTGATCATGGTATTGACCGGGAGGAAATAGCGGTAGCCCTTTACCGGCTTGGTCATCCCCTGCAGGTATGGCCGGTATCTGGGAGGAGGAGGAGACGTCGGTACCTCCACAGGGTCCTTATCTTTTTCAGGCGGATCCGGGAGTTTAGTCGCTTCCAATCCACCTGGATCCTCCTTCTCCCCGGACGGCTCGGGATCAACAACAGTCTGTACCTCCGTGGCGCCTCCGCCTGATTCCCCATTAGCTTTCCCGCCGGACTTTTTCCCTTTCACATGAGTCTCCCAGTACTCATTATACTGGATAAGCTCCTGGGCGAAGGCCTTCATGGTCTGGGTCCGCTCCTTGGCATTCACCTTCAGCGCATTATCCAGTACGATAGTGAGCTGGGCGTATTCCTCACCCAGGAAAGAATATTCTTCCAGGGGGACGACCCTCCTGTTCTCCCCATCCGGATCCAGCCGGTCCGGAGCAGAGGGAACCTTCTTTCCCGTCAGGATATAATAAAAGGTGGATGCCATGGCATAAACATCAGTAAATGCTCCCTGCTTGCCGCTGCTGGTATACTGCTCCGGAGGAGCATAGCCCGGCTTTAATACGACAGAGAGGTTCTGGCTCTTCTTTCCATGTATGTACTTGGCTGTTCCGAAATCGATCACCTTGACATGATTGTCCCTGGTGATCATGATATTCTCCGGACTGATATCCCGGTGAAAGATGTTGCCCTTGGAGTGAATCTCCTCCATGCAGGTGACAGCCTCCAGAATCACCTTGTAGGCCAGATGGTAGGGCAGCCGCCCCCCTGCCTGTCTGCGGACCGCATTCAGATTGCTCCCGTCCAGATACTCCATCACAAAGTAGGCAGTTCCATTCTCCGAAAAGCAATCATATATCTTAACCACATCAGCGATTTCCTGGAGCTTCTTTAAGGTATCCGCCTCATCTAAGAACTTCTTCTTGCCGTACTCGAATAACTCTCTCCTGCTGGAGCTGGTGGGATTTAAGGACATATCGCCCTTGTTCCGGCTGGCGTTTTCCAGAGGAACGTACTCCTTGATGGCACAAATCCTCTGATGCTTGATATCGAAGCTCTTGTAGGTGATCCCGAAGCCGCCGGCTCCCAGGATCTTTCCTGCGATATAACGATTCTTCAGAACCCAGTTCGTGGGAAGGGCCAGCTGGTTTTCCCGGTTAAATTCATGAAAGCCGCAGTAGGGGCACACATCCGCCTGTTCACCGATCAGATGAAAACAGTTGGGACAATAATCCTGACTTGATGCCACTTCCTCACCACCTTACCTTTAAGCTGACGCTGCCCGCCTTGATTACAGAGCCGTTGTGCAGCTTTGTCTTTGTCATTATTATCACATCATCCACGGCTGTTCCTCCCGTGGAATCCAGATCCGTCACATAGAGCTCTCCATTATCGACCTCCAGGGCAAAGTGCTGTCTGGACATGGAAAGATCATCAAAATAGACATCGCACATGCTGGCCCTGCCGATGATGGCACTGCCGTTAATCTGGACCGGCATCTCCCGAATCTCCGAGGCAATCCCGCTCACCAGGAATACCACATTCATGGTGGACCTGTCGTCATTCTTCACGTGCTGCTTTTTCTCCATATTGGAGCCCAGAACCATCTCATCCTCAACAACCATGATCCCTCTGTGCTTTTTGATATAGAGGTAAATCGCCAGCAGGATGAGGAGAACAGCCAGAGCCAGCAGCAGGGCCCAGAAACGCCCCAGCTTTCTGTAGAAGGCCTTCAGGGCCCCGTCTCCATCAAGCTTTCCTGTCCAGGCTTCGGTCAGCTCATTTTGTTCGTTGGTATTATCCGTCACATTGTATAAGCTTACTTCATAGCTTCCCTTTTCCAGGGGGTCATTCAGGATGAGCTTGGCCTCGTAGACCTCATCCTTTGCGATATAGGTAGCCTCTGAGACGGTAAAGTTCTGTTTCTCATTCTTCCGGATAGAGTAGTTGCTCTTATTATCCGCCCCCCGGACATCCTCACTGAAGGATACATATAAAGTCCGGTTATCCTTCTCGTCCTGTCTGACCTCGGTGATGACCGGTTTTTCATCGTCCGGCCTGGCCCGGTTCAGATAGACATGCTCCCTCTTTAAAACCTGGTCTCCTGCTGAGAGCTCCAGAACCTTCTCCTCCTCATACTCTCTGTTGGAGGAGGAGTGAACAGTGAGGGCACTCTCACTCATCAGCTGATCATGAAGACCTGTCAGCAGGGTCTTTTTCTTATCCTGATCAAATACGGCAAATGTACCTCCGGTCTTGCGGAGGAAGACGCCCATGTCATCCTGGAGGGATACCTTGGCCGTTTTCAGGCAGAAACCATACAGGGGCGTGCCGGTTCTTTGCAGCTTCTTAAGCGCTTCCTCCTGGGAAGTCAGACCTCCTGCCTCCTTGACCTCTGCCCAGTCTGTGAGGATGATCCCCACATGCCTGATGCTGTCGGTATCCCCATCCTTCATGGCCTGGTCCTTCCGGTCGGCCACCTGGTCAGACAGCTTGTTGATTCCTTCGTAGAGGTGGGTCTTTCTTTCTCTCCCCACCTTTTTTAAGGTTTCCTTCACCTTTTTGCTGCTCTCGCCGCCCTCTAAGACCACTTTTATCTTCCCGGCAAAGGTGATGACCTCCAGCCGGTCGCCTTCTCTTAGATGATCGGATAGAGAGATAACGGATTCCTTCATGTCCTCCAGCTGGGCCTCACTCACCGACCGGGATGTATCCAGCAGGACATGGTAGAATATCCCTCTGCCGGTATTTTCGAACTCTTCTGCTGATTTGACGGTAAGGGTCATGTCCGCCCCCTTGATGTCGGCGGCTATGTCTTCCTTGTTATCGATCCCGCTCTGATATACATAGATATCCGGCAGATAGACGTCCACCTGGGAGATGGCTGCCTCCCCCTCGGCCTGAACGGGGGCTGCCCCCCACAGGGTCAGAAAGCCAAGTCCCAGCAGCAGAAGAAAGAATCTTCTTATTCTTTTTTCCATACTCTTTCTCCTTTGCAAAAGCTGATGAATACAAAGCGGCTTTCACCTATCTCCAGTTCATCTCCATCAAGCAGTTTTGCCGGCCTGCGAACGATCTCTCCCTTAAAGTAGGTAAGGGTCCCGTTGCCCGGAACGACAAAGAACTGATTCTCCTTGTCGTCATAGACGATGGAGCAGTGAGTATCCCGGGTCACTGTGGGGTCGGTTTTCAGATAGATGTCCATCTTCGGATCCCTTCCCACATGGTTAAAGCCCCTGACCAGCCGGTAGTCCTTGCCCATGTCCTTTCCGCTCGTGCAGACCAGCCACCCGGTCACCGGATCAATGCCGCTCTCAAACTGGAAGAGACTTACCGTCTTACCGTCATCCCCCGTCGGCTTCTCTGACCATTCAGGGGGCTGTGGCGCCGTAAAGACCGGCTCCTCCTTAAAGATATCCGTCTTAGGCATGATGGTCTGCCCGGTCACATGGGGTTTCTTGATCTTCCGGGCCGAGCCCGCAAACATATTCTGGGCAACGGTGACGGCATCATCCAGATCGTCCTCAATATTGCCCTGTATCTTCAGATTCTTATTCTTATTTGCGACGGGATTGCAGTAGGGACATTTCCCAAACTTATCCACATCGAAAAAATGTCCTTTTTCACATTTTATGATCTTGCTCATCTACTTCCACCTCAGCTTCCTGCCCTTTTTGTCACAAAACAAATGCCCCAACGGCTGAATAATTATCCATATTGGTTCCTCTTCCGTTCTTTAAAACAATCCGTTCCATGCGGCCAAGCCACTCATGGACGGTGGAAGATTTTCTCAGGCAGGCCTCCATCTGGGCTTCCTCGATGTTCTCCCAGAAACCGTCTGAGCAAAGGAGGAAGGCCTGATTTCTCTCCGCATTCATATAGGGAGACAGCTGGTACTTGGGTGAGTCCCAGTCGATTCCCATAACCCGGATCAGGCGGTTCCTGTCCGGATGGTGGCGGATCTCCTCCGGAGTGATCTCACCGGATACCACCAGCATCTGCGGTACGCTGTGGTCCTTGGTCTGGTCCATCAGATATCCATCCTTAAAGTAGTAGAGCCTGGAGTCACCCACATGCCCCCACTGGATCTGTCCCTGATAGAAGCGGAGCAGGACCAGGGTACTCTTAAGATCCCTTCGGGCTCCCTCATTGATCTGTTTCTGTATCAGGGCTTTCTGGCTGACTTCAAAGCAGCGGGCCAGGCAGTCCGGATCTCTGTAGTGCCAGCGGAAGATCTCCTGGGATTGCTGGGTGATCAATGCAGAGGCATCCTCCCCTCTCCCATGGCCTCCCAGCCCGTCAGCCAGGATCATCAGGGCGATATCAGGACCCAGCTGTACAAAACCTACGCTGTCCTCATTGACTTCCCTTTCCCCGACTTCTGATAATTGTGCAAAAGTTATCATCTTAACCTCCTATCACTATCCTACCGGTCTTTTGATACATTTCTGAGGAAGAGGATACTGGCCGCGGCAAGTACCACAATAAACAATAAGAGAATTCCCCAGGTCTGCATCAGATGGTCCGCGCCATGCCGGAAGAGATCATCCGGCTTGTACTCAATCTGCTGATACATATGTCTTAAGCTGTTCAAATCAACAACATTGCCCAATCCCTCGACAGACCACCTGCTCACCGTGAAGTAGGAGATGATCTCGCTGGCTCCCTTGAGGCTGAACAGGATCCCCGAAAAGAGGAGCTGGATGATCAGCAGGAAGGGGCTGACTGCCATAGCCCGGTCGCCGTTCTTCATCACAGAGGATACCAGGAGACCCAGGGCAGAGGAGGAATAGATGGTCAGCCACATGGTGATGAAAATCTCCAGGAAGCATGGCAGTATCACTCCATCTGAAGGCAGGTTGCCCATAAGCAGGGCAAAGAGTCCCACGAAGACCAGGGTCTGTACCAGGGAGATGACAAACTGTACCAGATACTTGGATAGTATGTATGTGGTCAGCCGCAGGTTTGACATGTACTCCCTCTTGACGATGGGCCTCTCCTTGCAGACCTCCTGTATGGTATTGAAGATACCGATCCAGATTCCCGAGCAGGAGAAGGTGAAGAGGATCTGCTTGGTGGGCTCAAAGACCTCAAACACATCATCTCCCGACACAATCTTGATCAGAATAGCGATCAGGATAGGCTGGATCAGTAGCAGCCCAAGCCTTGGCAGGTCGTTGATCACCAGCTCTCCATAACGTCTGGTGAGGGTGAAGAGCTGACGGATGGCTGATTTTCTCTTTGGTTTTTTTACCGGCTCTTTGTCCATGGAGCGCTCAAAGTCCACCGGGGGATTAAACTGGTCAAACTGTCTGGCCCAGGTTTCGGTGTCCTCCTCCAGAAGATTGTAGATCTCGATCAGGCTGTCCACGCCAAAGAACATCTTAGCCTCCTCAGGGGTCCCCATGAAGGCCAGGGTTCCCTTCTTTCCCATGAAGATTATCTTATCACACAGGTCAAGGCTCTGGGTAGTGTGGGTGACCATGACGATGGTCTTTCCCTGGGTTTTGGACAGGCGGTTTAATACCCGCATCAGCTTCTGCTCTGTTCCGGGATCCAGTCCGGATGTAGGTTCATCCAGGAAGAACATGCCGGGATCGGCCAGCAGCTCCACGGCGATACTGGCTCTCTTTTTCTGGCCGCCGCTTAAGTTGCGGATCATGGTGTTCTGATGCTCTGACAGCTCCACCAGGCGGAGCACCTCATTGATCCTGTCAGTGATCTCCTTTGGAGAAATGTTATCCGGCATCTTCATCTTGGCGGTGTAATAAAGCATCTTCTTCAGAGACAGATTCTCAAAGACGATGTCCTCCTGAGGAACATAGCCGATAATATTTTTCAGTACATTGTAGTTCTGTTTCAGGGAGATACCATTATAAAAGACATCCCCCTCATAGAATTTATCATAACCGCCCAGGGTTTTCAGCAGGGTGGACTTACCTGCACCCGAACCGCCCACGATGGCAACAAAGTCATTGCTGTCGATGGTGCAGTTCACATGGGACAGAATCATTTTCTTTCCGTGGTCAACCCGCTTTACCAGATCAAGCATGGACAGCTGGATTCCATCGGTTTTGGTCTTGCAGATCAGGGTCTCACAGCTGAAGATAATCAGGCTTCCGCCAATCTGGATCAGGTCCTTCTCATGGATTTCCTGAAGGCCTCTGACCGCAATACCATTGACAAAGACGCCGTTGGCACTGTCCATATCTTCTATGTAAAAGCGGTTATCTTTCTTATATACCCTGGCATGCCGCCGGGTCACAGCCGGATGGTCCAGAACGATATCGCATTCCTTTGACCGTCCGATTACATATTCATCATCAAATACCGGAAATCTCTTGTACTCCTGCCGGTCGTCCCCGTTGGTGACGATTACCAGGATGGATTCCTTCTTTCCCTCTGCCCGGATGTTGCCTTTGGAGCCAAGCAGAAGCATCTCCCCCACTCTCAGGGGTCCCATATATCTCTGAGGCTGCAGCTTGTGATAGGATCCGCTTTTAAAGACATAGGTTCCGTTGGTGCTGTTCATGTCTCCCAGAAAGACCTGTCCATGTTCCAGCTTCAGTCTGACATGGGTTCCCGATATCACCGGAGAATTGATGACGATGTCGCAGGAAGAAGGATCCCGGCCCAGCACCAGTCTGCTTTTATTAAAGCTTTTTAAGTTGATATCCTGGATTCCGTCGCTTACGCTTACAATCAGCAGATTCAGATTGCTTCCCGCCCGGCCGGCTCCCATGGTATCATAGTATTGAGTTTCCATATATTTCCTCCGTGTTAAGGATTATCAAGCAGTACTGACGGTGTCTAGAGCAATCTGAATTCATCTTCTCTGCTCACCAGAAACCTGGTGCCCCGGGGAAGATAGCATACCCTCCCTCTCTCCAGCAGCTCGCCGTTGGGCAGGTAGGTTCCGTTTCTCGAATCATTGACCAGGAGATAGCGGTCTTCCACAGCCTGATAGGAAACCCGGCAGTGTCTTCTGCTGACCCTGGGATTGGTCAATATCAGATTGCAGATGTTGTCCCGACCGATCTCAATCCATTCTCCCGATTCGATGGGAATCCGGGCACTTTCGTACTCTCCCCGGACACCAATCAACATTCCCCCGCTTATCCCGGGAAAGGAGGGGGCGGAGATGGGGCCGGGATCAGAATGGATAAAGAGGTCCGAATCCGTCCAGGTGGTCACCGTGCGCATTTCCTGTCGGCCGGCCTGACCCGGATCCATCCGGGAATCGCCGAAATGGGGAGCCCTTAAGCGGGGCTGACCTTTTAAAGCCGGGGCCTGGACCTCACTCTCCCGGATCCGGTACATAAGCAGCAGGTCTTCCAGAAGCAGAATCAGGGTCAGCAGCAGGAAGATGAAAAAGCCTGCGTGAGGATATACCTTGATTGTGATGGAATTCTGGATGACATCATTCAATTTGCTGCCGAAAATGGGGATGGAAGACAGGCCGTCTTCTGCCTGATTCTTTAAGTCTTTTACCTCCATATGGACTCCGATGATGAATATGATCTGACCGGCTGCCGCCAGAAAGAAGGCAATTGCCGGCAGGATGGCATACAGCCTGGACATCTTCCCCCGCAGGAAAGCCGCCAGGTGGAGTACCATATTGATAAAGATCAGAATCAGAGGCAGGATCAGGCAGATGATAATCAGGGCTCTCATATAGACACTGCCCTTCTCAATCAGGTCTGTGTAGGCTGCCAGGTCCGAATCCACCATACTCTTAAGGTCCGGCAGGCTTCGGATCAGATCAAGCCCGGTATAATTCTCTGTCCTGGTGATGGTGGCGTAGATGCTGACCTCCGCCTTTATGATCAGCCAGGGCAGGAATATGGTCAGAAGGGACAGGACTGCCAGGATCATATACTGGATCAGCAGGATCAGGTTTTTCTCCTTCTGGTTCATCTGGCAGGCCTCCTTTCATTAGCATTAATACTCACAGCTGTTCAGATACTGTCTGAACTGCGTCTCTCCGTCGTTCTGGTTTCCGTAGTAGGTCAGGTTATTGGCCCATACAGCAGCAAAGGAATCAATCGCCTTCTTGTTGATGGGCAGTACAGACCGGTCATCCGGAAGGAGCTCCTGGAATTCCGTCTGGTTTGAAACCATGTAATTAACAAAAGCTTCTGCTTCCATCTTTGCCTGCACGTCTATCTGATCGGATATGCTGACATAGTCATAAAATACTGCCTTCATGGGGCTGGTCTCAGCCGGATAAACCACCGAGAGCTTCATTCTGGCCCCCTGATTCAGGATAATATTCTTATAATCCAGCCAGTCAGTAAAGTAGAAGGCTCCCTTGCCGGACAGAAACTTTGCTTCATCCGGATTCTCCACAAGATACTGCTCATCCGGATTCAGGGCGGCTGTCTGGTCAAAGACGGAGGCATTCACCTCATAGAGGCTGATCTTCTTGCTCTCCTTAAGCAGAGCCAGGTCTGCTACGCTTGCCGGCTCCTCGATATCAGCCCCCCTCTCCCGGTTTTCAATCAGGAAGGGGACCATGAAAAACATGGGGAGATCTTTGGCATGATCTTCATCCTTATAGTAGCTTTCAAGGAAATAGCAGTTACTGATGACATCTTCCTCCAGATACTCCCGGATATCTTCTGCCTGATTAAGGACTGCAGCATCCATACCGTCACTTAAGAAGATGGCGGTTTCGTCTTTTTCTTCCAGGCCGGTTTTCACCTTGGCTTCATACTGGTCATCGGGTATGGCAATAGTCTTTATGGATTCATCCTTAGTCCGAACACGGTACTTGTTGGCGATTTCTTCATAATAGTCCCTCTTGCTCTCAGGCACATAGAAATTAATGTCCCCGCCATAGCCCACCGGCAGCAGCCTGCTGTGATGGATCAGTCCCCAGACCAGTCCGCAGCCAAGGGCTGCAACGGCCACTGTAGCTGCCAGGGCTTTGAGCCAGCCCCTGTTTTTCTTCTTCCGTCCGGACTTTTTCTTCCGGGCGGTCACTTTTCTCTTTCTTAAGGCATCGGAGAATTCTTCTGCCGTCTGGAAACGATCCTCCGGATCCATAGCCATGGCCCTCAGGATGATCTCATTGATATAGTCCGGTATATCCGGATTCAGATCTTTGGGCTGGACCAGGCTGTCCTCCATGGACCGGCTCATGGAATCCACGGGAAGAACCCCGGTAAGCATATGGTACATGCAGGCGCCCACTGCATAGAGGTCAGAGTAGGGACCCTGCTTGCTCTTGGTCCTGTACTGCTCTGCCGGAGCATAGCCGGGTTTTACCACGGCGGAGAAGGACTCCGGTGTCTCCCCGCTGGAGAACCTGGCTGCCCCGAAATCAATAATCTTAACCCGGTCTCCCGAACAGAGGAAAATGTTATCCGGGCTGATATCTCTGTGAATGATATTATGAGAGTGAACTTCAGACAATGCATCCAGCACCCGGAGGGTGATGTCGATGGTCTTGTCCATGTCCATGGGTCCCTTGGATTCAAGCTCTTCCCGGAGAGAAATCCCATCCAGCAGCTCCATGGCGATATAGGCCGTGTTGTTCTCCTCAAAATATTCGTAGAGACTGACTATATTGGGGTGGGAAAACTCCGCCATATTCCTGGCTTCCACCAGGTAGCGGGCCACGCCCTTCCTGAAGAGCTCCATGTTCTTACCGGCATAGACAATCACATTCCGCTCGCCCACCAGGCGGTTCACGCTGCCGCTGGGAAAATACTCCTTGATGGCCACAGTCTGTTCCATCTGGGCATCCCAGGCCCGGTATACGATTCCGAAACCACCATGGTCAAGAGAGGTGCCGACAATATACCTGTGGTTGAGGATCTCTCCCGGTTTGAGGAAATAAGGCTCCTTGGGAGGGGTTCCCTCTATGTATCCGCAATAGGGACACACCTCGTAGGCTTCCTCGTATTCCTTCATACAATTAAAACAACGTTTCTTCATCTCGTCATCTCCAAATATACTAGAGCAATCTTACCGATTCGTTGGACTGAGCAAGCTGCAGGCTTGTCCCGGACCGCTGTCTTACCGCCTGGTTTTTGGGAAGCCGTCCGCTCTCTGAGCTGATGGTCCCGTTGGTGGATAAGTCTGTCACCATATAGAATCCATCCTGATACTGAATAGCAACATGGGCTCTGGAAATCTTGTCGGATTCACAGACCAGGGCACATCTTGCCGGATCCCGGCCGATGGTGATGGTCTCTCCCGGTCTCATCTGAATCCGGCTTCCTGCATACTGGCCTGTGGCCATAAGCACCCCGCCCTCATGCCAGGGGGCAGCGGCAGGCTGCGGCGGATTGACATAGGGAGCCTGCATGATTTCCGGAGCCGGCGGCGGTGCGATCTTTGGTGCCGGCGGCGGCAGCACCGGTTTTTCTACCGGGCTGTGCAGAGCCCGCGCAGAACCTGCTTCCGGTCTGGAGGGAATGCCGTCAAGCTCCCTGTTATAAGCCCTGCAGAGCACATTTAAGTCACTGTAGAACTTATTATAGGCCTGCAGTCTCATAACCAGGGCTACAATCAGCAGTACCAGATAAATGATCCAGCCCAGGATCGGAATGATCACAAGAAGTGCACCAAGGATTATCATCAGATAAGAGATGATAATACTGTTGATGGCGGTCCGGTCCGGGTCAATGTATTCTCTCCTGATGCCATAGGCATCCCCCACGTTGGACATCCTCTTGCCCTGCTGGTTGATCCAGTAAAGTTCATAGATGCCGGCAGTGACCATATTCAACAGGAAGAATATAAGGTAGCTGACCGACTTCTGGGAAGTATCATTTCCCTCCTTGCGGCCGCAGGCGATGTTTAATGATTTGATGGCATCATACTGGAAGAACATCCCGTAGATGAATCCGAAGGGGACAAATCCAATCAGAAACACCAGATAATAATTTCGATCTTCTTTTAATTTTTCCATGCTTTGCTCCCGCTTTTATTGTGACTTGATTGTCAGGTTTCCTCTTTTGGCTTCTTTTTTTAATTTGGCAGGCACTTTGCCCGGATAGGAGATGTAAGAATGCTTTTTCTTAGATCCGGCTTTGTAGAAGGCGAACTCTCCGCACTTGTTCAGTTTTCCGCCAAATATGAATTCTTTCACATTACCGCATTGGTAGAAGCAGGCATAGCCCACACTCTTCATGCTTGTCGGGAATTCAAATCTCCTGGCAGCCTTACACTGGTAGAAAGCATAATTACCCAGTGATTTTAAGCCATCGCAGAATTCAAGATCGATATCCTTAAGCTTTGTACATCTTGCAAAACAGCCATATCCGATTTTGGATACCCCTTTAAGACTTACCTTTTTCAGCTTCTTGCACTGTAAGAAGGAGCTGTTGCCTAATTCAACTTTTCCTTTTTTCCCATTGATCTGTACTGTAGTAAGGTTATTGAGATAGGCGAAATATCCGTTGCCTACATAAGTAATACCTTCTTCAATTACAAGTTTTTTGACATCCTTGGCATATTGCTGGAAGGCACGCTTCTTCACCTGGCCGGGAGCTTTCTTCTCATTCAGCTTCTTAAAAAGGTTGTTCATCTTTCCCGTTCCGGAAATGGTAAGCAGACCCTTATTATTGGTATTATCGAAGGTATAACTGATGGTACTGGTTATCTTGCCGGAGAAGACCTTGTCCCCGGGATTTTCCGTCGCAGCCGCCGCAGGGGCTGTCTCTGCCGCAAAGCTTTTAATTCCACCTGCCAATAAGACCATCGACAGGATGGTTATCCCAATCAATCTCCTGATATTTTTCATAACTTCCTCCATTGATCCTATTATTGTTTCGTTCCTAAATCACCAGGACCGGTCTCCTTTTTACTTGCAGTAGTGCTCTTTCGTTTGCTTCCTCCTCCGCTGGAGCTTCCTCCGGAACTTCCTCCGCTGCCCTGAGTTTCTCTCGGCCTCTGTGTGGTGGGCTCCGGCCCCCTGCTCACGGTCAGGGTTACCTTATCTCCCCAGACTACTGCGTAGTTTTTGTACTCATCGTCACGGCCGCTCTTATCCGTATTGCTTTCCACAGAAGTTGAGATCACAGTGCCTTCACTGTACTTACTGCTATAGACTCTCTCCGATTCCACGCTGATATTCTGTCCCTCCAGGGCAGTCTTGGCTTTTGCAAAGCTTGATGCACCATAGGCGAACTTATCATCCAGCTCATCCTTTGTCTTATAGACGCCCTTGGGTCCCTTGCTCAGGGTGAGCAGGAGCTGGTCTCCGGTTTTGATGCTCTTTTCGCTATCCAGGGTCTCCTCAGACCGGACTACCTTCGCAACCTGGCCTTTCACTGCGTCTTTTGGAACGGTGTAGGTCTCCTCGCCGCTGTAGCCCACATAGAAGCCCTTTTTCTTTGCCATAGCAAGGGCATCCTCAAAGCTCTCTCCTGAAAGGCTCCCGGCCTTCATGCCGCTTATCACCTCTCCGGTCTCCAGGTCCTCCCGGGCCTTTCCGATGACCATTCTAAGCTTGCTGTAGTGAGGAATCTCATCAGTAAGACTTATGGTCTCTCCACTGCTGTCATCTGCATCGTAGTCCTCAAAGTACTCCGCCTGCATCATGTAACCGGGGATATATCCGCCGTCTTCTTCCTCTACCTGCAGATTGAAATTCTTCTCCAGATCATCTCTGATCTCATCGGTGAAGGGATACCCTTTAAAATCATCCAGAGCATCAAGCCCCGTATAGTCTTTCAGAGAAACCGGCTTCCCATACACAACCACATCCACGGTGCCGGAAGCATTGACTTTCTCTCCGGGGCCGGGGTTCTGGGTTTTTATGATATTGTCTTCCTCAGCCTTCTCGGTTGCAACGACATTTACCCTGTTTATGGTAAGTCCCATCTTCTGAAGATCCTCCAGGGCTTCGTCATAATCGGATCCGATGATGCTTTTCACCAGGCCGCTGGCCGCCACGGAAGTTTCTTCCGTTCCTGCCTCCGGTCCCTGGACCGTCTCCTCTTTCTTGACATCCGCTATCTGCCCGGCCTTCTCACCGGACCGGAGTCTGCTGAAAGCAAATATTCCTCCCACGATCAGAACCAGGACCACCACAGGGATGATGGCAAATATTGCCTTGTTGGCCTTGTCTGAAGCTATCTCATTCCTTGTGGGCGGCCGGACTGCGTCAGGATTCAGGCTGATATTGTCGACCCGGTCCACAGGCCGGATGGACACCATCTGCCTCAGCAGTTCATGCATGGAGGATGTGCGGCTTGCCGGGTTGGGATTAAGTCCGTTCATCACAGCATTGTTTCTATCCTCATCGATAGCCGCTCCCTTTTCCAGGGGAGACGGCATGGCATCCCTTCTCATCCGGTCTATGCCATTATCCGGGCTGGTCCCGGTCAGCATCCGGTAGAGAATGGCGCAGACGCTGTAGACATCTGCCGAGCCTGTCACCTTCATGGAGCCGATCTTAAGCTCCGGCGCCAGATAATCCTCCGATTCCTTTACCGCATGCTTTCCGTCCTGGTCCAGCAGGACGGAGGCGTAGCGGTTGGTATCCATGAGCTTCACTTCGCCTCCCGGCAGCAGCAGGATGCTGCCCGGGTGCACATTCAGGTGGAGCATCCCGCTTCCATGCAGCTGATTTAAGGCCTCCATAACCGGAATCATGGTGGCAAGACTTTCCTCCAGGCTGAAGCGGCTTTTCTTCTTTAGAAGCTGTTCCAGGGTAACATCCCCCTGGTACTCCAGGACGATATAACCCGTCTGGTTCTGGTTGAACACATCCCAGGTACGGATCAGGCCCGGAATCCGCAGGCCGGCCTGGTCCCTTCCATCCTTGATAAAGCGGTCCAGACCCCGGCGGAAGACATCACCGTATTCTTTCTTCTTTATGGTTACAGCATTATCCTTGTCATTCCTGCTGCAATAGGTCCTGGGAAAATACTCTCTGACCAGGACTTTTACGGTATCATCACTCATCAGGTCAACACCGATATAGGTGATACAGAACTCATCCTCCTCCATCGCCAGTCCCACCTGGTAGCGGCGGTTCAGGATCGTCTCCGGTTTAAGATGGACATGATCTCCGGAAGCAGCATTCCTCCTGAAGTTCTGCCTCTCCGTCCCGCAGAAAGGGCAGACATCGTAATTGGAATCATACTCTTCCATGCATCCCATACATCTTATTTTCATCACTTCACCTCACTTATGTCCATCAATACTTATCAACCAACATGTTTCCGATCTATTGTTTTCAGTACCCCGACTAAGTTATTATCCGGGGCAGCTTTAATTCGCTTTCTCTGACAAGCCAGCTAATTCACATACTCCATCGAGTTATAGGAGGATCCTCCCGATTTCTTCTTGCTTCCGGATTTTTTCTTTTTCTTTGACCCGGATGACTTGTTGGATTTATTTGACTTGCTGCTTCCGGAACCGGAAGAACTGCTGCTCTTGGGGGCAGGCTTTTTGCCCATACTCACTGTCAGCTCAACCGTGCTTCCTTCCTTAACCTTCTCGCCGGGATCGATGCTCTGGGAGATAACGAATCCTTCCTCCACTGAATCACTGTATTCCTCATGGCGGGCAGGCACAAGCCTGGCTTTTTCAAGCATCTCTGAAGCCTCGCCATAGGACTTGCCGTGCAGATCGGGGATTTCCATCATCTCAGGCCCCTTGCTGATCACCACAAGAATCTTCTCCTCCGGACCCAGCTGCTCATTCTCCTTTAATGACTGCTGACAGATCTGGCCTTTTTTTGCCACCGTCTCATCCGCGAAGTAGTCCTGCTTCTCGATCCCGATATAGAAGCCTTCCTTCTCCGCAATCTGAAGTGCCTCCTCGAATGTCTTCCCCAAAAGGGCAGGCATCTTGCCGGGTGTGAGGCCGCTGTAATCCCGGCCCGCAGAAAGAGACAGGCTGATGGCAGACCCTTCCGGGATCTTCTCTCCCTTTTTCGGCTCCTGAGTCACCACATATCCGGGTATCAGACTGCTCTCCACTTCATTCTCAAAGTTGAGAATCAGTTTATCCCGGGCGGTAACATCTTTCTCGGCTTTCTCCCTGGAATAGCCGTAATAAGACTTCATGGTCTGCTGCTTGTCACCAGCACTGACGATAACTTCAACAGTACCTCCGGAAGGAAGCTTGCTGCCGGCAGCCGGATTCTGGTTAATGATCTTACCCTCACTGCCCTCCACATCATTCTCCCGGTCTACAATCTTTAAGGTGATATGCTTCTCGGCAGCCTTCTTCTCTTCTTCCTCAAAAAACTGGCCATAATAGCTGTCCACATCGACATAATCCGCTGTGGGACCGGAATCATCCCCCGGACTGACCGGTCCGGGCTGCATTTTTATGTAGAAGGCCCCGCCTGCCAGCAAAGCCAGCATAGCCGCCCCGGCCAGCACAAAGGGGAACTTGCTCCTTTTCGGCCTAGTTTCTCCATCCACAATGCGGGAGACCGGCTCCTCATCAAAGAGCTGGCACTTAAATGTCTCCATATCCTTAGTCCTGCTGACAATGGACAGGTTTAAGGCATTCAGAAGGGCATTCTCCTGGAATTTATCTATCTTTATCTTGAGTCTGGAAGGAGGAAGCAGGCTGTCCTCTCCCATCCTTTCCATGGAATTCTCCGGAACCAGCCCCGTCAGCATCTGATAGATGACCGCCGCCAGGGCATATACATCTGTCCAGGGACCCTGATTTCCGTTAATCTGATACTGCTCAGGGGGAGCGTATCCGGGTTTAACGATCACGCTGAGATTGGACTCCTCCGACAGGGCTACATGCCTGGCAGAGCCGAAGTCCAGAAGCTTAACCTCCCCGGTCCAGGTGAGAAAGATATTATCCGGTGATATATCCCTGTGGATCAGATTCTCCTTATGGACCATCTGCAGTGCCTCCATGATGGGGAGCATATATTCCTGAACCTGATCCATGGACATGGGTTCCTTATCCCTGGCAAGCTTACTCTTAAGCGTCTCACCGTCCAGATATTCCATTACGATATAAGCGGTATTATTTTCCTCAAAGCGGTCAAATATCTGCACAATTCCCGGCAGACTATGAAACTTCATCAGGACTCTGGCCTCTTCCAGGAATGACCGCAGACCCTTGGTAAACTGCCGGCCCTTGTCTCCGGAATAGACACTGACCCTCTCCGTACCCGCAGCCCTGGTACCAAACTCTCTGGGCATGTACTCCTTGATGGCCACCTTGCGGCTTAAGACCTGGTCCCAGGCGATGTAGGTGATTCCGAATCCCCCATAGCCCAGCACCTTGCCCAGCAGATACTTGCCGGCGAGAACCGACCCCGGCTCCAGGTGATAGAGCTCCGTGGGGGGCGTCCCGTTGACATAGCCGCAGTAGGGGCAGATGTCATCATATGCTTCATAGATCTCCATGCAGCCCATGCATTGAGTCATCCTTTTTTCGTCTCTCATAGCTAATCTCCGATGATCATTTTTTATGATCAGTGCCGGTTCCCCAGCTCAAACAGAGTTTCCTCACTTCCGATACAGAGGACAGTTCCCTCCTGCAGAACGACGTCCATATTCCGGGGAAGCCGCTTTCCACCCACAAGATATACCCCGTTGGATGAATAATCAACCACGTTGTAGGTCCTCTGTGCCCCATTGTAGGTGATCACGCAGTGTCTTCTGCTCACCTTTGAATTGTTGATGATCAGGTCATTGCCCTCATGACTTCTGCCGATCCGGAGGCTCTCCCCCGACTTGATGCGGATCAGGGCTCCTGCGTACTCGCCCTTGATTCCCTTCAGATAGCCAGACGGAACTGTCTGGACTGCAGACTGGCCGGCATGTCCGTCATAGAACTGCTGAGACCGGATGGAGGACTCGATGTCTGCAGGCACCCGCCTGGGAGGATTATTCCTCGGAACATCTTTACGCATGGCTCTGCGCCGCTCCATGGCTTCCTTCTTCCTCCTCTGTTCCTCCAGAAGCTTCTCCTGACGGAGTCTCTCCTCAGCCTGCTTTTTCCGGTTTCTGACAACAACCAGAATGATGACCAGGATCAGCAGGACGGCCAGGACAATTGCCAGGATGATCAGCAGCTTCTTATGCTCTTCGACGAAACCCCCGGACTTTTTCTCTCCGCTGCTGTAAGCGTGAACATCATACTTCTCGCCGCTGTTTTTCACTATTGTGACACAGTCCCTGGAATAGAAAGCCATTTCCCCGTTATCCAGAGTATCCTTCTCGTAATCTCCATAACCCAGGATCAGGTCTCCGTTCCGGTCCATGACCGCATATTTATCATCATCATCTTTCAGCAGGACATAACCGCTGTCCTTAAAGATGACCTCCTTAAAGGCACCTTCAATTTCTTTTTTCTGAAGCAGACTGTAGAGACGGTATTTCCCTTCCTTCTCAAAGAGCATGAAGGCACGTTCTGCCTGTCTGCTTTCCTTGGATTCCAGGGAGGTTTCATCTCTGGTATAGCCGTCAATGCCGATATCCCCGGCGACCTTCTCTCCATTTTCATCGATGATCATCAGGTCACCGTCCATATTCGTGGCAAAGGCCAGGTTATCGGTATATGGTCCGACGGTTTTGAACTTCTCACTGAAGCGGTCGTTCTCCACATCATAGATGACCTTAAAACTCGTCTTCCCCTTAGGCATCTTCATCTGGATCAGGATGGAGTGGTCAGAAACCGCCTTCTTGAGAATGAGCTTTGCATCAATGACCTCATCTTCATCCTCTGCCCACTGTTCCTTGGGGGTGACAATCTTCTTCTCATCGCCATCACTGTTGAATATGCGGATATAGCGGTCTACCCGCAGCTTATTGTAGAAGGTCTCTCCTTCAGCCTTGTAGTACTGGGCTGCGATATCCTTACCCACGCCAAGGATTACCGATGAGGTTGTCCCTTTCTCGTTATCCTCATAGAGCAGGCCCTCCTCCTTGAGGTCGATCAGCTTATTGTCCCGGTCATTGCGGATATCTGACTCCCCGGCGAAGGCTGTATCTGTAAGTACCTTGCTGTAGTTTCCGGAAAGGGAGCTTTTCTGCTCCTTTCCCTTCTCGTTGTAAAGAAATGTCTTGTTGCCATCATAGCCTGCTGCCATGGAGTGGCCGTCACTGTAGGCCCCCACCTGATTGTAGCTGAAGGGAACAAGGACATCCCCGTCATAATTGAGGATTCCCCAGTTCTCACCCTGTTTGGCTATCACGTAGTCATACCTCTCCGTGTCCTCGGCAAAGCTCATGTCAGCGTAGTCAAATTCTATGGCTTCCTCGCCCTTCTCATCCAGGAGGCCGTAATTGCCGGCACGGTCCCTGGCGATAAAATAGCCATCCTCTCCATCCACTATAGTGTAGGATGTATCAAAACGAATCTCCTCGGCAGCTGACACCCTGACGGGAGCCATGCAGCATAGGATGGCAAATGCAAGCAGTATACTCAATCTTTTTTTCATGGGGTCATCTCCTCTGTAAACTCATCTTTTTCCTAACTGATATTGTCAGATGCTCAGGGCTCACTTTTTGGTTCCCATATCTGTCGGCGGCAGGAACTGGTCGTAGGTCCGGGGCAGATAAGTTGTGCCGCCAAAAGACAGGTACCTGTATACACAGTCGATCACGTAATCGATCGGATCATAATCATAATGAGGCTGGGAATCCGGATAATACATCTCCATGATATAATTCTTCTTGCCATTGTTGGCAGCAAGTATGTACGCCAAAGTCTGCTCGGTGGAATCTGTAGGTCCTGTAACAATCCCCCTTGACATGCCGTCAGAATTATTCTTTGGAACCTTCTTATAGTTAACGTGATATAGTTGTGAGTAATAGTCGTTGTAAAGATTGGTAGCATTGGTCAATGCATCCCCCTCATTGATCTCCTCGTAAACATGGAGGATCATGGTATCCTCCCCACCGTCAAAGCTTAACCAGTAGTCAGTTCCCGAATCATTGACAGTGCAGTTGTTGAACATGTATTTGGGGTAGCCGAAGCTAAACTCTCCATCTCCGCTGGTCACGATATGGTAGGCGGAAGGTTCAAGGCATGAATCAATGTCAATATAATCATTATCCATGAAGGGCAGAGCCGGCTCCTGGGCGGCTTCCTCTGTCACCGCCTCCTCTTCCGTTTCGGCAGGGGCCGGCTCCGTCGTCTCTTCTGCGGTTTCTTCCGTATCATCCGTTCCATCGGACTTTGTCGTGTTCTCTGCCGAGACTGTGATTTCCGAACCCGAATTGTCAGCCTTATTCTTATCCCCCCGGCTGATCCGGACCATCATGAAGATGCCCACCGCCACCAGTGCAGCAGTCAATGTGATCAGAACCACAATGATGGTATTCATGCCGGTCTGGGTCTTGTCATTGCCGGTCTGCAGCTGCTGTCCGGAAGATCCGTCCTGGTAAAACTGCTGGGATCTCTGAATCTGCTGAGATGTATGCAGCTGCTGGGATCTCTGTATCTGCTGAGAATTATACAGCTGCTGGGAGGTATGCATCTGCTGAGAGATCTGGGCCTGCTGGGCCTGCATCTGCTGCAGGGCATAATACTGCTGCCAGTCATAGCTCTGACCTGCGGAATTCATCCCCACGGTAACCTCCCCCTCCTGGGAGTAGAGGTCCGCACAGAGATCAGCGATATTCTGATAGCGGTTCTCCTGGAGAACAGCCAGCCCCTTCATCAGAGCCTGCTCTGTTCTCGGATTGATGGGAACTCCCAACTGGGAGGGCCAGAGCAGAGTATCCTCCCGGCCTCTCTCTATGGACTGCATGGGAGTGACTCCGGTGATACACTTATAGATGGTGGCACAGAGGGCATAGATATCCGTCCAGGGCCCCTGTATGCCCTTGCTCCTGTACTGCTCTTCCGGTGCATAGCCATGCTTTAAGACCACAGTCAGGCTCTTCTCTCCGAAATTGGTATACTCCCTGGCAGCACCGAAATCCATCAGCTTCACGCCGCCGTCGGGAAGGAGCATGATATTATCCGGGCTGATATCCCTGTGGATCAAGCCCTGTCTGTGGATGGCATCCAGGGCTTCCATCAGGGGAACCAGAAGGGACAGAAGTTCATTGGGCATGATCAATCCGTTCTGGGCCACGAAGTCCTTGAGATTAATACCATCCAGATACTCCATAACGATATAGGCCGTGTTGTTCTCCTCGAAGAAGTCATTGACGCTGACAATACCCTCTTCTTTATTAAACTTTGCCAGAGTCCTTGCCTCCTGGAGAAACTTCTCCTTTCCGGCCTGGAAGAACTCTCTGTACTTGGGCTGACTCAGGGTCAGCTCCTCACTGTATATACTGTTCCTTGTGACAAAACCCTGGGGGTAGTACTCTTTTACCGCCACCTCCACATCCAGCACCTGGTCAATGCCGGCATAGGTAATGCCAAAGCCCCCCTCACCCAGGACATCCCTGATGACATACCTGCTGTGCAGGATGGTTCCGGGCGCAAGAGTATGTAGATCTCTTGTTTCCATCTTTCTCTCCTCGTGGTAAATAATAAAAAATGCTTTATATCATCACTTTTTTTAATCTGCAGATCATAAGTGAATTATTCTCTTTAATAATGCTAAAAATCTCTGAAAGAAGGGAATGGATTCTGAATCCGCCTCCGCTCCTTTATCCGAATCAATCTTCTGATCTTTTTCTGTGCTTGATTCTTTATCTGTATTTATTTTCTCCCTAGAATCTTTATCTGTTTCAGAGCCTTCATCTGTTCCCGGCGCATCAATTGGTTCCCGCTCAGATTCCTTACTTAAATCCCCCCGGGTCTCATAGAAGACCTCTGTTCTGGTCTCGGTCTCGAATCCTTCCTTGAAGGTCACCAGCTTCTCCTCATAATTCTGAAGATCGGGGAGAGCTTCCTCCCCATCCCGGGTCAGACCATAGTATCTGGCAATTCCCCTGGCGTCGGCCCGGGCCAGAGCCCTCAGGGATTCGTCTGAGCTCAGGTAATTCCCGAAGTCCCGGGCATGGTCTACGTAGGCATGTTCAATCAATACCTGCATGCGGTTGTTAAGTATCCCATCCTTGATAATCCGGTAATAGTCTGCCAGCTTCCCGTTGGGATAGGTAGTGCCTGTCTCAGAAGCCCGAAGCAGGATGCCCTGCTCCTCAATTCCCAGCTCAGAAAGTTCATGCAGGATACAGCAGGCAAGCTTCTGCTCCTCATGACTGAGTTCTTCCCGGTAAGTGCCTCCCCCTGTGAGGACAAAGCAGCCATGGTCATATCCGGAACTCCCATCGTAGGCATTGTTATGGAGACTGACCAGAAGATCCGCCTCATAATCCTCTGCAATCTGAGATCTTACATCCAGTCCCATATCCCGGTCATCATCTCTGGTAAGAATGACCTGAACCTGGTCATATTCCAGGAGGTCTTCCTTCAGATAACGGGCAATGGTCAGATTTAAGTCCTTCTCCTGGGTCCGCCCGTCTATGGCCTCCGCACCGGACTGACTGCCGCCATGACCCGGGTCCAGGACGATGGTCAGGCCCTTACCCGCCGCGTGAGATGTCCGGGAGAAGGACAGTATGATAGATAAACTTAACAAGATAACATATACATAGAACTTCTTCATCCGGTCAATACCTGCTGGGAAATGCTCCTCAGTAAAAGACAGGCTCTTCTAGTCGCCCATCTGCTTCTCATAGCCTAGAATCAATTCTGCATTCTTCTTCTCATAAGTGTTAAGCACACCCTCATTGAAGGCATCCGCACTCACCGTTCCCCTGTACCAGCTCTGGCTGTCAAAATAGTTCTGAAGCTCGGAATCCTTAAACCGGCGTCCATGTCTGGCATAGATCTCATTCCGGGCCAGCCGCAGCTCCTTTTTGCTGAGATAGGAAATGTCCGAGACAGCCAGATAGCGGCTATTGCTGTCCGGAAGGATATAGTAGGCATCACCGGCCGGGGTCGGCTGGGAAGGCTGCTGAGTGGTCGGCTGGGCTGCCGGCTTCTGCTCTGTGGTAAAATCACAGACGACCGTGCAGCGGTCAGACAGGCTGCCGGAAGAAGCTGTGATGAAAGTAGTCCCCTGGGACACAGCCGTCACCTTGCCGTTGGCGTTCACCTTGGCAATATCCGGGTTCTCACTGTCCCACTCAATGGTGGATTCATCAGAAATGTCTGTGGAATAACCCAGATACTCCTGATCCCCCTCCTCGGTAAGCCTGAGCTTATCCGCACTGATATCAATATAGGTTCCATCCATCTCAGTCTGGCTTTCAGTCAGAATCACCTTATCCTCCCCGGATTCCACCTCTTCTTTATCTTTCTCATCCTCTTCATCCGCATCTTTATCCCCGGAATCATCCGTCTGTTCTGACCTGTGGAGAAATGGCACTGAAATGACATCTGCCAGAATCAGGTCCGCAAAGAGAACCGCCAGCAGTACGATCACAATACATACGATAAGAATGATCTTAATCTGAAAGGAATTCCTTGAATTGCCCATAGAAATACCTCCTGTAATCTATGCTTTTTATTTAAGTAAATTTTATCATACTTAAGAGCAGTTTTCCACCATATTATTTATCAATTATTACGGTCTGACAGGGCTTTGAAAGGAAAAATTAAGATTAAAAAAGAGCACTGCCGGCGGAAATTTCACTGGCAATGCTCTTTGAAAAGCAATTCAAATCTCTATCATCCAAGCTTCTTAACGATGGTGTCAAATACCACCTGAATATCCTGGGTTCCGTCCACTGTAAAGAGAGCACCTTTTTTCTCATAATGGTCAATCAGAGGCTGAGTCTGCTCATGATAGACATCCAGTCTCTTCTTCACCGTCTCAGGCTTATCATCATCACGAAGAATGAGCTCCTGCCCGCACTGGTCACATACGCCCTCTGCCTTTGTGGGATTATAAACCACATGATAGGTTGCCCCGCAGCCTACACATGCTCTTCTGCCGGACATCCTCTCAATGATATTCTCATCCGGAACATCCACGTTGATGGCATAATCAATCTTCTCATTCTGGTTATTCAGAGCGTAATCCAGAGCCTCTGCCTGGGGAATGGTCCTTGGGAAACCATCCAGGATAAAACCTTTCATGCAGTCTGCATTCTTAATCCGGTCCACAACCAGATCAACAACCAGCTCATCCGGAACCAAGGCACCCGCATCCATGTAGCTCTTGGCTTTCTTTCCAAGCTCTGTGTTATTTTTGATGTTGGCCCGGAAAATATCTCCCGTGGAAATATGCGGAATCCCGTATCTCTCGGAAAGCATCTTGGCCTGTGTTCCCTTACCTGCGCCAGGGGCGCCTAACATAATAATCTTCATAAAATACCTCCTGTTCTTTCGTTTGTATAAACTTTGATAATCTTGCTTATTTGATTTTTACCTTCTTTACCTTACTCCACTTGCCATAGATGGTCTTCCCTCCTGATTTCTTATAGGGACGCATCTTGACATAGAATGTCTTCTTCGATGGGAAATGATTAATCGTATCGCTGGTCTTGCTCTTCTTATACTTTCTCTGGAGAGTCTTGGACTTAAAGTTCTTCTTCTGGGAGAAGTAGAACTGATAACCTGTGACACCGCTGATCTTCTTCCACTTCAGAGAAATCTGCATTTTCTTTGTAGACTTAAGAGTCTTTATCTTGCCCTTCTTGTTGAGGGTTTTCGTCTTAGCAGCCGGCTTTGTGGCCGGTTTTGCGGCCGTTGTGGTGGCTGGCTTCGGGGCTGCTGTGGTTGGCTTCGGAGCCGCTGTGGTTGGGGTCGGAGTTGGGGTCGGGGTCGGATCCGGAACCTTGGTGATATCCATATCAAAAGATTCACAGTACATGTTTAAATTAATGAACAATTTTTGACCAGCAGTCAACTTAATCTCTCCGTACCTGCTCTCCAAATTCTGTTCAAACAAATCATATGAATCCGCATCTGAGGTATTCCCTAACCAAAGAGTACTATTTTTCCCTCCTTCAGTGTCTACCGTCTGTTTATTCAAATCGCCATTTTCTACAAGCATCAGCGAAAAACTTCCATTTGCTTCATCCCAATCCTCGGCATTCAAATTAGAGACAGTGATACGATAATAGCCCGTAACCGTTGGTACAAAATTTAAATAACCTTTTCCACAATAGTACCCACCATAGTACTCTTCATCCTCTTCATCATAATAGGTATCTAAATAGGCACAATATATTTTATGTGTACCAAGTTCCACTGAATATGATTTCAAATAATCTTCGTACTCAGAATCCATATCTATATAGGCTATTTTATCATCTTCATCATAATAATACCATGTTGCACTCGCACTAGCAGGAAGAACTGCTATAAGCATTGACAATATTATCGACATCATTAATAGCATTTTTAGCATTTTTGCTGATTCATTCACCGCTCTTCTCCTTTCTGTTATTTTCCTGTTCTTTGATTGATTGTAAAGTAAGTCAAATCAGATTTTTATACTAGTAATACTGACTTTTCTAACCTTAATACCATCTTAATTCACCCACTCCATCGACTTATAGCTGGATCCGCCTGATTTCTTCTTGGAAGATCCGCTGCTCTTCTTGGAAGAACCTGAGCTCTTCTTGGAGGATGATCCTGAGCTCTTGCTTGAGGATGATCCTGAAGATCTTGATGAGCTTCCTGATGAGCCGCTTGACCTGTAGGTTGGCTCCGGTTCGGGTTCGGGCTCGGGTTCCGGTCCTTTGCTGACTGTGACGCTGACCTTCTTGTTCTTGTCGACCTTCTTGCCTGCTTTGATGGACTGGCTGATAATCTGGTCTTCCTTTACGCTGTCACTGTATTCGCTCTCCTGAGCGTCTGCGTTATATTTGAGCTTGGCCTTCTTAAGTAAGGCCTTGGCTTCCTTCACAGTTTTGCCCTTAAGGTCTGGTACTTCAACCTGTTCGACTCCGTCGCTGATGACGATGGTGACCTCAGCGCCTTCCTCAAGCTTTTCACCGGCGGCAACGCCCTGGCTGATTACCGATCCCTTCTTGACATCGTCAGACCACTCATTCCCGGATACGGTACAGACAAGACCAGCGTCCGTGATAGCTTTCTCCGCCTTCTTCTGGCTTAAGCCAGCCACAGAGGGAACTTCTTTGAGAGCGCCTTTGCTGACCACGACTTCGATCTGGTCACCCTTCTTAAGAATCTCTCCGGCTTCAACGTTCTGAGAGATGATGCTGCCCTTCTCCACATCGTCAGAGTACTCGCTTCCGCTGTCTATCACAAGAAGGGATTCGTCATCTCCCTCTGCCAGCTTGGATGCCTCCTCCAGGGTCATGTTGGTCAGGTCAGGCACTTCCCTCTCCAGGGATTTCTGATAGCTATGGTAGCCTGCTCCGCCTCCGATACCGATCAGGAGAACGAGGGCAGCCGCTATCATCGGCAGCTTGCTTTTCTTTTTACCTCCGCCTTCCGCCACGGCTTTTTCAGGGACAGATTTCTTTACTTCAACTGCCTGGTCTGCAGGTTCATCCTCGGGAAGAGAGATTACTTCTTCCTCTGACTTTGGTTCGGTGTCAGGGGAAGTATCATTAACCGGGGCAGCAGCGGAAGCACCCTGGTCACCGGAAGACATTTCTTCCGGATCAGGCTCTTCCAGAGCAATGGCTTCTGTTCCATCCATTGCTCCGACCTCCGGGGCAATATCCGTTCCCTCCTCCAGTTCACTGTAGAGGTCATCGCAGAATTCCTTCAGATTCTGATAACGTTTTGAAGGATCCACGCTCATTCCCTTCATCAGGGCATGCTCTATCTGAGCTGGCAGCTGGACACCCAGCTCGGAAGGAGCCTTCAATGTATCATCCAGGACTCTTTCCAGGGAATCCTCCGGAACCACTCCGGTGACACAGCGATAGAAGGTAGCACATAGTGCATAAATATCCGTCCAGGGTCCCTGCATCCCCCGGGTCTGATACTGCTCCACCGGGGCATATCCGGGCTTTAAGATGACGGACAGACTCTTCTCGCCAAACTCGGTGTAGTCTCTGGCAGCCCCGAAATCCATCAGCCTGACCTCTCCGTTAGCCATCACCATGATGTTGTCGGGACTGATATCCCGATGGATCATGCCGGCCTTGTGAATCTCATCCAGGGACTCTAAGAGGGGGGCCATGATGACCAGCATATCATCCGCCGTCATGGGGCCGTTCTCTTTCAGGAACTCCTTCAAAGTAACTCCCGCCAGATACTCCATGACAATGTAGGCTGTATTATTGGCCTCGAAGAAGTCATTGACATTGACGATACCCTTGCTCTTCTGGAACTTGGCCATGACCTTGGCCTCGCTGATAAAGCGGTTCTTTCCGCTCTCGAAGATCTCCGGCGATGCCGTGTAAGAGATTGAGACTTCGTTGCTGATATCATGGTTTCGGAGAACAATGCCATTAGGGTAGAATTCCTTAATGGCAACCGGGGTATCAAAGAGGGTATCCCTGCCTATATAGGTGATACCGAATCCACCCTCTCCCAGTATATCCTCCACGACATATCTGCCGTGGAGCTCTGTACCTTTATTCAGGTAATGCGCATCTAACATCTTATCCAACTCCATTAGCTGCAGACCGGTTTTCGAAATGATGAGATGAAAAATTACTGCCAATATCCTTCAAAAGCACCATAGAAGAGTCTTTCGAAAACACGATCAGTATGTGAAACGTTATTATTAGTAATAGTTTAGCACATTCTAATGGAATCTGTCACTATAATTCTTTATCAATATTTGCGGTTTTTGTGAAAAATGCATAGACTTATTTGTATGTATTGAAAGTGATTTGCTTTTTGAAGGTAAGCAGGATTGGGAGCCGAATCAAAGAAGCAGGCAGATCACAAAAAAAATCCTGGAATACCCTATTGTATTCAGGGTATCCAGGATATATATCACTTTATTTTAATCTTCTTTACCTTGCTCCACTTGCCGTACAGGGTCTTCTTCCCGGACTTCTTATAAGGCCGCATCTTGACATAGAAGGTTTTCTTTGACGGGAAGCCATCGATTTTAACGCTGCTTTTGCTCTTGCTGTAGCTGCACTGAACGGTATTCCTTTTAAAATTCTTGCTCAGGGAAAAATAAAACTGGTAGCCGCTTATGCCGCTGACCTTCTTCCACTTCAATGACATCTGCTGTTTTCCGGGGCAGCTGATTTTGGTAATCTTTCCTGTCTTTTTAATCTGACTGGAGGAAGTGGGCAGCGCCTTACCTTTTATATTCAGCTTCAGGGAGGCTGCATTCGTACTAAAATAGATGAATACTTTCTGCTTTTTTGCAAGCATAATCTCCCCGTACCTTGAGGACAGAGCGACAACAGTATAACCGTCAATGGTACGGGTAATCGGCGGGTTGCTCACCCACATTACATCATCGATACCGCCCTGAGTGTTGACGTTGGCAATAAAGATAGAACCGCCATCAATAGTCATAATATTAATAAATCCCACCGCAAGATTATAATCCGGCTTTTTTGTGAGATCAGAAAATGTGAATGTATATGTCCCGTCTTTAGGGGCAGTAAAAGCCAGATATCCTTTATCAACCCCGGTAGGAAAATTAATGGTTTGCGTGCCGGTCTTCACTACCCTGGCAGTCCGTTCAGCCGTTTTTTTGCTGGTAGTGAAATCCTGCTGGACAACGGATACTGTCCCGGCACTGACTGGCAGGCAGATAAAGGCCAGGGCAATCAGCATGGTTCCCATGATTCCGATTCTTTTTAGATAATTCCATACTTTAGTCATAAATCTCTCCTCTACTACTTATGTTTTTTTCTGACTAATGTTGTCGGATGCAAGTATTTTCCGGTTATTTTTTATTCTATCACATATCTGCCGATTCCGCCATCATCAATTTGTAACTACTCAGAGCCATGTAGATTTTTGGACAAAATGACTGAGAAAGCTTGCTTTCAGAAGACATATTGTGCAAAAATCTATAGGGCGAGAGACCACATCGAGATGAAGCGAAGTGTAATCGAGATGGGGTTATGAGTAGTTACATCAATCTTTGGATTTTCGTAAACACAAAAGGGGCGCCATGAATCAGTCCCTGATTCATGGCGCCTTCAAATCACACTGGTATAAGACAGTTAAAATCTCCGCTATTCATCCTGTTTTTTCAGGCTCCGCAGGCCTGCTCTAAGATATCATTCAAGGCTGTCCCGCTGCTGGTATGGCAGCGTACGATACTGGCATTACATTTCTCCGCCTCATTGACGGCACATTTCACCATCTTGTGAGATACAGTGTTGGTAAAGAGAATCAGCAGGTCCGGACTCCCGATCAGAGTGCTCAGATTCCCGCTCATCTGGGTGAATACCTTCGCCTTGCAATGGTGTTTTTTACATATCTTCTTATACTGACAGACCATGCGGTCGTGACCTCCAACGATGACAACGCTCATAATAGCCCTCCTGATGTATTCGAGTCTTGCTCAGAATTATACAAAAACTTATTAGTAAGCTTTCGTAATAGTTAGTTATATCTAATTTATAATTATTATAACTAACTCATCAGTTTTCGTCAATCGTTGAAATTGAGAGTCTTTTTCAGTTAATCACATTTCCTCATCCAGCAGGCTGCGCATGCTCATCAGGCTGATGCCCAGGGTGGAGGCATTGTGGAGCAGGGCAGATGTGGTGGGCATGATGATCCCCAGGACGCCCAGGGCAATCAGGCCGGTATTAAAGCCCACGATAATGCGGTAGTTGTACTTGATCCGCCTCATGAGCCGGTCGCTGATCTTCTTCAGCACCACCAGCTGATTTAAGTCATTGGCACTGACGGTGATGTCAGCGATTTCCCTGGCAATTTCTGCCCCGTCACTGATGGCGATGCCCACATCCGCAGCAGACAAGGCAGGAGAGTCATTTACTCCGTCACCAATCATGATCACCGTATGTCCGGCTTCCTTCTCCCGGTCCACAAATCCGGATTTATCCTCCGGCAGGACTTCCGAATAATACTCATCCACGCCGACCCGGCCCGCGATGGCTGCGGCTGTCCGCTCGCTGTCTCCGGTCATCATTACGGCCTTTGTGATTCCTTCCTCCTTAAGCCGGCGGATGGCTGAGGGTGCTTCTTCTCTTAAAGGATCTTCGATGCAGATGACACCCACCAGCTTCTTCTGAATGGCCAGATAGAGGTGGGAGTACTCCCGGGGCAATGCCGCAAAGCGCTCTTCCATCCCCTGGGGAATCTTGCACCGCTCATCCTCAAAGACAAAATGGTAGCTGCCTATGACGGCCTTCTTGCGGGAGATCCTGGTGGAAATGCCGTGGGCCACGATGTACTCCACCTTGCTGTGCATTTCCTCATGATGGAGTCCCTTTTCCATGGCGGCGTGGACAACGGCCTTGGCCATGGAGTGGGGGAAATGTTCCTCAAGGCAGGCGGCAATCCGCAGGATCTCATCGGGGCTTTCCTCACAGAAGGATACCACATCGACCACTGTGGGGGTTGCCTTGGTCAGGGTCCCCGTCTTATCGAAAACAATGGTATCCGCATCCGCCACAGCCTCCAGGAACTTGCCGCCCTTAACAGTTATCTTATGTAGGCTGGCCTCCCGGATTGCCGACAGCACCGAGATGGGCATGGCAAGCTTAAGTGCACAGGAAAAGTCTACCATCAGCACAGACAGTGCCTTAGTCGTGTTTCTGGTGAGCAGCCAGGTCAGGCCTGTCCCAAGAAATGTCAATGGCACCAGCCGGTCTGCCAGGTGCTCTGCCCTGCTCTCCAGGCCGGACTTGAGCTTCTCCGACTCCTCGATCATGGTGACAATCTTCTCAAAACGGCTGTTTCCGCCGACGCTCTTTACCTGGACGGTAATCTCACCCTCCTCAAGAACTGTACCTGCATATACATAAGAGTCTATGGTCTTGCGGACCGGCAGGGACTCGCCGGTAAAAGAAGCCTGGTTGACCATGGCCTCCCCGGCATGAACCTCACCGTCGAAGGGGATGACATTTCCCACTCTGACCACAACAAGATCATCTTCTTTGATGGTATCGGCAGGGACCAGCTCTTCCTTCTTTCCATTAATCTTCCAGACATTGCTGATATTTAAGGACATGGACCGGGCCAGGTCATCCACGGACTTCTTATGGGTCCACTCCTCAAGCAGTTCCCCGATATCCAGCAGGAACATGACAGAGCTGGCCGTGGTGAAGTCTCTCCGCAGGATGGACACACCGATGGCAGTAGCATCCAGCACCGGCACCTCGATCTTACGCTTCAGCAAAGTCGCCGCGCCCTCTTTTATGTACTTGACAGAACGCAGGACAGTAATGGCAGAGAGAATCGGGGTGGGGATGATAAACTTGGATATGTATCTTCCAAGCACTCTGAAAATCAGCTTCTCCCTGTACTCTTCATTCAGAACCCTGCCGGTATGAGGAGTCTTATTTAAGTTTCTCTTCTGATCGGGATTCGGAAAACCGGCCGGCTTGCTTAAAGATGCTGCATTATTATGTACATTGAGTCGGCATTCGGCCCCTGCAGGGGAACTGGAAGCTGACTGACTTTCATATGTCTCCGGACAGACGGATTCCATCTGATACTCTCTGACCGCACGGAGAATCCTGTTACGATCATCCCGGTAATAAATCACCGCATCAGCTGTTCTTTCATAAACCTTAGCCCGGCTGACTGAAGGAAGAGTTTCCAGATAATACAAAAGCAGATCTGCCTCCTCGCAGCTCATCCTTTTCCTGTCTATATGGATGCGTATGCGCCCCGGCACTTCATGCTTAATCATAAACTTCATGATTCAATATCCCTTCTACATCTCAGGATTACTCTTCTGTATCAGCAGACGGCTCAGCATCACTCTCGTCATCTGCTCCATCCTCCGGATCCTTATCCTCAGAAACCACCAGATCCTCTCTATCATAGAACTCATCCCAAAGATCTCTCTGGGCATTGATTGCCTTAGCTTCCTCATAGATATCCTCTGCATTCTCCTGGATATCAGTTGCAGTCTTCATGACGCAATCCTTGGCCCTGAGTACTGCAGCTGTGCAGTTAGCATATAAACTTTTGGCATCCTTGCTGGTAAGAACCTTGATCCCAGCTGTCCCAAAAAAGACACCTGCAGCAAACAGGCCGCTCTTCTTATACTTGAATTTTTTTAAACAATCTAACATAATATATGTCCTCCTTTTTTGATCTAAAGATTAAATTATATTATAAATCTTCCATTTTTCGAGGACAATGATTATGTTGCTTATTAATAAAATTTATCATTTTATATGGTTTAATTGACAAGTATTATCATTATTATTGATTATTGAATATCATTATCGTTATGATAGATGTCTGCCTTGACTCAGCCTTTTGATGAACACATCCTGCTTCCACAAACAAAAAGAATCCAAAGATGTTTCAGACTTTTCAAAACCTGAAGTCAGCTCTGGATTCTTATTAATTCGTTATATTAATTATGCAAAGTCCTACTTATACTTTGCCTCCTGTTCTTTGATCATCTCATCATTGTCAAAGTAATTAATCCGCATGGCAGCCTTGACATCCTTGAGAGTATCTGCAGCCACCAGCTGGGCCTTCCGGCTGCCTTCCCTTAAAATCTCATAAACCTCCGGAATCTTCTGTTCCCACTCCTTTCTGCGGGCACGGATCGGGGCCAGTTCAGCCTGAAGTACTTTATTTAAGAACTTCTTCACCTTCACATCACCCAGGCCGCCTCTTTCATAGTGGGCTTTCAGTTCATCCAGGTTAGCATAATCCGGCCAGAACTCAGCAAAATGTTCAGGCTTGCTGAAAGCTTCCAGGTAGATGAAGACAGGATTACCCTCTGTCTTTCCCGGATCTTCCACACGAAGATGGTTTGGATCCGTGAACATGGACATTACCTTCTTCTTTACTTCCTGCTCTGTGTCAGACAGATAGATACAGTTCCCCAGGGACTTGCTCATCTTGGCCTTACCATCGATGCCGGGCAGACGGAGACAAGCCTTGTTATCCGGAAGAAGAATCTGGGGCATCACAAGTGCTTCCCCGTAAACCGTATTAAACTTATGCACGATCTCACGGCACTGCTCCAGCATGGGCATCTGATCTTCGCCAACCGGCACAGTTGTTGCCTTGAAGGCCGTGATATCTGCAGCCTGGCTGATCGGATATGTGAAGAAACCGACCGGGATGCTGGCCTCAAAGTTTCTCATCTGAATCTCACTTTTTACGGTGGGATTTCTCTGAAGTCTTGACACTGTAACCAGGTTAGAGTAGTAGAATGTCAGCTCAGTCAGTTCAGACACCATGGACTGGATAAACAGTGTTGATTTCTCAGGATCCAGCCCCACAGACAGGTAATCAAGAGCGACTTCCATGATGTTCTGGCGAACCTTCTCCGGATGGTCAGCATTATCAGTCAATGCCTGAGCATCCGCAATCATGATGAAGATCTTTTCGAACTCTCCGGAGTTCTGCAGCTCCACCCTTCGTCTGAGAGATCCCACATAATGTCCTACATGAAGTCTTCCTGTCGGTCTGTCCCCTGTTAATATTATCTTTCCCATATAATTTTCTTCCTTTAACTATATCTTTTTTCAACTAAACTGTATTATGAATGGATTGAAACAATATTTAATATACCCACTGTCCTCTTCTTTGTCAACGTTTCTGAGCCGATTAACTTTTTTCATTAGCTCCTGGGCAGACAAGAACATGGACTATTTCATGAACAGACTCCTTAACAAACACATATGGATAAACATCAATATTAAAAAATCTCAAACATCTTTTAAGCCTAAATTACAGGTAACCTGATACCATATGTATTGCTCCGTTCACTTCTTCAGTGACCATCGGGCTGTAAAAAAATTGAACTGCCCTCAGCCCTTCGGGCTGTCTCACTTTGGTTCATTCTTCAGTCTATGGCTGGCCAAAAGGTATTTGACAAGTTAACTTTTCATAATACCTGTGACCAGATTAAGATAAAGGGGATCGGTGATCGGTCAGGAGGCTTTTCAGGACAGCCAATATAATAGATTATCATTTTAACAGTATGAATAACCTTTGAAAAACAGAAAGCCAAAGAGTTCCGGGAGATACAATTCCCATCTTCATGGCATCTTTATCGTAGTTTTATGATAATATTTACAACTCCGACCATCTTTATCCACCCATAAACTGCTGCAGGAGCCCAAAACTAATTTTTAATTCTTTTGTAGTAGATAGTATGATGCATATCTTGTCTTATTATCAACATAAGTGGATAATAAGGATGATTAAAGATGTTTATATCTCCTGCTACTCCAGGCGAACCTTTTCAAAGAGAAAAAAGGTGGGTACAATGTACCAGAAGAGGAAATTATATCCACCAAATCAAAAAGTATTATCTTTGCTGAGTGCCTGAACAAATCCCACGCCTTGCTCAGCCGCTGCGCAGCTCTCCGGCAGGCTCGCACCCAAAGCCTTCTCACTTCCCCGCATTCATTATCAGCATCTGCAGCCGGTTCTCTATATTGGCAAAGCTCACGTCCGGGTCGTAATCCAGAGGCAGGATCTGCACATCGGGGAACATCTCCTTAAGCCGCTTGGCGATGCCCCGGCCTACCACATGGTTGGGCAGGCAGCCGAAGGGCTGCAGGATCACAAAGGCCTTGCAGCCGTGCTTTGCATGGTGGATGATCTCGCCGGGGATGAGGACTCCCTCTCCTGCGTCGAAGGTGTGGTGGATGATGGGGTCGCTGTCTGCCACCAGCTCATTCATCCGGGTGGCCCGCTCATAGAGGGGATGGGCGGAGGCGATTGCATCGGCGGCATTGTGGGCCAGGTCGAAGAGCTGGTCCGCGGTCCGGTACCAGGCTTTCTCTGCGAACGGCTTGTCTATATGGTATTCTTTTATCTGCATATCCTGGTAGAAATAGGTTTTTCGGATGACGTCCGTCATCCTGGCTTCGATGATCTCGAAGCCGTTTCTTTCCAGGTAATCTTCTATATCATGGTTGGCGCCGGGGTGGAAATTGAGCAGGTATTCTCCCACGATCAGGACCCGGGGCTTTAGCCGGCTCCGGTCATAGGGGACACCCTTCATGATCTCGATGGCGCGCTTAAATCCCTTCCTGGCCCCCCGGATTCCCTGGGCTTCCAGGCCAAAGATCAGTGCATCCATGGCCTCCTCAAAGGCTGCATTGGCACTTCCGGCACTAAGCTCATAGGGACGGATCTTGCGCAGGAGTTCCTCCAGCACATCGATCATGGGCAAGGCGAAGGCTATCCGGGCGGCGGACAGGAAATTCATCTTAAAGCCCGGGTGCATATCATGATAATCCACATCATCATTGGTGATGACAGGCACATGGGCATATCCTGCATCATCCAGAGCCTTCCTGAGCAAAGAGCCGTAGTGGGTCAGTCTGCAGTCGCCCACATATTTACCCATGGCGATGCCCACATTGACATGGTCATATTTTCCGCTTCTGAGAGCCGCCAGTGCCTCCCCGATGACGATCTGGGCAGGAAAACAGATATCATTATGGACATACTGCTTGCCCAGCCGGATGGCCTCCTCACGGCCGATTTCCAGGGGCACCGCCCTAACATGCTGGGTCCGCATGGCTGCGGTCATGACCCGGCAGAAGGCATGGGAGCTGTTGGGAACCAGAACAACCGTATCCTGGCGGTTTTCTTTGGTGTATTTGACCGGGTAGGGGTCAGCCAGGGCATGAATCTCAGGAACATAGCCGCCTGCCCGCCGCATGGCGATGGTCTCCGCAAAAGAACGCACACGGATGCGCAGAGGCCCCTGGATATCACTCTCATCCACTTTCAGGATCAGGGGAGCTTTCCCGGAGATCTCCCGCATCAGCCGGACGATCTCATCGGACAGGTAGGCATCATGGCCGCAGCCGAAGCTCACCAGCTGGACATATTCCAGATAGTCATGCCGGGCCGCCAGAATGGCAGAGGACAGCATGCGGGCATGATAGTTGTTGACCACGTCAATCCGGCTGTTCCTAAGCTCCACCTCATTGACATCCGGCAGGGAATCTGCCGTCAGCACGGGGATGCCCAGCCGGGTAAATGCCTGGGGCAGGTCATGGTTTACCAGGGCATCATTCTGATAGGGGCGGGCCGCCAGGACGACGGCGTAGGTCCCCTTCCTCTTCACTTCTTCGATAATCCTTTTTCCGGCTGCCCTAAGGTCCCGGCGGAAGCTGTCCTGGGCCAGGTCTGCAGCCTCTATGGCCTTCAGGGTGATTTCCTCGGCTATGCCGAAGGTTTCCCTGATCCAGGCAGGAAGCTGCCGGTCCCGGTCCTTGCTGCTATGCCAGTGAAAGAGGGGGGCATCAAAGGGAATCTGAACTGCTTCCCGTCAAGAGGACAATGAAAAAATATAAGATTTTTCCGACCAGTAACGTTATAGTTGCTGGTCGTTTTTTGATATGAGTCATGCTGCAAGCATGTAAGACTCATGTTTTTCCATCGGTGAAAGGACACCA